>JADFRC010000101.1 GCA_022561455.1 Chloroflexota bacterium | reverse complement strand
TCCGACACCGCGACGTGCCTGGGACCATCGCCGGCGGCTGGTTCAGTGAGCCCTTCGTCAAGGAGTCCGTGGTGGGGCCAGAACCGGGCTGGGCGCTGGCGGTGGGCACCTCAAGCGATGAGCAGGTTCGGGTCAATGCCGAAGGGCGGTCGTTGCGGGTCAACGCCGGCCAGCCCACCTACGTGGACCCAAAGCTCGTGACGTCGGAGCACTGCTACGAGCAGCGGCCGAACCCCACCGCTCCGCCATCAGCGTTCGTCTACCTGAAACTCCTCTCGGATGCCGAGCTCGCACTAGCCTTTGGCGATGGAAGCTGCCCCCAGCAGCTGCCCGCGGGGCACCAGACCTACCACCGCTGACGAGCGCGGCAACGATCGTCAGAACAAGCTAAAGCTAGTCGCTGTCACGATGGTTTGGGCCAGCCGTGGGCTGCGGCGAACAAGCTGTTGCTAGCTGAACGGGTCGATGCGGGGACGTCGAGGGATGGGTACCCCGCAGGCTAAGCCAACTAGGTGGTTGATTCCGGTCCGACCGTCGGCTCGGCGCCAGCGCCGGCAGCGCGAGTACAATCCCGCCCGTGACGTCCACGATCGCCCCCAAACCCCTCCGTGATCTGCTCCAGAGCGGCGAGCCCCACGCCCTCCTCGACGTCCGGGAGCAGGGCGAGTACAACGCCGCCCACATCGCCGGCGCCTGCTGGCTCCCGCGGCGCCTCATCGAGACCGGCGCAGGTGCGCTCGTTCCGTTCAGCGGCACACGGATGGTCGTCTGCGACGACGACGGCGCCCGCGCGAAGCTCGCCGCCGCGACCCTTGAGCGCATGGGCTACGCGGACGTAGCGGTGCTCGACGGCGGGCTCAACCGCTGGACCACGGATGGCTTGCCGACCGAGTGGGGCCTCAACGTCCCGAGCAAGGAGTTCGGCGAGCGCCTCTTCGAGCAGGACGGCGTGCCGGAAGTGACCCCGGACGAGCTCCACGCCTGGCTGGCCGGCGGCGAGGAGTTGGTGCTGCTCGACGCGCGGACCCCCGAGGAGCACGCCGCCTCGACGATCCCCACCAGCCGCTCGCTGCCGGGCGGCGAGCTGGCGCTGCGCGCCGCTGGTCTGAGCCTTGGCGGCCGCACGCGGGTGGTCGTGCACTGCGCCGGGCGCACCCGCAGCATCGTCGGCGCCCGGACGCTCCAGCGCATGGGCGTGCCCAACGTCTACGCCCTCCGGAACGGGACGATGGGCTGGTCGATGGCCGGTTATGAGCTGGAGACCGGCTCGACGCGCACCGCGATGCCCCACCCGGCGGAGAACGAGGACGCCGCTCGGCGCGCCCGAGCCCTCGCCGATGAAGACGGCGTGCGCTCCCTCTCGCCCGGCGGGCTGGCCGAGCTCATGGCCACGTCGGGCACGCAGAACGTCTACCTCATCGACCCGCGGACGCGCGAGGAGTACGCCGCGGGCCACGTCCCGGGCTTCCGGTGGTTCCCGGGCGGCCAGGCCGTGCAGCGTGCCGACGAGGTCATGGCCGTGCGCCACGGCCACGTCGTATTCGCATGCGACGGCATCATCAGAGCGGCGGTGACCGCCTCGTGGTTCGCCCAGATGGGCGTGCCCCACGTCTCCATGCTGGACGGTGGCACCACGGCATGGGCCGCGGCGGGCCGTGCACTCGAAACAGGCTTTCCGTCGCCGGCTCCGGACGGGCTCGCCCAGGCGCGGTCGGACGTACCCGCCGTCTCGCCCGTCGAGCTCCGAGACGCCCTGGCATCGCCGCAGCCGCCCACGGTCCTGTTCGTCGGCACCAGCCGCGACTTCAGCGCAGCGCACACCCCCGGCGCCCGCTGGCTTGCGCGCGGCTGGCTCGAGCTCGGCGTCGCCGGCCTCGTGGAATCGAGGAGCACCCCCGTGGTAACGACCTGCGCCGACGGCGTGCAGTCGAGCCTGGCCGCGGCCACGCTGCGCGAGCTTGGATACGAGCGCGTCTCCGTGCTCGACGGCGGCCTCGCCGCGTGGCGCGAGGCTGGCCTGCCCGCGGAAGGCGGCCTCGCCGGCGTCGCGAGCCCGCCCCAGGACGTCGTGCCCACGGGCACTGCTCGCACCCCGGCCGAGATGATGCACTACCTCCGTTGGGAAGAGGCCCTCGGGGACAAGTACAAGGCGGGACGCTAGCATGGGGGTCCCGCTCAGCGGTTGGAGTCCATGAAACACCACGTCCAGATCGAGGTGAACGGCCGTCCGCGCGACGACTGGGTCGAGGAGCGCGAGCTGCTCGTCACCTACCTGCGCGAGACCCTCGGCCTGACCGGCACCCACGTCGGCTGCGTCGTCGGCGAGTGCGGCGCCTGCTCGGTCCACCTCGACGGCGCGCTCGTCAAGTCGTGCCTCGTCCTCGCCGTTCAGGCCGGCGGCCGCTCGGTGCGCACGGTCGAGGGCCTCGGGCGCGGCGGCGAGCTCGACGCCGTGCAGGCCTCGTTCGTCGACGCATACGGCGTGCAGTGCGGCTACTGCACCCCCGGCATGCTGCTCGCCGCCCACGCGCTGCTCGACCGCAACCCCGACCCCGACGAGGCGGACGTGCGCCGGGCGCTCGCGGGCAACGTATGCATGTGCACCGGGTATGTGCAGATCGTCCGTGCGGTCCTCGATGCGGCCCGCCGCATGCGTGCGCCCGCCGGGAGCGAGCGCCGATGACGTCGCCCGGCCCCTTCGCGTACGTCGGCAAGCCGACCCCGAGCCGGGAGGCACCGCGCTTCGTCCGTGGCCGCGGCACCTTCGTCGACGACATCAAGCTCCCGGGGATGCTGCACGCGGTCATCGGCCGCAGCCCCCACGCCCACGCCCGCATCCTGAGCGCCGACGGCTCGCGCGCGGCCCGGCATCCTGGCGTGGAGGCCGTCGTCACCTCGCCGGAGCACGTCGAGCTGACCAGCCCCTTCCGGCCGGGGCGCTACGCCTCCGGCCTCGGGACGCACGTCCCGGAGTACGCGATGGCGGCTGGGAAGGTGCGCTACGTCGGCGAGCCCGTCTGCGCGCTCGCAGCGAGCGACCGCGCCACCGCCGAGGACGCGCTGAGCGAGATCGAGGTTCTGTACGAGACGTTGGAGGCGGTGACTTCGCCCGCTCAGGCGGTGGCTCCCGGCGCCCCGCTGCTCTTCGACGAGGTCGGCTCGAACGAGGTCTGGCGCAACGCCATCAGCTACGGCGACGTCGAGGCCGCATTCCGCGAGGCCGAGGTGGTGGTGCGCCACACGCTCTCCATGCACCGCTACAGCTCGACGCCCTTGGAGCCCTTCGCCTGCGTCGCCTCCTATGAAAAGGGGGGCGGCACCGGAGCGCTGACGGTCTGGTGCAACGCCCAGGCGCCGGAGGTCATCCACGACGCCCTCCGCGAGACGCTCGGCATCGACGACGTCCGCGTCGTCATCACCGATATCGGCGGCAGCTTCGGGCAGAAGATCCACCTGATCCGCAAATACGTCGTCATCACGGCCCTGCTGTCCATGCGGTGCGGGAAGCCGGTCAAGTGGGCCGAGGACCGCACCGAGCACCTGATGGCCGGCGGCCACGCCTGCGGCCAGGAGTTCGAGGTCGAGGCGGCGGTCAAGCGCGACGGCACGGTCCTCGGCCTTCGGGTACGCGAGGTGGACGACGTCGGCGGGTCGCTCTCCACGGCGACGATCCACTTCACGAACAAGCTCAACAACCTCTTCAACACCTACCGGGTGGGCGCGATCTCCCTTGAGGGAACGGCGGTCGTCACGAACAAGTGCCCGGTCGTCCCCAACCGTGGCATCGGCAAGCCGGCCATGTGCTTCGTCTGGGAGCGCACCATGGACCGCATCGCCGCGGAGCTCGGCATGGACCGCCTGGAGGTGCGCCTCAAGAACGTCGTCCCCACCGGCGCGTTCCCCTACACGACGCCCAGCGGCAACATCTACGACAGCGGCGACTACGAAGGGCTGCTGCACACCGCGGCGGAGCGCATGGGCTACGACGAGCTCAAAGCGGAGCAAGCGCGCGCACGCACGGACGGGCGCTACCTGGGCATCGGCATCGCCATGGGCATCGAGCCGGGCGGACGCAACCTCTCGCGCGACCTGGCGCTGCTGCCCGACGTCAAGGGCATCCCCGGCTCCGGCGGCACCAGCGGCGCGACGCTCCGCATCGAGCGCAGCGGCTCCGTGACCGTGACGCTGGGTGTGCCGAGCTCCGGGCAGGGCCACGAAACGACGGCCGCCCAGGTGGTCGCGGAGGTCCTGCGCATACCGCCCGAGCGCGTGCGGGTCGCGTCGACCTTCGATACGACCGCATCCCCCTGGGGCGGCGCGTCCACCAACAGCGGCAACAACTTCCACCTCTACGAGATCGGCGCCGTGCACGGCGCCGCGACGCAGCTGCGCGACAAGCTCCTCGCGCTCGCCGCGAGCGTCTTGGGCCTGCCCGCGGACGAGCTCTCGTTCGAGAGTGACGGCGTGGTCCGCTCCAAGGCCGACCCGGCGCGCAAAACCGGCCTGGTGGAGCTCGCGCGCCTCGCCTACAACAACACGGTGCTCGTGCCCGATGGCATGGAGCCGGGGCTCCAGACCACCTTCATGTACCGCTTCCCCCACGCGCAGCCCTTCGCCGTCCCCGACGAGCAGCGGCGCGTCCGCGCGCAGTTCACCTTCCCGGCCTCGGTCCACATGGCGCTCGTGGAGGTCGACGTCTCCACCGGCCGCGTCGACGTGCTGCGCTACCTGGTCGTCGGCGACAACGGCACGATCATCAACCCCGGCGTGGTCGAGGGCCAGGTCATCGGGTCGGCCGCCCACGGCATCTCCGTCGCCCTCGGCGAGGCGTTCGCGTACGGCTCCGACGGCCAGCTCCTCACGCGCACGCTCCGCGACTACGGCAAGTCGACCACGCTCACCACCCCCAGCATCGAGGTCGAGCACCGTGGCATGCCGTCGCCCTTCACGCCGCTGGGGCAGAAGGCCGCCGGCGAAGGCGCCGCGATCCCGTCGCCCGCCGCCATCGCCAGCGCGGTCGAGGACGCGCTCGAGCCGCTCGGTGTCCGCGTGCGCGACCTCCCACTGGGCCCCGAGAGCGTGTGGCGGCTCATCAACGGGCTCCCCGAGCGGGTCTTCGACTAAACATGTACCCACAGCCGTTCGAGTACGTCCGCCCCGAGAGCGTCGGCCACGCGCTGGAGCTCCTGGCGCAGCACGGCGCCGACGCCCGCCCCCTCGCCGGCGGCCAGAGCCTGCTGCCGCTCATGAAGCAGCGCCTCGCCACCCCCCGCGTGGTCGTCGACATCGGCCGGCTCGAAGACCTCGCGCGCGTCGAGGACGATGGCTCGCTGCGCATCGGCAGCCTCGTCACCCACGCCGCGATCGAGGCCCGCGACTGGCCCGCGCCACTGGCGCTGTTATACGACGGCGCAAGCGTCATCGGCGACGTGCAGGTGCGCAACCTCGGCACGATGGGGGGTGCGCTGGCCCATGCCGACCCGGTGGGCGACTGGGGCCCGGTGCTCCAAGCGCTGGACGCCTCCGTGCGCATCGGGAGCGCGCGCGGCGAGCGGGAGGTGCCCGTCGCCGAGCTGTTCACGGACGCCTTCTCGACGGTGCTCGGGCCCGACGAGCTCATCACCGCGATCGACGTCCCGGCGCAGGACGCCGCCGCCACCGGAGCGTACGTCAAGCTCGCGCGCCGCGTCGGCGATGCCGGCGTGGCCACGGTCGCCGTCCAGGTGCGCTGGGCCGGCGACGGCACGTGCGCCTCGGCAGCCGTGGCCGTGGGCGCGGCCGCGAGCGTACCGTTCAGGGCCTCGGAGGCCGAGGCGTTCCTCGCCGGCAGGACGCTCGATGAAGCGGCGGCCGGCGAGGCCGCGCGCCTCGTCCAGGCCGCGCTCACGCCGTTCTCCGACGTGCGCGGCTCGGCCGAATACCGGCGGGACATGGTCGCGGTCGCCCTCACGCGAGCGCTCGGCATCGCCTCCCGGCGCCACGCCGGTGAGCGCGTCGAGGCCGGCTACGGTTGAGCTTGACACCCCGCCCTTGCGAAACCTAGGATGCGGCCCGCATCCACGCGGCGCACCGTCGTCGGAGCCTCATGCGAAGCCAGCCTGCTAACTGTCCCGAGCGCGCACCCGGCTCCTGCACATGTACGTGTTGTTGTCGTTTCTGGACCATCGGATAAGACGGCGAGTCTCCAAGAGGCCCGCCGTCTTTTTATCGTCTAGGGAGGAGTCATGACCACAGCGAAGCCGACGCCGCCGGGGACCCACGTCAAGCCCACCCCGCCGGAGTTCTTCATCGCCCACGACGTCTGCATGGAGACCCGCTGGGAGAACATGTACGGGCGGGGATATCTGACCCCCGCGTCCCTCTTCTTCATCCGCAACCACACCGCCACGCCGATCATCGACGCCAAGACGTGGCGGCTCCGCGTGGAGGGGCCGGGCGTCGCGAAGCCATTGGAGCTCACCTACGACGACATCCTCGCCATGCCGTCAACGTCGGCCACCAGATACCTGGAGTGCGCCGGGAACGCGAGGATCTTCTTCGAGGAGTATCAGGAAAGGCAGGCGAAAGGCCGGCCGTGGCGGTTCGGCTCCTACGGCGTCGCCGAGTGGACCGGCGTGGCGCTCCGCGAGATCTTGGAACGCGCGCAGATCAAGCCCTCGGCGGTGGACGTGATGCCCACGGGACTGGACGAGAAACGCGTCGAGCGCCCGATGCCCGTTGCCAAGGCCATGCAAGACGACACGCTGCTGGCCTATGCCATGAACGGCGACGTGCTGCCGCCGGACCACGGCTTCCCCGCCCGCGTCATCGTTCCCGGATGGGTGGCGGTCAACAGCATCAAGTGGGTGGGCACCATCTTCGTATCGGAGGAGCCCATCTACGTCGAGCGCAACACGGTCGAGTACGTGCTCGCGGGGCCCGATTACGCGCCGGAGCCCCCGGCCCTCGGCCCCGTCTTGACCACCACCCCCGTGCGGAGCGCGATAGCCCTTGCCTGGCCGGCGACCCTCCAAGCGGGCTCCCGCATCATCCGTGGCCACGCCTGGTCCGGGACCGGGGCGATCGCAGCGGTGGACTACAGCCTCGACGGTGGGCGGAGCTGGGCGCCCGCGGAGATCCGAGAGCCGAACATACCGACGGCTGGCTGCCGCTGGGAGTTCCTCTGGGACGCCACGCCCGGAGCGCACACCATCACCATGCGCGCGACGGACACCGAAGGCCACACGCAGCCGGCTCCCGACACCGTTCCGTGGAACGACCGAGGCTATGAGTGGGGGGCGTTCGTGGCGCACCCCGTCGAGGTGCTCTAGGATTCCCGGCGCCGGGGCGCCGTCCCGCTAGCCACTCATCGTTCGCGTCATACGGAGGGCAGCATGCTTTTCATCGACAACGAGACCGTCCGAAGCGTGCTCACGATCGCGGATGCCATCGACTCCCAGGACGTCGCCTTCCGCGGCCTCGCCGACGGCGGCTCCATCCATCGGCCGCGCATCGACATGTACGTGCCGACCGGCCGC
>JADFRC010000100.1 GCA_022561455.1 Chloroflexota bacterium | reverse complement strand
GCCTTGCGCGTGACGATCGTGATCTTGGGCACCGTCGCCTCGGCGTAGGCATAGAGCAGCTTCGCGCCGTGCCGGATGATGCCCTGCTGCTCCTGCTCCTTGCCGGGCAGGTAGCCGGGCACGTCCACGAAGGTGATGATCGGTATGTTGAAGGCGTCGCAGAACCGGACGAAGCGCGCGGCCTTCACCGACGCCCGGATGTCGATGACGCCCGCCAGATACGACGGCTGCTGGGCGACGATGCCGACGCTCCGGCCGTTGAGCCGCCCGAAGCCGACGATGATGTTGGGCGCGAAGTCGCGCTGGACGTTCAGGAACTCGCCGTGGTCGACGACCTCCTCGATCACATCGAGCATGTCGTAGGCGTGCGCCGAGTCGTCCGGGACGATCGAGCGCAGCTTCGGGCTCGTGCGCTCCGGGTCGTCGTCCTGGTCGCCGGCCGGCGGGTCGTCCAGGTTGTTCTGCGGCAGGAAGCTCAGGAGGTGCCGGACCGTCTCCAGACACTCCTCCTCGGACTCGAGCGTGAAGTGGGAGACGCCGGAGAGCGACCCGTGGCTCTCGGCACCGCCGAGCTCCTCGGCGGTTACGTCCTCGCCCATCGAGGCTTTGACGACCTCGGGGCCGGTGATGAACATCTGGGAGATGCCACGGACCATCAGCGTGAAGTCGGTGATGGCGGGGGAGTAGACGGCCCCGCCAGCCGACGGCCCCAAGATCGCGGAGATCTGCGGCACGACGCCGGATGCCAGCGTGTTGCGCATGAAGATCTCGCCGTAGCCGCCGAGGCTGGCCACGCCCTCCTGGATGCGCGCGCCACCGGAGTCGTTGATGCCGATGATGGGCGCGCCGTTCCGCATGGCCATGTCCATGACCTTGCATATCTTCTCGGCCGTCGCTTCTGAGAGCGACCCGCCGAAGACGGTGAAGTCCTGGGAGTACACATAAACCGTCCGGCCCTGGACCTTGCCGTATCCCGTGACGACGGAGTCGCCGGGATACTTCTTGTCGGCCGTGCCGAAGTCCACGGAGCGGTGGAGGACGAAGGAGTCGAGCTCCTCGAAGGAGCCGGGGTCGAGCAGCATCGCGAGGCGCTCGCGGGCCGTCAGCTTGCCCTTGGCGTGCTGGGCCTCGATGCGGGCGGCGCCGCCCGCGCCGTGGGCCTCTTGCTTGCGCCGGTCGAGGTCCTCGAGCCGGTCGTCTGTCTTTTTTTGGATGGCCATGGTCTTGTCTCAGCGCCCGGTCTCATCGGTGCGGGCGAGGGTGACCTATGTTATCACCAGCGTTCGGCGGCCATCAAGGCGATTCGCACACCGCGGGCCAGCAGCTGCGAGGGGCCGCTAGGGCCGGAAATCGGCCGGAGCGTGGCCTCAGACGCGGTTCTGGCGTGCTGGTTTTCTGGTATCATCGCCGCGCCTGGCCGTTGCCGGGCGGGCGCGGCAACCGCATGACGACGAATCCCAACTACCACTCCGATTCCGAGCTCATCAAGCGGCTCCAGATCGTCCTGCGCGACGCGTCCGACCCGTTCCACGACCGCCTGCGCGCCGAGGGCAACCAGCGCGAGGTGCGGAACCTCACGGCGGAGCTCGCCGAGCGCATCTACGCGGAGCCCGACAAGTGGGGCCTCTCCACGATCCCCGAGGGGCTGCGCGACGACGCCGCTTCCGACGCCCTGCTGGCCCTGCTGGTGGAGGTCCCCGAATTCCGGGCCCGCCAGCCCGTCGCCGAGTGGTACATCGCCAAGGTCGAGGAGTGCTACCAGCGGCTGTGGGCCATCTCCCAACGCCAGGCGGCGGAGCCTCGCACCCCCGAGTCCCCGGTGGCCCCCGTCGAGAGCGCGGCGACACCCGACGCCGAAGCGCTGGAGTTCTTCGGGTCCGCCGACGGCATCTGGCAGGGGTTCGAGAAGCAGTTCCCTCGCGACGCCTTCGCACTGCGCCTGCGCTATCTGCTCAAGAGCTCTCCCGAGGAGATGGCAGTGATGCTGGACGCGGCCAACACGCGGGCGATCACGATGCGCCTCAACCGCGCCAAGGACCGGTTCCGCACCTTCTGCGAGCAGTCCGGGTTGGGCAGGCGCGAGACGGCCGATGTGATGGTGCGCTTCGGCGAGGAGCCAGAAGGATGACCACCGGCGGGCCAGATAACACCCTCTCGGTAGGCCGCGGCGCCTGGGTGCGCTTCGCCATGGACGCCGCCGAGCGCTGGCTGGCCATGCGCGGCGAGCCGCCGACCGAGATGAGCCGGTTCGGCCTCTACCTCCGCGAGCTCCGCTACCGCTCCGGCAACGATCTCAGCGACCTGGCCCACCGGCTCCAGGTCCCCTACGAGCAGCTGGCGATGCTGGAACAGGGGTTGCTGAAGCCTTCCGAGTTCCCGTCCAGCACCTGGGTGCGGCTGATGCAGATCCTGGAGGGACGCGAGCGCGCCGGTGCGCCAACCGACGAGCTGCCGGCGGCACCGGCCGCGGCGGCCGCCGAAGCTCTGGATGCGAGCGCCGAAGACGGCACGGAGGCGCGGCCCGCTGCTCCCATCACCGCCCCCATCCCGCACCCGCCCGGCCAGCCCGTGGGCGTGGCCCGGATCAAGGTCATCGGCGTCGGCGGAGGCGGCTCCAACGCGGTGGCCCGCATGTACCGTCAGCGCATGGCCGGCGTCGAGTACGTCGCCGTCAACACCGATGCGCAGCACCTGCTGCACATCGACGTGCCCGACAAGCTCCGCCTCGGCCAGCGGCTCACGCGCGGGCTCGGCGTCGGCGGCGACCCCGAGCTGGGCTACGAGGCCGCCGAGGAGTCACGCGAGGAGCTCTACGACCTGCTGGCCGGGACAGACCTGGTCTTCATCACCTGCGGCATGGGCGGCGGGACGGGGACCGGCGCCGCGCCGCTGATCGCGGAGATCGCACGCTCCTTGGGCGCGCTCACCATCGCCACCGTCACCAAGCCGTTCTCGTTCGAGGGCTACCGGCGCATCTACCAGGCCGAGCAGGGCATCGCCAAGCTCCGCCCTCACGTGGATACGCTCATCATGATCCCCAACGACCGGCTCGTCGCCATCGCGGACGCCGGCATGACCGCCGAGAACGCCTTCCGCATCGCCGACGACGTGCTGCGCCAGGGGGTGCAGTCCATCGCGGAGCTCGTCACCATCACCGGCGACATCAACTTGGACTTCGCCGACGTGCGGACGGTGATGATGGGCTCCGGCCCCGCCTGGATGGCCATCGGCCACGGCCGCGGCGAGAACCGCGCGACCGATGCCGCGAAGGAAGCCATGGCGAGCCCGCTCCTCGACGTGCCGATCGAGGGCGCGACGCGCGTCCTGCTCAACATCACCGGCGGCACGGACCTGACGATCCAGGAGGTCCAGGAGTCCGCCGACTTCATCGGCAAGATGGTCGACCCCGAGGCGAACATCATCTTCGGCATGGTCACGGACCCCAAGATGGAAGACGAGGTCCGCATCACCGTCATCGCCACCGGCCTGCCGCAGGGCACCGGCGAAGCAGAGCAGTCGCTGGAGCAGCTGGTCGAGGACTCCCTGGCCGAGGGCACGCCCACGCCGCTGGTCGAGGAGGCGCCGGAGCCCCGCATCGAGCTCCCCGGATTCCTCAGGCGCTTCGGGTTCGGCCGCCGCGGCGGCGACGACCGCTAGCCCTCAGCCCCCATGGTGCCGCGCCGCGGTCTGCTCGCACTGACGCTACTCTTGTGGGCATCAGTCGTGTCCGCGGGCGCACCTTTCCAGGCCATCGGGCCGGTCGAGCTCGAGCGCGTCTTCGCGGACATCGCCTTCGACGAGCCCGTCTTCCTCACTGCTGCCGGCGACGGCTCCGGCCGGGCCTTCGTCGTCGAGCAGCGCGGCGTCGTCCACGTACTGGCCTCGACCGCACCCCGTACGGACCACGGCGTGTTCCTCGACATCACGGCCCGCGTGAGCCGCGCGCGCCGGGAGGAGGGGCTCCTCGGCCTCGCTTTCGACCCCGGCTTCGCCTCCAACGGCTACTTCTACGTCTACTACAGCGCTGCGGGCCCCCGCCGCTCCGTGCTCTCGCGATTCTCCGTGTCCGGGAACCCCGATGCGGCCGACGCCACCTCGGAGCTCGTGCTCCTCGAGGTCCCGCAGCCCTTCTCGAACCACAACGGCGGCATGATCGCATTCGGCCCGGACGGCTTCCTCTACGTGGGCTTGGGCGACGGCGGGTCGGGCGGCGACCCTCGGGGGAACGGGCAGGACCTCGGCACGCTCCTCGGCTCGATCCTGCGCATCGACGTCCAGGGTGCGAGCGCGGGGGCGCCCTACCGGGTCCCGCCGGACAACCCCTTCGTGGGCGTGGCCGGTGCGCGAGAGGAGATATGGGCGTACGGGCTGCGGAACCCGTGGCGGTTCTCGTTCGATCCGGCGACCGGGGACCTGTGGGCGGCCGACGTCGGCCAGGCCGACAGGGAGGAGATCGACCTGGTCCTGCCCGGCCGGAACTACGGCTGGAACACGATGGAGGGCACGAACTGCTTCCTCACGGCGGACTGCGACCGCTCCGGGCTCGAGCCGCCGGTCGTCGAGTACGGCCACGGCCTCGGGTGCTCGGTGACGGGTGGGTACGTGTACCGCGGAGCCGCCGTGCCCGCGCTCTCGGGCGTTTATGTCTACGCCGATTTCTGCACGGGCCGCATCTGGGGGTTCCGGCACACCGACTTGGGCGTGAGCGGGCCCGTGCAGCTGCTGCAAGCGCCCTTCCAGGTCTCCTCGTTCGGCACCGATTCGCGCGGCGAGCTCTACGTCTTGGGCTTCGACGGCGGCGTGTACCGCTTCGCCGGCGACCCGGTTGCGCCGCCGGCCACCCCCATGCCAACGCCGACGCAGGCTGATCCGCCAACGCCGACCGCCGTGAGCGCGCTTCCGCCCGCCCCCCAAGCTCGGCCCGGAGACAGCCGTGCCTCGGTAGCCGTCATCGCCGTCGTGATCGCATCCGGCGCCGGCGTGCTCTCACTCCTCTACCTGGTGCGGCGCCGCCGGCTGGGCCACTAGGGCAGACCCCCACGCGGATTGGGTGTCCGCACCCCCCCATGCGCAGGGTAACTCCATACGATTGGGGGGATGACAACACCAAACAAGCAACGGACCAACGGCAGCATGTACGACATCCGGACCATGCTCGCGGCTTCTTCCGCCGACGACGGCGCGCCACTCCCCGGCATGCTCGCTCGCGCGATGGTCTACAGCCAGGACGCCGACCGGAAGCTCGACCACGCGCGGGCCATGAAGCAGGAAGCCGCGAAGTACCGCGACGAGGTCCAACGCCAGACCCTCGAGCAGACGGAGGCCTTCTGCGCCGAAGCCCGCGCCAAGGCGGAGGCGGACTACGACGACGCCCGCAAGCTGCGCGCCGACGCCGAGGAGACCTACGATGCCGCACGCGCCGAGCTGGCGCGTGCCGCCACCGTCCGCGCCGATGCCGACGCATACGCAGCGTCGGCGCGCACCGAGGCCGACGACCACGCCGACGGCGTTCGCTCCGACGCCAGCACCTACGCCGGTACGTTGCGTGCGGAGGCCGATGCGTACCGCCGGACCGCCGAAGCGCAAGCCGCGGCGGACACCACGACGCTCAAGGACCAGGCCCAGCGCGAGGCCGCGGCTGACGTCGCCGAGCAGAAAGAGCGCATGGAGGACGAGGTCCGTCAGGCCCTGCGCGCCGTCGAGAAGATGCAGTCCGCCGTCCAGGCGGAGCTCGAGGCACAGCAGATGTACACCGAGGCCCTCCGCTTCCGCACGGCCGCACCGGCAGCGGCAGAGACCGCGCCCGTCGCGCCGCGCAGGGCCGTCCCCAAGGGCAGCAGGACTGCCAAGCGGCGCGCTGCCTAGTGCCCTGAGTCACGGTGTATGGTGGTCTCCGTCCGACGCCCGCGGGGCGGAAGAGGAGCCATCGCCTTGGACCTCCACCACGACCTGATCGAGACCAGCTGGGGATGGGTCGGCGTCGTCGGCTCGTCCGCAGGGATCCGGTACGCCTCGTTGCCCGAGCCCACTCCCATCGCCGCGCTGGAGCACCTCTCGGACCTCATGGACGAGCCGCTGCCCGAGCGGCGCGAAGGCGCGTTCGAGGACTTCTCGGCACAACTCGACGCGTACTTCCGCGGGGAGCTCGACCGGTGGGACGTGCGCCTGGACCTGGGCGGGGCGAGCGCGTTCTTCCGGCGCGCGTGGGAGGCCTGCCGGAGCATCCCCCCCGGCGAGACGCGGAGCTACCGATGGCTCGCCGAGCAGGCCGGGAACGCGAAGGCGGCGCGCGGCGCGGGCCAGGCGATGGCGCGCAACCGCGTGCCGCTGGTGGTGCCGTGCCATCGCGTCATCGGCAGCGACGGTGCGCTGCACGGCTTCGGCGGAGGCGGGCTGCCGCTCAAGGCGCGGCTGCTCGAGCTGGAGGCCGGCGCGCGGCGAGGCTCGATGCCGCTGAGGCGCTAGGTCCCGCTGAGGCCCTAAGGCCCGCTGAGGACGGGCGTCTCTTCGATGGTGACGGCGTCGTGCCCGAGGATCTCATCGAGACGCGCCGCGAGGTCGTCGCAGTAGCCGGTGGTCACGATGGGCATCTCGAGGCGCCAGCGCTTCCCCTCGCTCCAGATGAGCAGGTCCACGCCGTCGGTCCCTGGGTAGTCCAACAAAGCTTCCATCACCGTCCGCAGCAGGTATGTGTCCTCCTGCGGCCGCTCCGTCTCCGTCAGGTTGACCAGCAGCTTGCGCCGGGGCGGCGTCGGGCCCTGGCCGTTGGCGCCGGGCGGCGCGGCGGCGGCTTGGTCCGCAAGCGCACCGCTGTGGGCTGGCGGAGCCGCGGGGACGGGCGCGGCCTCGGTGCTTGACGGCTTGGCCGCCTGCGGGGGTGCAGGTTCCGGCTCCCACTCCCTCGCGCGCGGCGCCAGCTCCGGAGCGGCCGAAGCCGCCGGCTCGACGCCCTCGTCCGCAGCCGGGATCTCGTAGAGCGAGGCTTCGTCGCAGTGGACCGAGACTTCGTCGTTGCGGCGGCGCACCGGGCCGCGGAGCTGAACGGCCGCGCCCTCCACCCACAACGCCGCCGTGCGCTCGTACGCGCTCGACCACACCGCGACGTCGACCCGGGAGCCGTCGAAGATCTCCAGGCTGACGAAGGCGATGCGCCGCCCCTGCTTGTCCAGCTGGAGGCGGACGCTCGAGACCTGCCCCACCAGCATGACCTTCGTGTTCTCCTGCTCGGCTTCGAGCTGCTCCTTGGAGAGGATCGCCTCCGCCGGAGCGTACTTCGGGTCCAGCGGCCGCGAGCTGAGCGAGACGCCGAGCAGCTCGCGCTCCCACAGCGCGCGCTCCCGCTCGGCCGGCTCGGGGGCGTCGACCAGCTCGATCTGCGCCAGCGGCGTTGGCACCGAGTCGCCGAACATATCGAACATGGTCGACTGGCCGGAGTCCTTCAGCCGCGCCTCGCGCCCGATCACCTGCATGAGCTGATCGAGCGTGGCGAGCAGCCGGCCACGGTGAGCGAAGCCGTC
>JADFRC010000011.1:19885-30909 GCA_022561455.1 Chloroflexota bacterium | reverse complement strand
ACCGCGGCTCACGCACGTCACGGCCTTCGCCGTGCCCACGGCCACCGCGCGCGATGGGCGGATCGAGGGCTGCGTGCAGCACGTCGACCGCTACGGCAACCTCGTCACGAACATCCCCGAGGCGCTGCTGGCCGGAGCGGGCGGCGCGCTCACGGTCGGCATCGGCGGACGCGAGGTCGCGGGCCTCTCGACGTCGTTCCAGGGAGAGGGGCCGCTGGTCGCGGTCATCGGCAGCGGCGGCTGGCTGGAGGTAGCGGTGCCGAACGGCAGCGCGGCGCGGGAGCTTGCGGCCGGCATCGGCGATGCGGTGGTCGTGCGGCTGGGGCGCATGTGAACCCTCTGGGCGGTAATAGGTAAACAGAGGTCACTGGCTGTTTGCAGAAACGAGCCAGTCATCTGGTCGCGAATCGTGAACGCTCAGCCTCGATAGCCCGTTGATGGCGGGTGTCCCAACATATCCAATGCCTTAGCCGCCGCTTGATGTGTGCCCCAATTCAAGGATCGTAGCGCGTCCTGAAGCGCGGGGATCGCCTTGGGGTCGCCGATTCGGCCTAGTGCCTCCGCCACAGGTGCGCCTAGGTATTGGTGCAACGTGTCAGAGTGCAGAATCGACATGAGCCCGTTTACCGCTTCTCGTGCTCTCAGACGCCCAAGCGCGATAGCAGCTTCCCCTTGCACGGCGAAAGAGTTGGAACCCGATATGGCTTCCACTAGAGGTGGAATGGCCCGGGCGTCGCCGATCTCACCGAGAGCCTTGGCTGCTAAGGCCATCATGGCGTCATCGGGCACGTTCTTGGGGATACGTGGGGCGTCGGATAGATCCCGCGCTGAACTCCCTTTGGCCCACTCGGATACAGCAGCGGAAGCCTCAGGACTCAAGCGGTAGGCAACAATGCTGATGAGTGATTCGACCGCTTCCGGATGATGCTTGAAGCGTGCCATCCCTTGTACCGCTGACATTCGAACCCGCAGCGACGCATCTTGCAGAGCAGACTTGACCGCCTTAAAGCCGGTTGCGTGACCAATCTCGCCCAAAGCGCGAACGATGGCCTCCCGTTCCAATACCTGGGCATCCTCTCCTGATCGTGCGAGGCGTTCGGTCAAGGCAACAACTGCATCGGGGTTGCTCAGCTTCCCGAGGGCGGCGGCGGCCGCACGTCGGACATCGCTTGAATCTGGCCCTTCGAAAGTCTCAATCACCTTCGTCAGGACGCCAATCGCACTAGGATGCCCAAGATGCCCGAGGCCGCGAGCCGCTCCGGACTGAACAATCGCATCCCCATTCAGCTCATCGAGTTCGGCTATGAGCGACTCAAGAGCCGCCCAGCACTTCATCTTCCCCAGCGCCTCTGCAGCACGCGCACGCTGGTTTGAAATCCATTCGGCGTCCCTGAATAGCTGAGCGGCGCGCTCCTCCGGCGCCTTTCCCTCCGAGTCCTGACGCGCGCGCTGAAGCCTCTGTCCTATTCGTGGGCCGCCCGCGTAGAAGATGTCTAACATCTCCCCCTCGACCTGCGGACCACCCATCTCAGCAAGCCCCTGCATGGCAGCCTGTTGAAGCCCATACCTGTCGTCGTCGACTAAGGTCGTCAAGAGGAAGTCAGTTACCCGCCGATTGCCTATCGCTCCCACCGCATTTACGGCAACCTCAGCAACCCCTTCAACCGGTTCGGACTTGACCAAGTTCATGAGTGGTTCAAGAGCCTGCTGCTCCCCACTGGCGCTCAAGGCAATCACCGTCGCCTTGCGTACGGTCCAGCTCCCGCTTCCTAGCCCGCGGATCAGTGTAGCGACCGCATCGAGATGGTGAATGTTCCCCAAAGCGGTGGCCGCCTGCTCTGCTTCGTCAGAAGCACCAGTGGCAAGCAACTTGCCGAGGATTGGAATGGCTCTAGCGTCGCCGATTTTCCCCAAGGACACTGCTGCTGCTGCGCGTATTGAGCGGCCAACCGTCGAGCCGGGGTCCATGTCAACGACGCGTGTCAGTGGACCGACGCCCTCAACAGCCCGCAGCTCACCAAGGGCCCTGGCCGCCCATTCGCGCTCATATGCATCAGCATGCTTTAGCGCTCGAACCAACCGAGAGACATCGCGCCGTTCTCTGGTCTTGATGACTTCAGGAGGTGGGAGGAGCGCACTCCAGAATCCGTTCATGGCCACTCTCAACAAGCTGGGTTCCCGGCGAGTACGCAATGGCCTAGCTCGGGCTCCCCAGCGCCCACGTCGTGCCCTCCGTCGAGTCGGTCAGCGTGACGCCGAGGGCCGAAAGCTTGTCGCGCGCGGCGTCGGCCTCCGCGAACCGCTTGGCGGCGCGCAGCTCGCTGCGCCGGTCCACGAGCGTCTGCACGCGGGCGGCGAGCTCGTCGTCGACGGCGGCCTCGCGCTCCTCGATCCTCAGGCCCAGGACCTCGCGCCCGAGCTCGAGCAGCGTCGAGCGGGCGTCGGCAACGTCGCGCCCGGCCTCCGCGTCGCGGTTCATGTCGCGGGCCAAGTCGAAGAGCACGGCGAGGGCCTGCGGCGTGTTCAAGTCGTCGTCCATCGCGGCGATGAAGCGCTCGCGGTGCGCCGATGGGTCGAGACGCTCCCCGGACACGCCCCCCGGGGCGCGCACGGATACGGCCTGGCGCAGCCGCGCGGCGGCCCGCTCGGCGCCGGCCAGCGCCTCGTCCGAGTAGTAGCCGGGGCCGCGGTAGTGGGCGTTCAGCACGCTCACGCGGATGGCATCGGACGAGTACTTCGCCAGCGCGTCGCGGATGGTCACGAGGTTGCCGAGCGACTTGCTCATCTTCTCCGCGTCGAGGTGGAGCAATCCGTTGTGCACCCAGAAGCGGGCGAACGGCTCCGCGCCGGAGAAGGCCTCGCTCTGCGCGATCTCGTTCTCGTGGTGCGGGAAGACGAGGTCCTGCCCACCGCCGTGGATGTCGATGGAGTCGCCCAGGTAGCGGAGCGCCATGGCCGAGCACTCGATGTGCCAGCCGGGCCGCCCAGGGCCCCACGGGCTGTCCCACGACGGCTCGCCGGGCTTCGCGGCCTTCCACAGCGCGAAGTCCATGGGGTGCTCCTTCTCGACCCCCGGCTCGACGCGCGCTCCCGCACGCATCGCGTCGAGCGAGCGGTGGCTCAGCTTCCCGTAGGCGGGCGACTTGCGCACGCGGAAGTAGACGTCGCCGCTCGATGGGTAGGCGAACCCCTTCTCGATCAGCACCGAGATCACTTCGAGGATCTTGGGTATCTCCTGGGTCGCACGCGGGTACACGTCGGCATCCAGCACGTTGAGGGCCGCCATGTCCTCGAAGTACTCGGCGATATGCCGCTCGGCCAGCTCCTCGACGGTGGTGGACTCGGCGGCGGCGCGGGCGATGAGCTTGTCCTCGATGTCCGTGAAGTTCTGGACGTAGCGGACTTCGTAGCCCTTGAACTCGAGGTACCGGTGGAGGACATCGAAGACGATGTAGCTCATCGCGTGGCCGACGTGCGCGGAGGCATACGGCGTGATGCCGCAGACGTACATCCGGACCGTTCCGTCCAAGGGGACGAAGTCGCGCTTCTCGCCGGTCAGGGTGTCGGAGAGTTTCATCGGCCCGTCGCCGAAGTGCCAGCAGCCGAAGCGATCGAGGCGACGGCGATGGCGGAGATCCCCTCGCCGGAGCCTGAAAAACCCATGCCGTCCTCGGAAGTGGCCTTGATGCTCACGCGCCCGGCGTCCGTCCCCAGGGCCAGAGCGATAGCGCTCCGCATGGCCGTTATGTGCTCCGCGAGGTGCGGACGCTCGGCGACGATTGTAGCATCGACGTTCTCGATGAGCCATCCGGCATCACGCACGAGCGCGGCGGTGCGCTCCAGCAGCACGATGCTCGATATGCCCTCCGGCACCGACGGATCATCCGGGGGGAAGCGCGTGCCGATGTCGCCGAGAGCCGCCGCGCCGAGCAGCGCGTCGATGATGGCGTGCGTCGCCACGTCGCCGTCGCTGTGGCCCGAGAGGCCGCGCTCGAAGGCGACTTCCACCCCGGCGAGCACGAGGCGCCGGCCGGCCCCGAACGGGTGCGCGTCGTAGCCGATGCCGAAGCGCGTGCTCATGCCCCGGCCCGCTCCCGCGCGGCCGCGAGCAGCGCCTCCGCGACCGCCAGGTCCGTGCGCGTCGTGACCTTCACGTTCGCGGGGTCGCCGGCGAAGACGCGGACCACGAGGCCGAGCCGCTCCACCATGGCCGCATCGTCCGTCACGTCGTCCGACACCTCCCGGTGCGCGCGCTCCAACAGGTCGCGCCGGAAGACCTGCGGCGTCTGCGCGATGACGAGCGCGGCGCGATCGAGCGTCTCGATCACATGGCCGTCGGCGGCGACTCGCTTGATGGTCTCGGCGGCCGGGAGGCCGGGGACCGCGGCCCCGGTCGGGCCAGCCGCGGCCAGCCCGCCGGCGATGAGCGCGGCGCCCACCAGCGGCCGGGCGCCGTCGTGCACGACGACCCAGTCGCAGGCCGGGAGCGCCGCGAGGCCGAGGCGCACGGTGTCCTGGCGCCGCTCGCCACCGGCGAAGACGCCGGCGAGCTTCGTCCAGCCGCGCTCGGCGGCGAGCTTGCGCACGGCCTCGACGTTGTGCTCCGCGACCATCAGCACGATGCTGCCGACGTGCGGGCTGCGCTCGAAAACTTCGACGGTCCGGGCGATCAGCGGCTCGCCGCCGAGCGGAATGAGCGTCTTGTCGACGCCGTCCATGCGCGAGCTCGCGCCCGCCGAGGCGATGATGGCGCCGACGCGCGCGGGGTCCGGGAGGCTGCTCTCCGTGGCCATGGCGTCCGCGAGGATAGCACGCAGCCCGCGCTGAGCCGCCCTAGCGCCACCAGTGCGACGAGCGGCTGGCGCCTGCGGCCTCGGCGAGGGCGGCGTGCTGCTCGTCGCTCAGGCGCCAGCCGGAGGCGGCGCAGTTCTCGGCGACGCGCTCGACGCGGTTCGTCTGCGGGATGGTGACGACCGCGGGGGAGCGCAGCACCCAGTTCAGGATGACCTGCGCGGGGGTCTTGGCGGTCTCGGCGCAGACGCGGTCCATAGCCTCGCTCAGCGCCTCGTTCCCGCTCAGCTCGTCCGCGAACCGGCCGTGCTCCAGCGAGCTGTACGCGAGGACGGTGACGCCGTGCTCCTCGCAGTAGGGGATCACCGATTCGGCGAACTCCCGGTCGAACAGGCTGTACTTGATCTGGTTCTCGACGACGCTCCCGGAGCCGAGCGCCTCGTCGGCCTCCCGGAGCTCCTCGACCGAGAAGTTGCTGACGCCGACGAAGCGCACCTTGCCCGCGGCGACGAGGTGGTCCATCGCGCGCATCGTCTCTTGGATCGGGACGTGGGGGCTCGGCGCGTGCAGCTGGTAGAGGTCGATGTGGTCGGTGCCGAGCGCCTTCAGGCTGCGCTCGGCCGCCGCGAGCACGTCGTTATAACTGAAGTGCTCGGGCGAGACCTTGGTGGCGATGAAGTAGTCGTCGCGGTTGCCCCCGACCGCGCGGCCGACCTGGGGCTCGGTGCCGTAGTTCTCCGCGGTGTCGATGAGGAAGGAGCCGAGCTCGAGGGCGCGGCGCATGATGGCTGGGTCGCCCTGGTAGTTCCAGGCGCCCATGCCGATCTCGGGGATGTCCACGCCGGTGCGGCCGAGTGGTTTTTTGTCCATGGCGCAACCATATCGTAGGGGCGCACGGCGTGCGCCCTCACGGGCCTGCCTCAAACCCGTACTCCCGCCCATGTGGGGTCGGCGCCCCGCAACCCTTTCGACCATCCCCCCGTCCCCCTTCCTCGCCAGGAAGGGGGTGGAAAACTTGGATGCGGGGGACACCCCCGCGCCCCCGGCAGAGGGGCCTAACCCCTCTGCACTCCCCGTCCGGTGCCCGGCGAGGGGGTGTTGAGGCAAGCCCTCTGGCCAGGGAGGAGTGATCAAGCCAGCCGGCGGGTGACATGTCCGTAACCCCGACATCGGGGGTGTTCCCCGATGGATGCTTCTGACGCAGAGGGGTTAGGCCCCTCTGCACTCCCCGTCCGGTGCCCGACAGCGGGTCTTGAGGCAAGCCCTCTGGCCAGGGAGGGGTGATCAAGCCAGCGGCGGGTGACGTGTCCGTAACCCCGACATCGGGGGTGTTCCCCGGTGGACGCTTCTGACCAGGATGCAGCCCGCCCTTTGGCGCAGTCGATGGCGCCCGTGGGCGCGATGAATCGCGCCCCTACACCTCGACGGGCCGGCCCCTGGATGCTGGGGGAACTTCCGCCGCGAGCCGCGCGTCTTACGATGGCCGCTCTCTGGAGATGGCATGGCGCGGGAACGATTCGCGCTCACCACGCATACTCTGTTGTGAAGGCGCCTGAATGAGCAAGGAAGCGATGGATCCGACGGGCGAGCAGGAGGCGGTCCGGCGGTGCCAGGCCGGGGACCCGGACGCGTTCCGGTACCTGGTCGAGCGCTACGGCGACACGCTGCACGGCACCGCGTACCTGATGACCAGGAACGCGGCGGCCGCCGACGACGCCGTGCAGGACGCCTTGATCGACGCATGGCAGGGCATGCCTGGATTCCGGCTGGGCCGGCCGGTCAAGCCGTGGCTCGTCCGCATCCTCATCAACCGGGTACTCGCGCTCCAGCGGCGGCGCTCCCTTCCCTCGGTTCCCATCGAGGAGGCGAACGAGCCGGGGGCCGAGGACCCGGCGGAGGCCCAGGTGGACGCCGCCGACGCCGTCGGCCGAGGGCTCGCGGCCCTGTCGGGGGAGCACCGGCGCGTCGTCGTGCTCCGGTACTTCTCGGAGCTGTCGGTGCCGGAGATCGCGGGCGTGCTGGGGTGGCGTGAGGGGACGGTGAAGTCGCGGCTGCACCGGGCATTGGCGCAGCTGCGTGAGGTGGTGGGGGAGCGGTGATGACGGAGCGCGGAGACACACACGACGAGCTCGAAGAGGCGCTGACGGCGCACCTCCGCCGGGAGGCGGCGCGAGCGCCCGCGCCGCGCGATCTGTGGGAGCGCGTGCGCTCGCGCCTCGGCACGCCGGTGCGGGAGTCCGGGTTCTTCGGATGGCTGGGGCGATGGCTCCGGCCGGTGCCCGCGTTCGCGGTGGCGGGCGTGCTGGTCGTGGCCGTCGGGGCCACGGCGCTGCTCGTGGCCGTCCCGTTGGCAAGAGGGACGCTCGGGTCGTTCGCGGCGGGGTCGGACCCCACGCCCACGCCCACGCCCGTGCCGCCGGGGTTCGCCGGCCCGCCCGGTGCGGCCAGCGCCGAGGCCAGCGACGCCTGGAGCCTGATCCCGACCGAGACCGATACGCCGACCGCGAGCCCGAGACCGCCAGCAGCCCCCACGCCCACCCCCGCTCCCCTCGGCGCGTTCTAGAACGCATCACTCTCCATCGTCGGCGACTCCGTGACCGTCCAGTTCCTCAACGACCGGGAGGTCGCCTCCGCCGGGTCGCTGTCGATCGAGGTCGCCAGCGTGCGGGTGGCCATGGCCGAGCTGCGGGCCATCGCCGAGACCCTCGGCGGCTTCGTCGAGCAGCTCACGACCTCCGGCGGGCCGGAGCCCGCTCAGGGCACCGCCACCATCCGCGTGCCGGGCGACTCGTTCTTCACGGCCGTCGAGCGGATCCAGGCGCTCGGGGAGGTCCAGAGCGAGCGGCTGGGGCAGGAGGACGTGACGGGCCGGGCCATCGACCTCGATGCCCAGCTCCGGGGCGAGCTGCGCAAGGAGGAGAGTCTGCTGGAGCTGCTGGACCGCGCCAACTCGGTGAGCGACGTGCTCACCGTCGAGCGCGAGCTCTCCCGCGTGCGCTCGGAGGTCGAGCGGCTGGCGGGGCAGCTCGCGTTCCTGGAGCGGCGCGTCGCGCTCGCGAGCATCGTCGTCTCCTTCAGCCTGCCCCCCGAGAAGGCCGCGCTCCCCTCCTCCGCGGTCCTTCAGGTGCAGGTCGAGGACGTGGGCGCCGCCGTGCGCGACGTGCTCGCGGCCGTATCGCAGGCAGGGGGCGAGGCCGGGCGGTCGGTGGTCACGGTCCGCAACGGCAGCGAAGAGGCAGCGCTCTCGCTCCGGGTACCGGAGGCGGAGTTCGACCGCGTGCTCGACGTCATCGAGGCGGAGGGCACGGTGCAGTTCAAGCAGGTCCAGCGCTCGGGCTTCGGCGCCGCGCTGGACGCGGCGGGCGAGGAGGTCGAGGCGAGCTTCGAGCTGACGCTGTCCCACGAGCCGCCGGCCGGCTTCAACTGGTGGGTGTGGGTGGGCGTGCCGGCCGGTGCTGCCGGGGCGGCCCTGCTGCTGGGCGCGCTGCTCTACGCGGCCTACCGCGCGGGGCGCCGGACGGGGTAGCGGCGCGGCGCGAAGCTACGCCCCCGCGGCCGCCTTCGCGCTGGCGGCCGCTTTGCGGGCGAAGGTGAGCTTGCCCTTCGCCACGTCCACGAGGACGGTGTCGTTCTCCTTGAGCTCGCCGGCGAGGATGCGCTTGGCGATCTCGTTCTCGACGTGGCGCTCCACCGCGCGGCGCAGCGGGCGGGCGCCGAAGACGGGGTCGTAGCCCTCCTCGACGAGCCACGCCTTGGCCCCGTCGCTGAGCTCGATGGACAGCCCACGGTCCGAGAGCCGCTCGCGGACCTTGTTCACCATGAGCTCGACGATCTGGGCGAGCTGCTCCTCGGTCAGCTGCTGGAAGACGATGAAGTCGTCCACGCGGTTCAGGAACTCGGGCCGGAACTCCTTCTTCAGCGCGTCCATCACGGCGCCGCGCTGGCGCTCCTGCTCCGAGGCCTTCTGCTTCGATGCCTGGAAGCCGATGGCCCCCTTGCTGAACTCCTCCGTGCCGAGGTTGGACGTCATGATCACGATGGTGTTGCGGAAGTCCACCCTGCGGCCGTGGCCGTCCGTCAGGTGCCCGTCTTCGAGGATCTGGAGCATCACGTTGAAGATGTCCGGGTGTGCCTTCTCGATCTCGTCGAAGAGCACCACGCGGTACGGCCGGCGGCGGACCGCCTCGGTGAGCTGGCCGGCCTCGTCGTAGCCGACGTAGCCCGGCGGGGCGCCGATGAGGCGCGAGACGGTGTGGCGCTCGCCGTACTCGGACATGTCGATGCGCACCATGTTCTCCTCGTCGTCGAACAGGTACTCGGCGAGCGCCCTTGCGAGCTCGGTCTTGCCGACGCCGGTGGGGCCCAGGAACATGAAGCTGCCGATCGGGCGCTTCTCGTCCTTGAGCCCGGCGCGCGAGCGGCGGATGGCGTCGGCCACCGCGGTGATGGCCTCGTCCTGGCCGATCAGGCGCTCGTGCAGCCGGTCCTCCAGGTGCAGCAGGCGGTCGCCCTCGCCCTCCATGAGCTGCGCGGTGGGGATGCCGGTCCACCGGGCGATGAGCTCGGCGATGTCCTGCTCGCGGACGACCAGGTCGCCGTGGGTGTCGGCGCCCAGGAACGCGGCCCGCTCCTTCTCGAACGCCTCCTGGAGCTTGATGCGCTCCGAGCGTGCCTTGGCGGCGGCTTCGTAGTCGCTGCGCTGGGACGCCGACTCCTCCTCGTCCTCGAGGTGGCTGATGCGCTGCTGCTGCTCGGTGAGCCCGGCCGGCAGGCTCTCCCGGTCGAGGCGCAGCTTCGAGGCGGCTTCGTCGATGAGGTCGACGGCCTTGTCCGGCAGGAGGCGGTCGGCGATGTAGCGGTCGGCGAGGCGCGCGGCCGCGATCAGCGCGCCGTCCTCGAACGACACCTTGTGGTGCGCCTCGTAGCGGGGCTTGAGGCCGCGCAGTATCTCGATGGCCTCGTCCACCGTCGGCTCCTCGAGCCAGATCGGCTGGAAGCGCCGCTCGAGCGCGGTGTCGCGCTCGATGTAGCGGCGGTACTCATCAGGCGTGGTGGCGCCGATGACCTGGAGCTCGCCGCGGGCGAGCGCCGGCTTCATGATGTTGGCGGCGTCGATGCCGCCCTCGGCGGCTCCCGCGCCGACCATCGTGTGCAGCTCGTCGATGAACAGGATGACCTCGCGCTGGGCCTCCTTCATCTCGTCGATGACCGACTTCAGGCGCTCCTCGAACTCGCCGCGGAACTTGGAGCCGGCGACCAGCCCCGCCATGTCGAGCGAGAGCACGCGCTTGCCCCGCAGCGACTGCGGCACGTCCTCGGCGACGATGCGCTGCGCGAGGCCCTCGGCGATGGCCGTCTTGCCGACGCCCGCGCCGCCGATGATGACGGGGTTGTTCTTGGTGCGGCGCGTCAGCGTCTGCATGACGCGCCGGATCTCCATGGTGCGCCCGATGACCGGGTCGAGCTTGCCCTGGCGCGCGAGTTCCGTCAGGTCGATGGTGTAGCGCTCCAAGGACTGATACCGGCTCTCGGCGCGCTGGTCGGTCACGCGGTGGCCGCCACGGATCTCCTGGAGGGCCTGGTAGACCTTCTCCTTGTCGACGCCGTAGCGGGCGAGCACCTGGGCGGAATCGCCCTGGACGTCGGACAGCGCGGCGATGAAGAGGTGCTCCGTGCCGATGTAGTCGTCGTGCAGCCGCTCGGCCTCGCTCTTGGCGTCTTCGAGCATCGTGACCGCGCGTGGCGTGGGGTGGATCTGCGCGCCCTGCTGGGAGAGCTTGGGCGTGGCCGCAAGCGCGCGCTCGAGGTCCGCCCGGACGGCGCCCACGTCGACGCCCAGCTCGCCGAGGATCTGCACGGGGACGCTCGTCTCCGCCTGGAGCATGGCCAGCAGGATGTGCTCGACGTCCCACTGCGGGTGCCGGAACTTCCGCACCACGTCGTAGGACGCGCCGATGGCCTCCTGGGCCTGCTCCGTGAAGTCTTCCTGCTTGAACACCATCGTGGGGCCTCCTGACTGTGCGCCTCCGGCTCCGGACTGAAGCAGGCACGCGCTGCTGCGGCCCTCGGTGCCCGGCGAATGCGCGCCTGACTGTGCGTCCTTCCGCCGAGGAAGGACTCCGGACGTAGGGGCGCGATTCATCGCGCCCTGGCGCAATAAATCTGCGCCCCTACTTCGGCCCTCGGTGCCAGACGAACGCGCGTCTGACTGTGCGCCTACGCTGCGCTCCGGC
>JADFRC010000011.1:0-19785 GCA_022561455.1 Chloroflexota bacterium | reverse complement strand
TCCGGACTAAAGCAGGCACGCGCTGCTTCGGCCCTCGGTGCCCAGCGAACGCGCGTCTGACTGTGCGCCTACGCTGCGCTCCGGCTCCGGACTAAAGCAGGCACGCGCTGCTTCGGCCCTCGGTGCCCAGCGAACGCGCGTCTGACTGTGCGCCTACGCTGCGCTCCGGCTCCGGACTAAAGCAGGCACGCGCTGCTTCGGCCCTCGGTGCCAGACGAACCTCACCTCCCCCTGTTGAGCTCGGCGGTGAGCCGCTGGGCCTCCCGTTCCAGCTCGTCGATGTGCGCCTTCATCCGTATGATGACCTCGACGCCCGCCAGGTTGATGCCGAGGTCGTCGATGAGCGAGCGGATCCAGCGGCCCCGCTGCACGTCCTGCGGCGAGTACATCCGTATATTCCCCCGCGAGCGGGCGGGGTCCATGAGCCCGGTCCGCTCGTACGCGCGCAGCGTCTGCGCGTGCACGCCGACCATCCGCGCCGCGACGCTGATGACGTAGCACGGCTCGTCTTCGGCGACGGCTTCGACGCGCAGGACGACGCCGATCGTGCTCCGCTGCCTCGTTCGCTCTGCCATCCGCGTTCGCTCCTGTTAACTGTGCGTCCTTCCGCCGAGGAAGGACTCCGGACGTAGGGGCGCGATTCATCGCGCCCTGGGCGCAATAAATCTGCGCCCCTACACCTGGCTGAAGCGGCTCGCGCTGCTTCGGCCCTCGGTGCCCGGCGTGTCCTAACTGTGCGCCTACGCTTCGCTCCGGCTCCGGACTGAAGCTCACGGTTGGGCTGCAAGCCCTCGGTTCGCTTCGCCGACCGTCATCCTGAGCGCCGCGAAGGATCTCGTCCCTCCGGGCCATCCAATTACCCGCTCAGCTCCTGCAGCTGCTCGAACAGCTCGCGCTGCTCGTCGTTCAGGTTGGTGGGCAGCACCACCTTGACCGTCGCTAGCAGGTCGCCGTGACCGCCGCTCTTGCCCTTCGGCATGCCCTTGCCCCGCAGCCGGAAGACGCGGCCGTTCTGGGTCTCCGGCGGCAGCTTGAGTGCCACCTTGGCGCCGGTGATCGTGCTCACTTCGACCTCGCCGCCGAGGACCGCGTCGGCGAGCGGCACGCTCACCTGCGTCAGCAGGTCGTTCCCCTTGCGCTCGAAGCGCGGGTGGGGGGCGACGGTGACGCTCAGGTAAATGTCCAACGGCGCGCCGCCGGGCGCCGGGGCGCCGATGTGCACGCGGCTGCCCGATGCCACGCCGGCCGGTATCGTCACCTCGAGCCGCCTCCCGGCCTCGCCCGAGAACGGGTCGGGCGCGGTCTGCACCATGCGCTTGGCACCGGCGTACGCCTCCTCCAACGTGATGGTGATGGGCACGTCGACCGGCTGGGCCGCGAACCCACCGGAGCCGGTGCGGGTGCGCGTCCCAAAGAAGTCGCCGAGGAGGTCGCCGAAGCCGCTGGGAGCGGACCGCTGCGCTTCACTGCGGCCGGGGCCCCGGCGCCTGGTGCGGCCGAACCACGTGAAGGGCGAGGGGCCGTCGGCACCGGCGCGCGCGAACTGGTCCGCGTGGCGCCAATTCTCACCGAAGCGGTCGTACTTCTTGCGGTCCTCGGCGTCCGCGAGCACCTGGTACGCTTCGTTGATCTCCTTGAAGCGTGACTCCGCGCCCTTGTCGCCCCGGTTCACGTCGGGGTGGTACTTGCGCGCGAGGCGGCGGTACGCGGAGCGCACGTCCTTCTCGGAGGCGTCGCGCGGGACGCCGAGGGTGTCGTAGTAGCTCTTGGCCATGCCTGCTCTTCGCGGTCCTCTTTCCCGATGCCGCCTCGCTGGCAGCAGCCGGGTTCCATATGCTCATTGTACAAAGCTTGAGTGCCCTACTGTCAAGTTAGATGCATCTTGCCCTCGACTCGTTGCACGCCCCGTCCGCCGAGGCGGCAACGGGGCCGTGGCCGCATTGACGGCCCTTGCGCTCAAGCGTTACCATTTCTATTCGGCGCTGAGCGCCGGGAAGGGACCGCGGTGACCCACGTCACGTCGTTGCGTTGCAAGGAGTGCTCCCGGGAGTACCCGGTGGGCGCGTTCAACGTGTGCGAGTTCTGCTTCGGCCCCCTCGAGGTCCGCTACGACCTCGACGCCATCAAGGAGGCCGTCTCGCGCGAGAGCATCGCCGCGGGCCCGAACAGCCTCTGGCGGTATGCCGACTTCCTGCCCGCCGACCACAACCCGGACGTGGACATCAACGCGGGCTTCACGCCGCTGATCCGCTCGAAGGGCCTCGCCGATAAGTTCGGGCTCGAAGAGCTCTGGATCAAGAACGACAGCGTCAACCCGTCGTACTCCTTCAAGGACCGGGTCGTGGCCGTGGCGTCGGCGAAGGCGCTCGAGCTGGGCTTCGACACGCTCGCTTGCGCATCGACCGGCAACCTGGCCTGCGCGGTCGCGGCCCACGCCGCCCGCGGGAACATGAAAGCCTACGTCTTCATCCCATCGGACCTCGAGGCGGGCAAGGTGCTCGGCGCCGCGATCTACGGCCCAACCATGATCGCGATCGACGGCACGTACGACGACGTGAACCGGCTGTGCAGCGAGCTGGCGGACACCTATCCGTGGGCGTTCGTGAACATCAACATCCGTCCCTTCTACGCGGACGGGTCCAAGACCCTGGGCTTCGAGGTGGCCGAGCAGCTGGGCTGGCGCGCGCCGGCACACGTGGTCGCACCGTCGGCGTCCGGCGCGATGTTCACGAAGATCTTCCAGGGCTTCAACGAGTTCGCATACACGGGCCTCATCGGCAAGGTCGAGACGAAGATGCACTGCGTGCAGGCGCGCGGGTGCAGTCCGATCGCGACCGCGTACGAGGAGGGCCGGCTCATCATCCGGCCGGTGCGGGCGAACACGATCGCGAAGTCCCTCGGCATCGGCAACCCGGCCGACGGCTACTACGCGCTCAAGGTGATCGAGGCCTCCGGCGGCTCCGCGGTCATCGCGGAGGAGCACGAGGTCGCCGAGGGCATCAAGCTGCTCGCCGAAGCCGACGGCATCTTCACGGAGGGCGCGGGCGGCGTTGCGGTCGCCGGGCTCCGGCGGCTGGTGGAGCGCGGGACGATCAAGCCCGACGAGCCGACGGTGCTCTACATCACCGGCAACGGCCTCAAGACGACCGAGGTGGTCGCGGACGTCGTGCACCCGATCCACATCGAACCGACGGTCGCGGCCTTCCAAGACGCCATCGGGGCGCGGGCGTGAGGGCGGCCACCGTGCAACGCGTACGGCTCACCTTCCTCGACCGCCTCATCAAAGAACCCGTGGTCTATCAGCTCGGGAAGAAGTTCGACATCGTGACGAACATCCGGCGCGCCGACATCCAAGAGGGCATCGGCTGGGTCATCCTCGAGCTCGAAGGCGAAGACGCGGAGATCGACCGCGGACTGGAGTGGGCGCGCACGGTCGGCGTGCGGGTCGACCCGGCGTTGGGCGACCTCGTCGAGCCGTAGGCAGGGCACAGGCAGGGCACAGGCAGGGCACAGCCCTGCACCCACAAAATGGGCGCATGCCGGTGGTAAGCAAGCCCTTGCGCCAGGCAGGACGATCGTAGCAGCGCGTGCCTGCTTCAGTCCGGAGCCGGAGCGAAGCGTAGGCGCACAGTCAGGCACCTATCCCAGACACGGAGGAGACGACCGATGAGCGTGACCGTGCGTATCCCGGGGCCGCTGCGGAAGATCAGCAACGGCGCGGACAAAGTCGAAGTCGAGGGCTCCGACCTCGCTGCCCTCGTGGCCGCCCTCGAAGAGCAGTTCCCAGGCATGAAGGAGCGGCTGGTCGACGAGAACGGCGAGCTCCGCTACTTCGTGAACCTCTACCTCAACAACGAGGACGTCCGCTTCCTCGACGGTCTCAAGACCCCGCTCAGCCCGGGCGACGAGGTGAGCATCGTCCCGGCCGTGGCCGGCGGCTGAGGACACCCGCCCGGCCTTGAGGACCCCCCAGGACCAGGACCCCATCGACGAGGAGCTGGACGACCTCGGCGGGTTCGTCGACGATCCGGATACCTCGAACTTCCTCGAAGCGCGCTGGTGGCGGTGGATCGGGATCGGCGTCGCGGTGCTCATCGCCACCGCGCTCCTGCTGCCGCTCCTCATCCCGGTCTTCGCCGGCGGCGGCGCGACGCTCCCCGACCAGCCGTCCACGGCCAGCGCGGCGGTCCCCGACTTCCTGCTGCAAGCGGCCGACGGCACGACCGTGCGGCTCTCGGACGAGACGCGGCGGAACGACGCCGTCGTCCTGGTGTTCTACCGCGGCTACTTCTGAGGGATCTGCCGCACGCAGCTCGTGGAGCTGGAAGCCGCCTACGCCGACATCCGCGCCAGCGGCGCGCAGCTGCTCGCCATCAGCGTGGACTCGGTGGACGACGCACGGGCGATGGCCGAGCACGCCGGGGCCTCGTTCCCGGTGCTGTCGGACGCCGACCGCGTCGTCAGCACGGCCTATGGGCTGTTCGACCTGCTCTCCGACGGCGTGTCCGCGCCCGCGACGCTGATCGTGGACCACGACGGCAACCTGGCGGCGAGCCACGTCGGCACGTCGATCACCGACCGCGTCCCGGCCGAGACCATCGTGGAGTTCCTGCGCGAGCTCAGCGGGGCCGGCGTGGGGACGGCGAGCTAGCCAGGGCACAGCCCTGGACCCACTAGAGGGGCGCGGCGTGGCAGCGAGCTAACGCGTAGTCGCTACTCGGCGAGCTCCCTGACGATGCGCTCGACGTCGGCTGAGGGCACGTCGCGGTGGACGGCGGCGCGGCCCGCGGCTTCGAGCAGCACCCACCGCAGGGCGCCCGCGGCCGCCTTCTTGTCGTGCGTCATCGCCTCAAGCACCGCTTCCGGCGCGACGCCGGCGTAGGACGACGGCAGGCCGAAGCGATCGAGCAGCGCCGCCTGGCGCTCCGCGAGCTCCGGCGGCGTGACCCCTCTGAGCACGCCGAGGCGCGCGGCTCCGGTCATGCCGATGGCGACGGCCTCGCCGTGGAGGTAGCGCTCGTAGCCGGCCGCTGCCTCCAGCCCGTGCCCGATCGTGTGGCCGTAGTTCAGCAGCATGCGGTGGCCGGAGGTCTCCCGCTCGTCCTCGGTCACGACGCGCGCCTTGACCGCGGCGTTGCGCGCGATGACCTCGGTGGTGATCTCCGGGTCCAGCGCCAGCAGCGCCTCCGCGCTCGACTCGTACGAGTCGAGGAGGCCCGCATCGAGCGCGAGGCCGTGCTTGAGCGCTTCGGCCCAGCCCTCGGTGAGCGCCCGCGCGGGCAGCGTCGCGAGCGCCGAGACGTCGGTGAACACGAACGACGGGTGGTGGAACGCGCCGACGAGGTTCTTGGCCACGGGCAGGTCCACCGCAGTCTTGCCGCCGATGCTCGAATCGACCATCGCGGTGAGCGACGTGGGCACCTGCACGAGCGTGATGCCGCGCAGGAACGTGGCGGCCACGAAGCCGGCGAGGTCGCCGACGACGCCGCCGCCGACGGCGACGATGGCGTCGGCGCGCTCGACGCGGCGCTCGGCGAGCCACTCGTAGATGGCCGTGGCCGTCGCGAGCGACTTCGACTTCTCGCCCGCTTCGACGGTGAAGAGCCCCATCTCGATGCCGGCCTTGTGCAGGGAGCGCTGGACGGCCCTGCCGTAGGGGTGCGTGACGTTGGAGTCGCTGATGACGTAGGCGCGGCCGGCGAAGCCGGTCTCGGCCAGACGGCGGCCGAGGTCCTGCTCGAGCCCGCCCCAGCCGACGAAGACCGGGTACGCGCCGCTCTCCACCGTCACCGTCGCGGCCACGGCGGGGTCGCCGTCCCAGGCGCGCGCCGCGCCGAAGCGCGCCCATGCGCGGACGACCTCGTGCGCCGCCTGCTCGACGGACAGACCGTCGGTCGGCACGGTCCAGTGGGCGAGGGCGTAGGCCCACTGGCGCTCGCGCTTGAGCGACTCGATGCGCTCGAGCGGGTCGCCGGAGGCGGCGTCGAGCAGCGGGCGCACCATGACCTCGGCGGACTCGGCCCCCTCGCCGAGCGTGAGCGAGGTGAGGCGCGCATAAACGCTCTCTGGCCGCGCGTCGAGGGCGACGACGAGGCCGGCGTCCAGCATGCGCGAGCGCACCTCGTCCTGCACCATCGCGCCGCCGCCGGTGGAGACGACGACGCGAGTGCGGGCCGCGAGTGAGGCCATGGCCTCGCGCTCGAGGGCGCGGAAGCCGTCCTCGCCCGCGTCGGCGAAGATCTGCTCGACGGGCTTGGCGGCGCGCTCGACGATCAGCTCGTCGGCGTCGGCGAAGGCCCAGCCGAGGAGCGCGGCAACGCGGCGGCCGACGGCGCTCTTGCCGGTGCCGGAGAAGCCGACGAGGAATATGCGAGCGTGCTCGGTCATGCGCTGGCTCCGAGAGCCGGGAGAGGCTATCCGCTCGCCTTGTTCGCGCGGGTGCGCGTGGGCGTGGCGCCGATACGCGGGCCAACGGTGGCGAGGTAGGCGGCGTGGTTGCGCTTCGTCTCGTCGAGGTGGTCGCCGCCGAACTTCTCCAGCATGGCCTCCGCGAGCGTGATGAGCACCATCGCCTCGCCGATCACGCCGCACGTCGGCACGAAGGTGACGTCGCTGCGCTCATAATGCGCCTCGGCGCGCTCTCCGGTCGCTGCGTCCACCGTCGGCAGCGGAGTGCGCAGCGTCGCGATGGGCTTGACGACGGCGCGCACGATGAGCGGCTCGCCGGTCGTCATGCCGCCCTCGAGCCCGCCAGCGTTGTTGCTGCGGCGCGGCCACGCTCGCGCCCACGAGCCGTCGGGCTTGCGCTCCCACTCGCCGGTTGGCTTGATGACGTCGTGGACCTTCGACCCGCGCTCGTTCGCCTGCGCGAAGCCGGTGCCGAACTCGACGCCCTTGACGGCATTGAGGCTGCCGACCGCCGCGATCAGCTTGGTGGAGAGCTTCGTGTCCCACTGGATGTGGGAGCCGAGGCCGATCGGTGCCCCCGTGGCGACGACTTCGATGATGCCGCCGACGCTGTCGCCGTCCTCTCGCGCCGCGTCGATGGCCTCGGTCATGGCTTTCGAGGCCACGGGGTCGGCACAGCGCACCGGCGAGGCTTCGACGGCGGCCCAGTCGATCGGCTCTACGGGGTGCGCCTCGACGCCGCCGATGTTGGTTACGTGGGAGTGGACCTCGATGCCGAACTCCGCGAGGAAGGCGCGGGCGAGCGCGCCGACGGCCACGCGGGCCGTGCTCTCGCGGGCGCTCGAACGCTCGAGGATGTCGCGCGCGTCCTCGGCCGCGTACTTGGCGATGCCGGGGGTGTCGGCGTGGCCGGGGCGGAGGCGGTGGATGGGCGTGACCTCGTCCTCGACGGGCTCCTTGCTCATGGTGTGGGTCCAGGGCTTGCCGTCCGGGCCGTTGCCCGTCGAGAAGTCGCGGTTCTCGATGAGCAGCGAGATGGGCGAGCCCAACGTCTTCCCGTGGCGCACGCCGGACTGGATGACGGCGTAGTCGGTCTCGATCTTCATGCGGCCGCCGCGTCCGTATCCGGCCTGGCGGCGCGCCAGGTCCTCGCGGATGACCGCTTCGCTGACCGGGATGCCGGCAGGCAGGCCTTCGAGGATGGCGACGAGCCCCGGGCCATGTGACTCGCCGGCGGTGAGGAAACGCAGCATGAGGGACGTACTCCCGCGGAAACGGACGGGCGTATTCTAGCAGGGCGCTGCTCGGGCGCCCGGCCCTTCCGCGTTCGACACGCCGTGCGAGCGCCGCCCCGTCCGCTCGTGCTGGCGGACCTTACTCGACACCAGCGCTTCCGGATGCCCACCGCAGCGCTCGCCACCGCTGTAGCCAGGGTGGGAACGAGGGGGCGGGCTAGACCGACTCTCCCTGTGCTCGCCGTGCTCCTGGATAGGACGTGACGATGGCCGCGCTCACGCGGGCTCGAGGATGAGGTCGCCGGAGAAAGACTGTACGGCAAGCCCTATCGTCGAAGCCAGCACGTCCCGCAGGGCTCGGATCAGCTCGCGCCTTTGAGCGGTGCTCATACCGGGAAGTGCGTGGTCCGTCTCCGCTAGGTGTAACTGCCAACGATCGGGCCCGAAGCGCATCCCCAAGCAACGGAACCGGAAGGCGTCGTTCGACGAGCAGGCGGTCCATGGAGCCTCTCCGCGCCAGAACAGCGTCACTTCGACGCGCCGAAGTGACGCTTGACCCGTTTCGGCTCGTATCCCGTCCTGGGACATAGTCCTGGTGCTAGCTGTCGTCGTCGTCATGGCTCCACTCTGGCCCAACATGCATTACCGGGGAATTACACCAACCTCGGGCCAGCTATGCTCGCGCAGCGACGACGCTCGATAGAAGGACCACCGTCAGGAGGCCCGCGAGCATCGCGAGAGCTCTCCAGTGAGCTTCGTCCGAACGCCTGACGGCAGCGGTGCTCCGCAGGGCGAGCACCACGGCCCCCGCCAGACTCGATCCAAGAATAAGCGTAGCAATAGCGGTTCCCAGCGCCTCGCTCCTCGCTGTGGATTCCCCGCCGTAGTGTCCAGGACGGCAGAACCCGCCGCACCGTCTGAAAGTCGCACGCAGGGACGGACCAACGTACCCCCGCGTCGGAGCCGGTGCGGCTCGGCTAGCCCTTGCGCAGCTTCACCGTCACGACGACGCCCTTCGCGTAACGGTGATCGCGAGCTCCGGGCAGGCAGTGACACACTCCATGCAGCCGATGCACGACTCCTCACGGACCGGCACCGCTTGGCGGCCTCCGTGTGCCTTGATCTTGAGCCAGAAGAGCGGGTGCCTGACGGTGGCCGGGAGCATGTCGAAGACATCCGTCGGGCACACATCGATGCACGTCTGCCTGTTCTCACAGGCCCGGTTGCTGACGAGGACCTCCCAGGCCCCCGGCGCCCCATCCTCCATGCTGCCCCCCATCGGCTGGCGGTCCGATAGCAACGAGGCCCGCGAGCTAGACCGGCGCGACCGTCTCCGCGCCGCCCGCTCCCGGCTCGGCGGCGGGCGCCGGCTGGACGATGTAGCCCTCGCGGATGACGCCGGCCGCCTCATCGAGCTCCGGCGCCTGGCCCTCGATGCGCACGTCCTCGAAGTCGAAGCGGTGCGCGACCCAGGCCGCCATGGCCGCATCGAGCTGGTCGTCCGTCGGCAGGCCGTCGTCGTCGAACGTGAGCCCGAGCTTCTGGAGCAGCTCGAAGCGTGCGGCGCGCCCCTCCTCGGTCCGCTTGGCGGGCAGGCGGCGCTCGGCGGCCTTGCGCCACGCGGCGCCGGGAAACACCTCCATGAGGTTGGCGTCGCTCGGCGGGACGCCGTCGAGGCCGAGCAGCCGGAACCGGCCGCCGCTGGTCACCAGCCGGTAGAACAGCTTCACGCTGGCGGTGATCAGCCCGGCGTAGGGGCGGCCGTCGCCGGGGAAGTCGTAGGGCGTGTGTCCGGGCGCGTTCACCAGCCGCTCGGAGTGGCGCATCGTGGCGTCTCGCTCCCCCGCGAGCCCCTGTGGCCCGTCGATCGCCAGGATGAACGAGCGGCCGAGGGCCCGCGAGGGGATGATCCCGCTCCCGCCCTCGTCGAACACCCAGTCATCGAAGGTGCAGTGCAGGTCGGGGTCGACCACGGCCACGTCGCACCGGCGCTTCTTCGCGGCGTACGGGTCGGCGAGGTCGAGGCCGATCACGAAGCGCCCGCCGCCAGACGGCCGGTCGTCCTGGCCGGCTCGCTGCAGCGAGCGGCGCCTGCGCCAGCGGGCCACGTAGCGCGCCGTGACGGCCGCCGCGATCAGGGAGGCGCCGGCCGCGCCGTACACCTTGCGGGATGAGAGGTCCATGGGCTGATTCTAGCGGGCCGTGGACGCGGGCGCACACCCAGATGGGGCTCGTAATCCCTTGACTCATCGGGCATCACCCCTCGACCCGCACGCCAGCGGGTCCCGCCATGGCCGCCGGGCGCCGGCCGGGCCGCTGGTGCACGACCACGATGCACCGCAGTCAGCGACGCTACCCCTTATGGGTCAAGGGCTACGCCCTTGGTCGAGCCAGCGCGTCACGATGACCGCGGCGGCCGCTGCGTCGTCGGCGCCCTTCGGCGGGCGGCGGCCCTTCCCGCGCCCGGCGGGGCCGCGGGCCTCGGCGATGCGCTGCTGCGCCTCGGCCGTCGAGAAGCGCTCGTCGACCGTCACGACGTCGATGCCCATCGCTGCGCGTAGCACGGCTGCGCGCAACGCGGCGACGAATGCCTCGACCGACTCGGCCTGCGGGCCGCGCGTGCCACGGAGCGTGTACGGCATGCCCACCACGAGCACACCGGCGTCCCGCGAGCGGGCCTCGCGAAGCACGGCTTCGACGTCCGCGTCGGTGGCCGTGCGCTCGATCACGCCGGCGGGCAGCGCGATGCGGACGCCGGTGTCGCCGAATGCGAGGCCGATGCGGGCTTCGCCGACGTCGAGGCCGAGGGCGCGCACGCTAGCTCTTGTGGGCGCGGACGGCGGCGACCGCGGCTTCGAGGGCGTCGGCGAGCTTGCTCGCGTCCTTGCCTCCGGCCTGCGCAAGCTGCGGACGCCCGCCACCGCCGCCGCCGATGGGCCTCGCCGCGGCGCGGACGATGTCGCCCGCGTCGTAGCCGCGGTCCACGAGGTCGGATGTCACCATCGCGAGCAGCGACGGGCGGTCGCCGAAGACGCCGCCAAGCACGACGACGGCGCTGCCGAGCTTGTCGCGCAGCCAGTCGCCCATCTCCCGCATCGCGTCGGCGTCGGCGGCACCGGCCCGGGCCGCGAGCACCGTCACGCCGTCCACGTCTTGGGCGCGGCCGAGCAGCTCCTCGGCCTCGCGGCGCGACGCCTCGCGCCCGCCTGCTGCCGAGCTCTTGCGGGCGGCCTCGGCCTGCTCGAGCAGCGCGTCGACCCGCGCCGGTGCATCGGCAGGCGTGGTGCGCAGCTTGGCCGCGAGCGCGTCCAGCAAGCCCAGGCGCTCGCCGATCCAGGCCTCGCTCCCGCGGCCGGTGACGGCCTCGATGCGCCGCACGCCCGTGCCGATGCTGGACTCGCTCACGATGTGGAAGAAGCCGATCTGCCCCGTGTGTGCGAGGTGCGTGCCGCCGCAGACCTCGTAGCTGACGGGGGCGTCCTCGCCGATCTGAACGGTCCGGACGGAGTCGGGGTAGCGCTCGCCGAAGAAGGCGAGCGCGCCGGAAGCCGTGGCATCGCGGTAGGTCTGCTCGCGCTTGATGAGCGCCAGGTCGTCGCGGATGGCCTCGTTCACCGTGCGCTCGATCGCCCCGAGCTCGGCGGGGGTGACGGCGGCGACGTGGGTGAAGTCGAAGCGCAGGCGGTCGGAGGCCACGAGCGACCCGGCCTGGCGCACGTGCGTGCCGAGCACGTCGCGCAGGACCGCGTGCAGCAGGTGGGTCGCGGTGTGGTTGCGGGCGACGTCGAGGCGCCGGTCGGCGTCGACCGAGGCGCCGACCGCATCGCCGACGCTCAATCGGCCGTCCGAGACGGTCGCGAAGTGCGCGATGATATCGCCGGTGGGCTTCTGTGTGTCCCAGACGCGCGCGGAGCCCGAGGTCGACCCGATCACGCCGGTGTCGCCGACCTGCCCGCCGCCCTCCGGGTAGAAGGGGGTCTCGCGCAGGACGATCTCGACCTCGTCCCCTGCGTCGACGCGCTCGACCGGCTCGCCGCCCCGCAGCATGCCGACGATGACCGACTCGCCCGCGAGGGCGTCGTAGCCGGTGAACGCCGTTGGGCCGGCGCCGAGGGCCTCGTAGGCGCGCTGCTCGTCGCGGCCGCCGCCGAAGTGGGCGGCGGCGCGGCCGCGCTCGCGCTGGGCCTCCATCTCGCGCTCGAAGCCTGCCACGTCCACCTCGAGGCCGTGCTCGCGGGCGACCTCTTGCGTGAGCTCCAGGGGGAAGCCGTAGGTGTCGTAGAGCAGGAAGGCGTCCGCGCCAGGGACGGTCTCGCCACGCGCGAGTACCTCCTCAAGGAGCGGCATGCCCAGGTCGATGGCCTCGGCGAAGCGCTCCTCCTCGGCTTCGAGCGTGCGGTGGACGAAGCGGCGGCTCTCGACGAGCTCCGGGTACGCCGCGCCCATGCGGTCCTCGACGGCCTCGGCGACACGCACGAGGAACGCGCCCTCCACCCCCAGCTTGCGGGCGAAGCGGATGCCCCGGCGGATGACGCGGCGCAGCACGTAGCCGCGGCCCTCGTTCGCCGGCACGACGCCGTCGGCGATGAGGAATACGGCCGCGCGCGCGTGCTCGGCGACGACCCGGAGCCCGGCGTCGGTCTCCTCGCCGGAGCCGTAGCGCACCCCCGATATCTCCTCCACGCTCTGGATGATCGGCGCGAACAGGTCGGTCTCGTAGAGCGAGGCGACGCCCTGCATGATGGCGGCGACGCGCTCCAGGCCCAGGCCCGTGTCGATGCCGGGGGCCGGCAGGTCCGTCCGCGTGCCGTCGGGCGCCTGGTGGAACTGCGGGAAGACGAGGTTCCAGATCTCCACGAAACGGCCCTCGGGGTCGTCGCACGGCGTGCCTTCGCGGCCGGGGTGCCCTTCGCGGTCGGGATGGAGGTCGTAGTGGAGCTCGCTCGATGGGCCGCAGGCGCCCTCGGCGCCGGCCGGGCCCCAGAAGTTGTCGGCGTCGCCGCAGCGGCTGATGCGCGCAGGGTCGACGCCGACCTCGTCGCGCCAGATGGCCTCGGCCTCGTCGTCGCCCTCGTGGACGGTCACGAAGAGGCGCTCGGGGTCGAGCCCCAAGACGTCCGTGCAGAACTCCCACGCCCACTCGATGGTCTCGCGCTTGAAGTAGTCGCCGATGCTGAAGTTGCCCAGCATCTCGAAGAAGGTGAGGTGCGTGAGGTCGCCGACCTCGTCGATGTCGGTGGTGCGGAAGCTCTTCTGCGCCGAAGCGAGCCTCCGGTTGGGCGGCTGCTCGTCGCCGGCGTAGTAGGGCTTGAACGGCACCATGCCCGCGGAGGTCAGCAGCAGCGTCGGGTCGCCGGCGGGTATGAGGGAGGCGCTGGGCACGACGAGATGACCGCGCTCCTCGAAGAACCGGAGGAACGCGGCGCGTATCTGGTCGCCGGTGATGGGTCGCTCGTCGGCCACGCGGTGCCTCGGCCGGAAGGGGCTTGCGGCTGCGCGGTTCCCGCGTGCGGCAGGCCACGGCCCGCCCGAAGTCTACGTTCGGCCGCGGCGGGGTGTCAACGGAATCCAGGCGCCCCCTTGGGTCTGCTTTGCTGGCTTTCCGGCAGGCCACGGCCTGCAAAAGCGCGTTGACGCCTCTGCGGGCGTGTGGTAGCTTGCGCCCTACCGGGGAGTGCGGCGCAAGACGGCGATGGGCGCCTCGCCAACCGCAAGCCCACCCCTCGGCCGGCCGATGGGACACGGCCGAATCATGCAGCGCGATCGGCTCCTCCGCCCCCCCATCCTCTCCGCACGGCAGCTGATCGACCGGATCACTCGCGGGCCCATCGGGGGACCCGCGGGAAAGCGGTTCTCATCATGAGCTCGACCGTCGCCAAGCGCGATCGTGGCGCACTCTGGAGCCTGGTCGACGACCTCCTCGGGCGTCAGCGCCTCATCCTCGCCTCGAACCGCGGCCCCATGGAATACCACTCGGCGCCGAACGGGGAGCTCCAGCACCGGCGCGGCAGCGGCGGGGTCGTCACGGCGCTCAGCGGGCTCACGAACTACGTCGACTTCACCTGGATCGCCAGCGCGATGGGCGAGGGCGACCGGCGCGCTTCCGAGGAGGCCGGCGGGAAGTCGGTCCGCTCGCCCGTGCCGGGCCAGCAGGTCTCGGTCCGCTTCGTGACCGCGCCGCGCCGCGCCTACCACAAGTACTACAACGTCATCTGCAACCCGCTGCTGTGGTTCCTCCAGCACTACATGTGGAGCTCGCCCTACACGCCGCGCGTCGACGCGGTGGTCTACGACGCGTGGGAGACGGGCTACCGGTACGTGAACCGCGAGTTCGCGAACGCGATCGTCGACGAGGCCCGCGGCTCCGACCTGCGGCCGCTGGTCATGGTGCACGACTATCACCTCTACCTGGTGCCGCGCATGGTGCGCGAGGAGCTCCCCGACGCACGCATCCACCACTTCCTGCACATCCCCTGGCCCGCGTCCAGCTACTGGGCGCTGCTGCCCGGCATGATCCGCACGGCGATCTGCGACAGCCTCTGCACGGCCGACATCGTCGGGTTCCAGTCCGTCCGCGACGTGCGCGCGTTCCTCGAGAGCTGCGAGGCGTTCCTGGACGACGTGGAGGTCGACCACCGCGAGCGCGTGGTCCGGTACGAGGGGCGGGAGACGCAGGTGCGCGCGTACCCCATCTCGATCGACGTCGACGAGATACGCGAGATCGCCACGTCGGCGCGCGCGGCCGAGTACGAGGCGCGCATCGGAGCGGAGCTGGGCGAGCAGACGATCGTGCGCGTCGACCGGGCCGAGCCGAGCAAGAACATCGTCCGCGGCTTCCAGGCCTACGAGGTGCTGCTGGAGCAGCACCCGGAGCTCTGCGGGCACGTCCGGTTCCTGGCGTTCCTGGTGCCGTCACGGACCCACATCCGCCAGTACCAGCGCTACGCCGAGGAGATCGACACGGCGGTTCGCCACGTCAACGAGCGCTTCGGCACGCCGGCATGGCAGCCCGTCAAGGTCTTCTACGAGAACAACTACGTCCAGGCCCTCGCCGGGATGCGCCTCTACGACGTGCTTCTCGTCAACTCGGTGATCGACGGGATGAACCTCGTGGCCAAGGAGGGTCCCATCGTGAACACGAAGCAGGGCGTGCTCGTGCTCTCGGAGTCGGCCGGGGCGTATGAGCAGCTGAAGGTCGGCGCGATCCCGGTGGCGCCGGCCGACATCGAAGGCACGGCGCGCGCGCTGCTCCAGGCGCTCGGCATGTCCGCGGAGGAGCGTGCGGAGCGCAACGGCCGCATGGTCGAGTGCATCGAGCGCGAGGACATCACGCACTGGCTCCAGCGCCAGCTCGAGGACGTGAACGCGCTGCCTGGCTAGGCTTCTGGGCGGCGCGCAGGGCCGACCCGATAAGATGCCATGGCCATTGGGTCGAGGTCTTCTTTGCGGGGATCATCGGGAACAGCAACTAGCTTTAGTTCGTTTCCGACTGGGGACTTCAGGAATCGCAGGCGATGGCACCGCGACAGTCACTCGGCTCGGTTAGCCCGGCGGCCCGGTGGTGGGCGTGTCTGGATCAATCGGCCAGATCGACTCCTACGAGACGCATCCTCAAGACACCACCTCCCGCGAGGGTGTGATGAGAATGGCCATCCGCACTGTGCACGGATCCTCTGGGCTTTCGAGCTGCGAGCAACGACGAAGTGCTCGACGCTAGGCGGGAACTTGCGGGCTGCCAGCAGCGACCTTTGGGAGATCGATGCGCCGGTTGCGCGCCTGGCTTCGCCGCACGTTGATCGGCTCACCTCCGTCGGCCGCCACCTGGGCCTGCTCGAGCAGTAGCTGACGATACATGATGAGCCCGGCGTCTGTTGCGCCGAGGTGCTCGAGGCGACGGTCTGTTATGGCGCCCGCGGTTACCACCACCATGTGGTCCTGACCATTCGCGGTGGCGATCCTGAACTGCCCGCCCTCATCGGTCCCAGGCACGTCATGGAACGGGACGGTCGGCTGCGGCTCGCTTCCCCTCTCGGACGGCCAGGCACGGTGCTCGACGAACCAGGTACGCTCGTCATCGAGCGGGACGACGAAGATCAGGGTGCCGGACCCGTTGTCTCGGGCGACCATCGCGGTCGCCGGGAAAAAGAACGGTGAGCCTGCGGTCCAACTGCGCTCCTGCTCGTCGCGACAGAAATGGCGCTCGATGATGCCGTGTTCGAATAGATCGAAGCTTGAGCGTTTGATGACGGATGGCATGAACCTGGACCGGAAGAAAGCCGACTCCTGCTGGTCCGTGCGGTCGAGGACGTAGCCGAAGTAGCGGCCATGAAGGTTCTCGACGTGGGCCGGGTCCATCAGGTTCTCTGCGACCTGGAGCCAGTTGCACGGGACGACGGTGCCGTAGGTCTCACGGTTTGAGTGATCCCAAACAAGGACGTTGTAGCGGGGCAACAGTGGCGCTGGCGGAGGTCCCAAATAGCCGAAGACGAGCCCGCCGAGCTCCTGAACCGGATAGGCCGTGGTGGTGACCTTCTGCCAAAACGTGCTGTCCTCGGGCTCCGATGGCTGCTCGATACAGTTGCCTTCCGCGTCCCATACCCAGCCGTGGTATGCGCATCGCAGACCCGATCCTTCGGGCATGCCGTACGCCAACGAGGTCTGGCGATGGCCACATGCTCTGGCCAACAGGCCCAGCGTGCCAGAATTGTCCCGAAACAGCACGAGTTGCTCGCCCAGCAGCTCCACCGGGATGACGGGTTCGTGTTCCATCTGAGACGCCGAAGCCACCGGGTGCCAGTATCGACGCAGGAGGTTGCCCATGAACGTGCCCGGGCCAACTCCGGTGAGCTGGTGATTCTCCTCGGCGGTGATCATGGTGCCGGCCTCCCCTACGCCGTTGCCACGCGAGCCACGATCCCAGGATGCCCGTTATGTCACAAAGTCTATCGACTTACGATTCAATCGACTGACAGGGTACGCTTCATCGTGGTTTGTGCAACCCTGGCTCGATCGGCCGGCGGAAAAGCTACCGCTGGTTCAGCGACCACGCTCCTGGGACTCAATCGGCCGGCGTCCACAGCTCCCCGGCACTTAGCCGATCCAACGCCGAGCTCGTGGCCCTGGCGGGCCTTCGTCGAGTGACCAGCGCGAGATCCTTGAGCGGGCTCAGGATGAGGTACCGCTCACCACCTCCCCGACGAGCCACGTGAGCAGCGTCTCGACCGCGGCTGGGTCCGCCAGCCGGTAGTCGGCGGCCGCGAGCAGGCGTTCCGGCGCATCCTCGGAGACGGCGACGGCGAGGGCCTCCTCAAGCGCCCCGGCGGCGCGCAGCTCGCGCACGGCCTCGAATGCGTCCACGTCCGTCGTATCGTCGCCGAGCACGAGGACCGACGCGAGGCGCCGCCGCTCGAGCGTGCGCGCGATGGCCGTGCCCTTGTTGACGGCGACCGGCGGCAGCACTTCGATGAGCATCTTGCCCTCGCGCACCAGGAGGCCGCCGGCGCCCTCGGGGCCGCCGAGCACGGCCAGGACGCGCTCGCGGACCGCGGCCGGGTCGGCGGCGAGACGGTAGTGGATAGAAAGCGACGGCCCCTTGTCCTCCAGCAGCACGCCCGGCTCGCCGGCGAGCGCGGAGCCGAGGTGGACGGCGATGCGGTGGATGCGGCCGACGTAGGGCTCAGCGAGCGGGTCGACGGTGGCGGTGCCGTCCTCCCACCACTCCATGCCGTGGTTGCCCGCATACGCGATCTCGGCGACTCCGACGATGCGGCGCGCCGCGGCCGTATCCCGGCCCGTCAGCACGACCACGCTGAGCCCGCCTGAGAGCGCCGCGAGCGCGCGAGCGACCGCAGGGCTGACGGTGGCCTGCTCGGGCGTGGGGACGATGGGGGCGATGGTGCCGTCGATATCGACGAAGAGGCCCATCGGCCGGTGGCCCACCAGCCGTCGCACCGCATCGAGGTGGTCCAGTAGGCCGGGCAGGCCGGGCGGCGAGCTCACGACGCGGCTTGTGCCTGAAGCGCAGGCCCTCCTGGTGGTGCGCCGTCCTCGTAGACGATCTTGCGGACCGGGTAGTTGATCTCGATACCCTCGACCTTGAACCGCGCGTGGAGACGCTTCACCAGCTCGTTGGTGACCACGAAGCTCCCCCACCGGTCCTCGGCCTGAAGGAAGAGCCAGAAGTCGATGTTGGAGTCACCGAAGGTGCTGAAGCCGAAGAAAGGCCGCGTGTTGTTGACGGCCGCGCTGACCTCTTCGACCACCTCCTCGCCGACCTCCATCGCGATGCGCTCCACCTCCGCGAGGTCGCTCGAGTAGCTGACGCCGCAGGTCACCATGACGCCCATGTTCTTGGTGGGCCGGTTGTAGTTCGTGATGACGTGGTCGGCCATCACCGAGTTCGGGATGATGACGAGGTTGCTCTGCCACGTCCGTATCTTGGTGCTGCGCCAGCCGACGTCCAGCACGTACCCGGAGGGGCCGCCGTCGAGCTCGATGAAGTCGCCCACGTTGATGGCCCCCTCCGAGAGCACGTAGGTGCCGGCGAAGAAGTTGCTGAGCGTTGGCTGAAGGGCCAGCGCGACGGCGATACCGGTGATTCCCAGACCGCCGAGGATGGGGCTGATCGAGAACTCGAGCGCATCGAGGATGACGAGGAACGCGATGCCGTAGATGACGATGACGAGCATGCGCCGGAGCAGCGGGAGCATGCTGTCGTCGAACTTCGTCTCCGTCCGCGGCGCGACGTTCACGAGGTACCAGCCGACGGCCGCGCGGACGACGTTCACGCTACCCTGGGCGACCAATAGGATCGCGAACACCGCCCACGTCCTGCCGATCTGGTCCCGTACCCCGGCGAGGTCGGGCACCACGATCAGCCCGAGGAACACGCCGCCGACGCCGACGAGGAGAGCGCCCGGCCGGCCCACGGCCCGCACGACCTGGGCGGCGAGCCCGCGCCGGGTGCCACGCTCCAGCCGCCTGGCGACCATCCGCACGCCAGCCAAGAGTGCAGCCGAAACGACCACGGCCGCGACCAACAGGCCCGCGGCGATGAGACGCCGTACGTTCTCGTCGGTGATCGATTCGAACAACATCGAAGACTACTCTACGGCGGAGCCCGGCCCGCCGGGAGGCGGTTGACTGCCGCCGCTTTCCGATTCTCACGGTGCGGAAACGGCCGTGGCGCCCCCAGCGCCTTGCCGCTCGTGCGCCGGAGGCGCTACACTGCCGACGCCCGACCCCAAGCGAGGCCTTCACGCATGTCCATCGAGAGCGCGGCCCCACCCCACGCACCGGCTGTCTACCGCACCCTCATCGTGGCGGGCGCCATCGCGGCTATCGTCGCCGCCGTCACCATCGGCATCATGGTCTTCAACGTCGTGACGCGGCCCGAGCTCCACGACCCCGTTCCCCTCGAGGACGCGGGCCACGCGGAGCTACCCACATGGGCTGCCCGCATCTAGGCCCCGCCCCCAATATCGCCCGGCATCCGGGCATCACCCGGCGTCTGGCCACATGAACGTCCTCGTCATGGGCGCTGGCGGCGTCGGAGGGTACTTCGGCGCGCTGCTCGCCCGCGCGGGGCACGACGTCACGGTCGTCGCCCGCGGGCCGCACCTCGATGCGATCAAGCGCGACGGCCTGCGCGTCGAGCGCGCGGCCGAGCCAAGCTTCGCCGTCGCGGTCGACGCCGCCACCGCGGTCGAGCCCGGCTACGAAGCCGACCTCGTGCTGTTCGCCGTCAAGACGTACGACCTCGGTCCGGCTGTGCGCGCGATCGAGCCAGCCGTCGGCCCAGCGACCACGGTGCTCGCGATGCAGAACGGCGTCGGATCGGGCGAGCGGCTGGGCGAGCGCTTCGGGCCTGAGCGCGTGCTCGATGCGGCGGTCTACGTCGAGGCCCACGTGGGCTCGCCGGGCGTCATCGTGCAGGAGGGCGCGTGGCGGGTCGTCTTCGGCCGCAGGGCGGGCAACGGCGCGCCGGAGGCGGCGCTGCTGGAGCGGTTCGCCGACGCGGGCTGGGAGGCCGAGCTGTCGCCGCAGATCCTCGCCACCCTCTGGACGAAGCTCGCGTTCATCGGCCCGCTCGCGGCGCTCGGGACCATCGCGGGGCTGAGCGCCGCCCAGGTCTGCTCGCAGG
>JADFRC010000099.1 GCA_022561455.1 Chloroflexota bacterium | reverse complement strand
GGGGCCCTCGTAGCGGATGACGACGACGTCGCCGGGCTTGATCGCGCCCGACTGGACGGCGGCGAAGCACTCCTCCTCGCGGTCGAAGACGCGCGCGGGGCCGCGGTGGAAGCTGCGCTCGTGGCCGGCGAGCTTCACGACGCAGCCGTCGGTGGCGAGGTTGCCGCGCATGATGGCGATGCCGCCCGTGGCCTTGAGCGGCTGTTTGACGGAGACGACGACCTGCTGGCCGGCCGTCGCGACGGCGGCGCCGGCGATCTCGCCGAATGTCGCGCCGTCGACGTTGCGCGCGCCCGCGTGGGCGAGGCCGGCGCCGACGAGCTCCTTCGAGACGAGGCCGTAGCCGCCCGCGTTGTAGAGGTCCTCGGCAACGTAGTCGCCGGCGGGCTTGAGACTGGCGACGATCGGCGTGCGCTCCGAGATGACGTCGAAGTCGTCGATCGTGAGCTCGACGCCGGCCTCGCGGGCGATGGCGAGGAGGTGCAGGACCGCGTTGGTCGACCCGCCGGTGGCGGCGAACCCGGCGATGGCGTTCTCGAAACCCTCGCGCGTCATGATGTCGCGCGGCTTCACGTCGTCCTTCAGCAGCTGCACCGCGAGCCGTCCGGCGTCACGGGCAGCATCGGCCTTGGCCCGCCCGAGCGCGGGGACGGCGTTCGCGCCCGCGGGGCTGATTCCCAGGAACTCGAGCGCCATGGCCATGGTGTTGGCGGTGAACTGCCCGCCGCACGCGCCCGCGCCGGGGCATGCCGCGTCCTCGATAGCCTTGAGCCGCGCGTCGTCGATCTTGCCCGCGCCGTGGGCGCCGACCGCCTCGAAGACATCGAGGATCGTGAGGTCCACGCCGTCGAGCTTGCCGGGGGCGATCGAGCCGTTGTAGAAGGCGAGGCCGGGCAGGTTGAGCCGCGCCAGCGCCATGGCGCCGCCGGGGATCGTCTTGTCGCATCCGACGATGACGACGAGGCCGTCGAAGGAGTGGCCCCGGGCCACGACCTCGATGGAGTCGGCGATGACCTCGCGGCTGACGAGCGAGCCCTTCATGCCCTCGGTGCCCATCGCGACGCCGTCGGAGACGGCGATGGTGTTGAACTCCATCGGGGTGCCGCCGGCCTCGCGGATACCCTCCTTGACGTAGGTGGCGAGCTCGCGCTGGTTGAAGTTACACGGCATCGTCTCGATCCAGGTCGTGGCGACGCCGATGAGCGGCTTGGCCAGGTCTTCGTCCGTGAAGCCGATGGCCTTGAGCATGGCACGGGCGGGCGCGCGGGACGGGCCGTCGGTCATCTCGGCGGAGTGCTTCTTCAGCGGGTTGGTGGCCATGCGGGGCTCCTTGGACGCAATGGGTGGAGCGATTATAGCCGCGGGCAGGGCGCACGCCGTGCGCCCCTACAGGGGGCGCGAATCACGAGCTCCGCACGCACAGGACAGCACGCCGTGCGCCCCTACGGGCGAGGAGCGTCCTCATCCGGCGGCTGCTCCTCGTCCCCGCCGCCGCCGTCCTCGGGCTCGGCGTCGGGCTCCACGACCTCGAACGCGGTCGGGATCGCGTCGTCCTTGCCCTTCTTCGCCCGCTCGATGTGGTACCAGCCGCGCGAGGTGAAGATGCCGAGGAGCACCGTGACGACGATCAGGTCGTCGATGAGTCCGAAGGGCCGGAGATCGAAGAACAGGTCCTTGGGGAAGACGAGGTACGCCAGGGCGAGCACCGGCAGCGTCTTCAGCCGGAGCGGCACGTCCGGATGGGTCATCAAGTAGACTACCGACGCGAGCCGGCGCAGGAACGCAAAGAGCGCCACGACCCCTCCTCCAGCGAAAGTATAGGACGCCACCGGCCCCAGGGCGACGCCCGGCTCCAGCCACCGGGGTCCCCACTTCTGACGCGACCGGCCAACCGCCAGCGATGATCTACGTTTTCTACGGCGACGACGGCTTCTCGGCTCACGAGGCGCTCGGTGAGCTGCTGGAGAGCGTCGGGCCGCCGGAGGTCCGCGACGCGAACGTGACGCGGCTGGAGGCAAGCGAGTTCAGCATCGAGCGCTTCGGCGCCGCCGCGATGGTCGTGCCGTTCCTGGCAGACCGGCGGGTCGTGGTCGTCAGCGGGCTGCTCTCCGCCGCCGAGGGCAGCCACGCGCAGCGGGGCCGCGCCCGCGCTGCGGCGGCCGCAGACCCGGCGGCAGGACTCGTTGAACTGCTCGAAGCGCTCCCACCGACGACCGACGCGGTGTTCCTCGACGGCAAGCTCACGCCGAGCAACCCCCTGCGAGGCGCGATCCGCAAGCTGGGCCCGGAGCGCGCCACGGTCCGCGAGTTCCCCGCGCTGCGCCGCGATGCGCTCGATGCGTGGGTGCGCCAACGCGCCGAGGCCAAGGGCGCGCAGATCGAGCAGCGGGCGGTGGCGCTGCTCGTCGAGCACGTGGGCTCCGACCTGTGGACCCTCGACTCCGAGATCGAGAAGCTGGCGATCTACTGCGCCGGCCGGCCGGTCACCGCCGAGGACGTGGGCGCGCTGGTCTCCCAAACGCGGGAGGCGAGCATCTTCGCGCTGGTCGACGCGGTGATGGAGAACCGGACGGACGCGGCGCTCAAGGTGATGTCGCGCCTGCTCGGCGGCGGCACCACGGCCCAGGCGCAGATCGCCATGATCGCGCGCCAGGCCCGCATGGTCGCGCTCGCGCAGGAGCTCGCTCGCTCACAGGTCGCCAGGGACGATTGGGGCAAGCGCCTCGGCACGAGCTCCGACTTCGTCGTGCGCAAGGTGGCAGACCAGGCGCGGCGGTTCCCTCCCGAGGCCGTGCGGCGGCTCTACGGCCTCCTGGTGGAGGCGGACCTGGCGATGAAGACGGGCGGCGCGAGCGACGAGCTGGCGCTGACGGAGCTGATCGCCAGGGCAAGGGCATAGCCCCGGCGGCGGGAAGCCACAGCGCAACGCCGTTGCCTGCAAGGGCGCCCCGCGCTATGCTGACTCCACTATGCCTTTAGGTATCGGTTGGCAGGAGCTCGTGGTCGTCCTCGCGATCGTGCTGGTCATCTTCGGCGCGAGCCGCGTGCCCGAGGTCGGGCGCGCCATGGGCAAGGGCATACGTGAGTTCCGCTCCGCCGTCACCGGCGGCAAGGATGAGGAGCCGTCGGACAAGACGGCGTCCGAGGACAAGTCCGAGGCCACGAGCGGGAAGAGCTAGGTCCCGCCGCGCCCTTCGTACGGCGCTGCGCCGCCACCCTACAGCCCTTTCGACCATCCCCCCGTCCCCCTTCCTAGCCAGGAAGGGGGTGATTTCATCGAGTGCGGGGGACACCCCCGCACCTCCGGCATAGGGGCTCTGCCCCTCTGCACTCCCCCCGTCCACGACGGCGGCCTCGGGCCTACCCCCGGGTGGGGCGGCGCACGAAGGCCATCATCACGACGGCGCCCACGCACATGACGGAGAAGGCCGTGAAGGCGGGAGCGTAAGAGCCGTTCAGGTCGTAGATGATGCCTGCCACCAGCGGCCCGGACCCCAGCGCGAGGCCTCGGGCCATCTGCAAGATGCCGGCGATCGAGCCCAGGTAGCGGCGGCCGTAGTAGGCCGCGAGGAGCAGCGTCGGCATGGCCAGCGCCCCGCCCACCAGCATGCCGAAGCCGAAGGAGATCGGCAGCGCCTGGACGGGCGTGCGCACGCCGAGCAGCAGCAGCATCAGGACCGCGGCGATCGCGTACTCGACGGTCAGCAGCAGCTGCACGCGCAAGCGGTCGGCCAGCCAGCCCCACATGATGCCCCCCACCATCAGGCCGAAGGCGAAGCTGCTGACCGCCGCGGCGGCCGTCCCCGGCGAGATGCCGCGCTCCAGGTAGTAGGAGAGTTGGTGGAAGCCAACGCCGGTCGACGCGAGCGAGAAGAAGACGGTCGAGCCCAGCAGCAGGTAGAGGGACCGCGTGCCCAGGGCCTCGCGCAGCGTCCAGTCGGCGGCCGGGTCGCCGTCCCCGCTCGGCTGCGCCTCCGCCACAGCGGCCTCGCGCTCGGCGCCGTCGGGCCGCAGCCCCAGGTCCTCCGGCCGCCGCGCGCTCAGCAGCAGGGTCGGTAGCACGCCCAGGCTGAGTGCCAGCACGCCCAGCGCGATCCACGCGGCACCGATGCCCGCACGGCCGATGACGGCTTGGACGGCCACCGGCGCCACGATCAGGCCGACCGAGCCGATGCCGACCAGCAGGGCGGTCGCCGCGCCCCGGCGCCGCTCGAACCACTTCGCGACGGTGACCTGGTTCGGGAACTGCATGAAGCTCTGCCCGGCCATCCGGACGAGGGCGTAGACGACGACGAACACCACCGCGGTCCGCACGCTGGCGAGAGCGATGCAGCCGGCCCCGACGGCGAGCGCGCCCAGAGGGACCACGATGCGCCCGCCATAGCGGTCGAGGATGCGGCCGACGATGGGGCCGGACAGCGCGGTCGCGACTCCACCCAGGGTCGTCGCGCTGGCGATGACCGTGCGGCTCCATCCGAACTCGGCCACGAGCGCCGGGACGAACACGCTCGAAACCTCGACGGCGCTGGAGACCCGCGAGGCGTTGGCCACGCCCGCGACGACGACCACGATCCAGCCGTAGTAGAAGGGGGTCGCGCGGGAGAGCCGGTGCGCGATGGCGGCGATGGCGGCCTACTCCTCAGGCCCGCCGCGGTCCCAGAACCGGAGCCTGCGGCCGACCCGGCGCACGAGCGGCGTCTTGGGCTCCCGCGGCTGACCGCGCCCCCGGAGCCGCTGGCCGAGCCGCGCGAGCAGGATGCCGGCCTCGTACATCACGATGATCGGCAGGGCGACGAGCGTCTGGTTCACCGGGTCGAACGTGGGCGTGATCATGGCGGCGGCCACGAAGGCCAGGACGACGGCGAGGCGCCGGAAACGGCCGAGCCAGCGCGGCGTCACGACGCCGAGGCGCGCCAGCCCGAACATGACGATGGGTATCTCGAAGACGACGCCCATCCAGAACATCAGCGTCGTGATGAGGTTGATGTAGCTGGCGATGCGAGGCTGGATGTCGACGACATCGCCCTGGAACAGGAACAGGAAGTTGAGCGCGGGTGGCAGGAGGATGTAGTACGCGAAGGCAACACCCGCACCGAACGCGGCTAGCACGCCGGGGAGCAGCAGGAAGAGGTACCGGCGCTCCCGGGCGGTGAGACCAGGGGAGGCGAACATGATGACCTGGTAGAGGATCACGGGAAGCGAGGCGGCGAGACCGGCCAGGAGCGTGACCTTGAAGGTGACGCTGATGGTCTCCAGCACTTCGGTCGCGATGGGCCTCTCGCCAGAGCCGCCGAAGCCTGGCTCGAGCAGGAAGCGCAGCACCGGGTCGCGGAAGAAGAAAGCCACGATCGTGGCGACGACCAGGAAGGCGACGATGAACATGAGCCGGCGGCGCAGCTCGTCGAGGTGCTCGCGCAGCGTCATGGCGCGCTCAGCCACGAGGCTCCTCTGAGCGTGGCTCGGGCGCCTGCGTCTCGCCCTGCTCGCCACCGCCGCGGGCCACTGACCCCTCGGGACCCTCGGGACCCGGCTCCGGCTCGCTGCTCTCGGCGGCGGGGCGCGCGTCGAGCTGCGTGGTGGCCGCATCGGCGGCCGAGCGCAGCGTGCGCTGCGCCTCGTTCCAGAACTTGCCGGCCATGCGCGCCGCGTCCACCATGCGCGCCGGCCCGAGGACGAGCAGCGCAACGAGCAGGACGACGATCAGCTCCATGTTGCCGACGCCGAAGAAGTTCATCGCTTGCGCGTCTGTCCACTGCCGTAAGGGCTGCTGCCGTGAAGGGCACGACCGGCGGCACGGGCTGCGCACTGCGGGCAGCGCTCGAGCTCCGGCCACGGCAGCACGGGCGAGGGGTCGAGCCGCAGGCCGAAGCCGGCCGCGACCTTGAGCAGCTCGCAGACCGGCAGCCCGACGACGTTGAGGTAGCAGCCCCGGACCTCCGCGGCGGGCGCGAACGTCTCGCTCTGCACGGCGTAGGCGCCTGCCTTGTCGAACGGGTCGCCGCTGGCCACATACGCCGCGATCTCGTCGTCGGTGTAGGAGCGCATGATGACGCGCGACGCGCGGAAGCCCGACCGCTCCTCGCCCGTCGCCGCATCCACCAGTGCGATGCCGGTGATGACGCGGTGCTCCCGCCCGCGCAGCGCTCGCAGCATGGCCGTGGCCTCCGCCGCATCGGCCGGCTTGCCCAGGACCGCCCCGTCGAGCTCGACGACGGTGTCGGCGCCGACGACCGTGCCGGAAGCCCGAGCGCCGGCAGCCGCTCGCGCCTTCGCCATCGCCCGCGCGAGCGCGACGTCGGTGGCGGTGCCCTCGCCCGTTCCCCCGTAGGCGCCCTCGTCGATGCCGGACGGTGCGAGCTCGTATTCGAAGCCCAAGCGCGTGAGTATCTCGCTGCGCCGTGGCGACGCCGACGCGAGCACGAGGCTCCGCCGCGCTTCCAGCCGCGCGCGGCGGTCCTCATCCAGCCGAAGCGTCGCGACGCACTCGACGTGGTGCGTCTGCGGGAACATATCCACGGGGACCACCGACTCGACGCGGAACGGGCCGGCCGCGAGCACGGCCAGGTCCCGCGCGAGGGTCTCGGGATCGCACGAGACGTAGACGATCCGCCGGGGCGGGCGCTCCACCAGCGCGTCCAGCGTCCCCGGCGCGCACCCGGCACGCGGTGGGTCGAGGATGACCGCGTCGATCCCACCCTCCGCCAGCTCCATGAGCACGTCCTCGGTCTTCGCCTGCCGCAGCTCGACGTTCGCGATGCCCTCGGCGTTCACGCGAGCATCCGCCATGGCGGACGCCGACTCCTCGACGGCGACGACGCGGCCCGCCCGCCCTGCGATCAGGACGGCGAAGGTGCCGACGCCCGCATACGCGTCCACGACCGTCTCGGTGCCGCTCAAGTCGAGCGCGTCGATGACCATCGTCGCCACGCGCTCGGCCTGGTGCGTGTTGACCTGGAAGAAGGACGGCGACGCGACCCGGAAGGCGTGGCCCAGCAGCTCCTCGGTGTAGTGCTTCTGCCCGGAGGCCATCGGCACGTCCGCTTCATGGAACGCCGGCTGGAGCATCCAGCTGCCGGTGTTGGTGCCGTAGCGCAGCGAGAGCTGGGTCGTCTCGGCAACGTGGCCCTGGAGGGCGGCGAGCGCGGAGTTGATCCACGGCGCCATGATGAGGCACTCCTCGACGTCGACGTGGCGCCGGAGCTCCCGGTGCACGTAGCCGAGCCGTCCTTCGCGCTCGCCCGCGGCCGGGCGGCTGACGGTGAAGCGCGCGTGGTTCCGGTAGCCGAGCTGCTCGGGGCTCGGCACGGTCGGCCCGACGTCGATGCCGTCGAGCCCGCCGACCCGCGCGAGGGCGTCCACGACGATCTCACGCTTCATCTCGAGCTGGCGCTCGTAGCGGATGTGCTGCCACTGGCAACCGGTGCACGCGCCGAAGTACCCGCACGCCGCCACGACGCGGTCCGGCGAGGGCTCGATGACCTCGACGACCTGCGCAGCGATGTAGCCGCGCCGCTCGCGCAGGACCTCGGCGACGACCCTCTCGCCGGAGATGCCGCCGAAGACGTAGAC
>JADFRC010000098.1 GCA_022561455.1 Chloroflexota bacterium | reverse complement strand
GGGCTCGCCGCGCAGATGCCGGAGTTCGAGTACCTGAACGTGCCTGAGACCCACCGGTTCGTCTCCTGGAACTGGCAGGAGAACAACTTCGCCCAGGCCATCGAGGGCGGCATCGACTCCGCACACTCCAACTTCCTGCATGCGACCCTCGACGCCTACCGCCGCACCGACGCCTGGCTCGCCAAGGGGGAGCGCACGCAGAACATGCGGGATCAGTACCACGCGCGCGACCAGCACCCCAAGTTCTTCGCGGAGGACACGGACTACGGCGTCATGACCGGCGCCCGGCGCGAGACCGGCGAGGGCCAGCACTACTGGCGCTTCAACCTGTTCCTCATGCCGTTCTACACGATGCCGCCGTCCGCCCAGAAGCAGAAGTTCTTCCACGCCTTCGTCCCGATCGACGACGAGAACGTCCAGCGCTGGACGTTCGCCTGGTCGCTCGAGAGCCCGCTGCCGGAGGAACAGGTCGACGAGTGGCGTGTCGGCGCGGGCCTGCACGCGGCGCTCCAGCCAGGCCCCGACCACATCCCGCTCCGGAACCGCTCCAACGACTATTTGATCGACCGCGAGGCCCAGCGCACGAGCACCTTCACGGGGATCACCGGCATCGGGGACCAGGACTTCTCCGTCCAGGAGGGCATGGGCAGACGCACGCCTCGGCAGAACGAGCACCTGGGCACGACCGACGTCGGCATCATCAAGATGCGGCGTCGGCTGCTCCGGGACGCCACGGCCCTCGAGGACGGTGACGAGCCGCGCTCGGCAGCCGACGGCGGGCTCTACCATCTGCGTGCCACGGACATCCTTCTCGAGCCCAGCGCGAGCTGGATGGACGACGCTCGCGTCAAGGAGCTCATGACCGCGACCTGGTGAAGGGCGTCGCGCCGCCAGCCATGACGAACCGACGCTCGCAACCCCAGCACCAGCAGCCGGAGCCGCCCGACACCGAGGCCATCGAGCGCGCCGTCGGCGAGCTCCGGCGGCGGCTGAAGCAGGCAGCGAGCCCGCGGGAAGCCGAGGCGGCCCGGCGCTCGCTGGGCGCGGACGTCCCCGTCTACGGGGTCAAGGCGGCCGAAACGCACCGCATCGGCCTCGAGCTCGTGCGCCGGCTGCGCTCGGCTCCACCGGCGCTCAGCCTGGACATCGCCGACGCGCTGTTCACGACCGGCAATCTCGAGGAGGGGCTCGTCGGCGCGCAGGTCCTCGGCGCCATGGCCCGCCATATCGGCGGTGGCGACTTCGCTCGCTTCGATAAGTGGGCCGGCGCCCTCACGAACGCGCAGACGGCCGACGGTCTTGCCATGAGCGGCATCGCCAAGGCCCTCGCCGTCAAGCCGTCGCTCGCCGCGCAGCTCACCGTGTGGGCGAAGTCTCCGCAGCCGTGGCGGCGCCGCGCGGCCGTGTCCTCCTTCGTCCCGCTGGTGCGCGAGGGGCGCTTCCTCACCGACGCGCTGACCGTGGCCGAGGTGGTGATGGCCGACGCGCACGAGGAGGTCCAGCGCGGGGTCGGCACGCTGCTCCTGGAGGCCAGCCGGATGCAGTCCGCCCGGGTCGTGGAGTTCCTCCAGACGTGGAAGGGGAAGGCCCCCCGGCTCGTCCTCCAGATCGCGGCGACCAAGCTTGCGCCGGAGGACCGATCGGCTGTGCTCGGCTCGTGAGCGCCGAGCCTGCTCCGCCGCCGGCCTTGGGGCGGCGGCTCTACCGTGGCCTCGCCTTCGCGGTCATGGTCGGCCTCGCGGGAGCCGCGGTCTCGGCCGTGCCGGGGCTGTTCCTCCAGTCCGTCTTCGTCGGCGAGACGCAGCGGTGTCTCGAAGCGCAGCGCAGGGACATAGCGGTGGGCGGCGAGATCGTCACCGACTGCGGGGAGGGTCTCGCCGACGCGCCCGTCTGGCTCCCGGTCGTCATGGTCGCGGCCGGCGCGGCTGTGGGCATCGTGGGAGGCTTCGGCTACGGCTTCTTTCAGCCGCCGGGCGGGGGCGGGGCGGCCGAGCGCGAGAAGGCGTGGCTGCCGTTCTGAGCGTGGCGAAATGGCCTCAACGCTACCGCCCAAGTCGGTAGGCAGTCCCTAGGGTTCCTGCTAGCGTGTACCGGCGGCCCGCTCCGGACGACGGCCGCTCGTTGTTCTGATGCATGTCCTTTCCCTGAACAGCCGAAGAGGGGTCGCAGTGCTGCTGGCGGTCGCTGGCGCGGCGCTGGTGGGAGGCTGCGGCCTCTTCAGCGAGCCCGGCCTGATCGTGCATGCGGTTGGGGAGGAGGGAGAGCGGGACATCGCGGTCGTCCAGACCGATGGGACCGAGGTCCCGACCACGCTGGCCCACGAGGGGGACGACTTCGGACCGGTCTGGTCGCCGAACCGTCAGAACATCGCCTTCCTCTCCGATCGTGATGGGAACGTCGAGCTCTACGTCGCGCGGGCGGACGGCGGCACTGTGTTGCGGGCGACGAACACCGGGGTCGCCGAGTCCCAGCCCACCTGGTCTCCGGAGGGCGACCGCCTGGCCTACACGTCTCCGGATGCCGATGGCAAGCCGCAGATCTACTGGCTCCGCCTCTCCGACCTGATCCCCCACCGCCTCCAGTTCAGGAGCGAGAGTGAGGTCGACCCCGCGTGGTCACCGAAGGGCGTCTGGATCGCGTTCGTCTCCTTGGACTCGGACGGGCGCTCGGAGGGGTTGTCGCTGCGGAACCCGGACGGCGTGGACGAGCTGCGGATCTCCGATTCGCCCGATCGCTCTCCTGTCTGGTCTCCCGACGGCAAGAAGCTGGCCTTCGTGTCCGAGCGGGACGGCGACCAGGAGATCTACGTCTTGGACATCGACGAGCGCGGGCCGGTGGGCTCTCCGCGGCGGTTGACCCGCCACCCCGGGCGCGACTTCGCGCCCCAGTGGTCGCCCAACGGCAAGCGCATCGTGTTCCTCTCGGACCGCGGCGAGAGCTTCGATGTCCTGACCGTGTCCGACCGCGGTGAGGACCTCCGCGAGCTGACCCGCAACGACATCCCGGAGGTCGCGGTCCGCTGGGGCCGCGACGGCCGCATCGTGTTCGTCTCGCAGCCGGGCGGGCTGTCGGCGCTCTTCATCGTCGACCCCGACGGGACGCAGCAGCAGCTCACCTCCGGCGTGCCACCGCGCTCGCAGCCCAGCTGGTAAGCGAGGGCCTCAGCCGGCGACGCGTATCACCGTGTAGAGGTGCCGGTACAGCTTGAACGACTCGCTCAGTAGACCGACGGGCCCCACGCCCTCGCCTGGGTCTACGTGCGAGAAGAACGAGAACTCCGTGTAGCGCACGTCACCTCCTCGGGCCGCCATCGCATCGGCCAGCCGGCGCGACTCCTCGACGGGCGCGAGTGCGTCCTCGCGGTCGTGCATGATCAGCAGCCGGGCGCTCAGGCCGTCGAGGTTTTGGCTCGGCGATAGCGCATCGACGGCGTCCAAGAGCCGCTGCGGCACCTCGCGCAGGAGCGCCTCGGCCTCCTCCAGCGTCGTCGTGCCTGAGAGCAGACCGTGGACGGCCTGTGCCTCCTTCGACAGCCCCTGGAGCGCAGTTTCCGTCAGCGGCCGGCCGCCCGTGAAGTGGCCGTCGAGCGCGTCGCGCTCAGAAGGCAGCGAGAGGCTCTCGATCAGGAGCAGCGTGAACACCTCCGTCGTCAGCCTGTCGGGCTCCCAGGGCTCCTCGGTCCCGTCGTAGAACGTCCGCTTGGCGGCGAACTGCTTGATGTAGTCGCGCCCGTCAAAGAAGCCGCTGAAGAAGTTGATGAAGGAGACGTCGGCGCTGATCCGCGGGTCGGACGCCGCCACGACCAGCAGCGACGAGCCGATGCAGAAACCGCTGCCGCCTATCCGGGTGCGGTCGACGCCGGGCAGGGCGGCGAGGTACTGGAACGCCGCCACGAGCAGCTCGACGTCGGCGGGAGAGACGCGCTTCGCGGCCATGTTCTCCGACCACGGCACGAGCACGACGAACCCGGCGCGCGCCAGCGCCGAGGCCAGGTTGACGAGCCGCTCGTCGTCGCGGCCGGCCGGGTTCACGCCCAGGAACAGGACCAGCGCGGCGCGCTGCTTGCGGTCGGGGATGCGGTAGATGTCGGCCTCCGCGGTACGGGTGCCGGCGGGATATTCGACCGCCGTGCGCACCGGCTCGTCCGTGAACCAGCCGAGCGGCTTGACGGGGAAGCCAGGGACCACCTGCAGCACGAGGCCCGCGGTCTTCGCCGACGCGCGGCCCTGCGGTGTGACCGCCACGATGAAGGAGAGGACCGCCAGCGCCGCCAGGAGCGCCAGAGCCGTGCGCTTGAGCCATCGCCTCATCGCGTCTCCTGCTCTAAGCGCGCGCTAAGCGCGCGGGGGCCCGCTGGAAGCGCGTTGGCCCAGCCCGCGGCACGCGCCATGGCCTCGAGCTCGCCCACCTCGGCGATCGCGGATGTGCGGTCGAGGAACGCACCGAGGCCGGCCGCGTCCGCGCGGACAGCGCGCAGCTGCGCCTCGATGGGGCTCGCTGCGGCCGGGCTGCCCGCATACGTGCCGTGGAAGGCGAACCACGCAGTGTTGAGCTTGCGGAGCTGGTGTCCGTTCGCCACGAAGGCGAGCCGCCGTTCCTCCAGATAGGCCTCGGCCTCTTCGATCCGTCCGTCGGCGAGCAGCTCATCGAGCCGCAGCCGCGTGACGCGCATCTCCCGGTCGAAGTCGAACTCGCCGGCCGGCGGCTCCGCGCGGCGCTCGCGGGGGCTCCACGGCTCGCGCTCGAATGCCTCGCCCGTGAGGCGCTCCAGCGCCAGGTCGCCGATCTCCTCGGCGGCGATGTTCGCCACCGTCTCGTTGATGCTCTGGAGCTCGCCGCCCGCGGCCCACTGGCGGCCGAGCGGGCGGAAGAAGAGCCAGTGGTGCAGCCACTCGTGGCTGGCCAGCGCAAGCGTCGTGTGCAGCGACGCCGTCGGTATCACCTGCGCCGGGTAGGTGGCCAGGCCGCCGAGGCGTACCACGATGGCCGATATCTCGTCTGACATGGCCTCCACCCCGTCCTCGAGACCGATCTGGTCCAGCAAGCTCACGCCGGGCTCGAGCAGCACGTCGTCGAGCCGCTGGATCGCGTCGCGCGGTGAACGGACAAGGACAAGCGCTTGACGCTCGAACGTGAAGTCGACGGGCGGCCACCGGACCGGCCCCACGCGCCGGATGATACCAAGCTCGTCCACCACGTCCGAGATCGCGGCCTCGAGCGTCTCCTCGACGGCGGCGCGGATCTCGGCGCGGCGTGCGTCCAGCGCGTCGGCCTGCGCCAAGATGGCCTCGGGCGCTAGCGGACCGTCGCCCGCCACGGCGAGCGTGCGCTCCAGCTCGGCGTCCACCCGGCGCAGGTCGTCGCCGAGCGCGAAGAACTCGGCCACGTCCGCCCGCCGGTCGTCTTCGTCGATCGAGCGCCGCAGCAGTACCACGCTCGCCAGGTGCACCCACTTGTCCAGCGCATGGGTCAGCTCCCAGCGCACCAGGTCTTGCGCGTACGGACCCGCGATGCGCCGTAGCTCCGAGGGCGCGTCGCCCCTGCCGGTCGCGGCGAGGACCAGCAGCACGGCGAGTGCCGTGAGCAGAACGGTGGAGGTGTTCCTGCGGACCGCGGTCATGGCGTTGGGGCCGTCTCCCTCTCCCTCGCCCTCTCCCCTCTTTTGGAGCTACGGCCGGCACCTATCGGAGCGTTTGCACCCGCTTAGCCCGTTCACTAGAATGGCGCCGTTGCGCGCCTGGCGTCTAGGAGGCGTATACCGTGGATCAGTTCGCCGGTCCCAAGATACGCAACGTCGTGCTGCTTGCCCACTCCGGAGCGGGGAAGACCTCGCTCGCCGAAGCGATGCTCTTCGCCACGAAGGCCATCAGCAGGCTCGGGAGCGTCGGCGACGGCAACACCGTCTCCGACTTCGACCCGGAGGAGCAACGGCGCGAGACCAGTCTCCAGCTCGCGGTCATCCCGTGTGTATGGAAGGGCACGAAGGTGAACCTCCTCGACACGCCTGGCTACGCTGATTTTATCGGCGAGACGGTTTCCGCGCTGCGTGCGGCCGATGCGGCGGTCGTCGTGGTCTCCGCGCCCAGCGGCGTGGAGGTCGGCACGGAGCTCGTCTGGGCGCGCGTGCGCGAGGCCGGCCTGCCCGTCTTGGTGTTCGTCAACAAGATGGACCGCGAGCACGCCGACTACGCCGCCGCGCTCGCCCAGGTCCGGGAGAAGCTCGGCAACCGGTGCGCCGCGGTCAACCTCCCGATCGGCGCCGAGTCGTCCTTCAGCGGCGTCGTCGACCTCCTCGGTGGCGACGTTCCGGCGGAGGCGCAAGCCGATGCCGGCGCGGCCCGCGACCAGCTCGCCGAGGCCGTCGCCGAGACGGACGACGACCTGACGATGAAGTTCTTGGAGGAGGAGCGGCTCAGCGCCGAGGAGATCGCCACGGGGTTGCGCGCCGGCGTGCGGACCGGCGCCGTCGTCCCCGTGCTCACCGGGTCGTCCACGACCGGCGCGGGCATCGAGGCGCTGCTCGATGCCATCGTCGACTACCTTCCGGCGCCGACCGACGCCCCGCCGGTCAAGGCGGAGAAGGGCGGCACGGAGGTCGAGCTGTCCGCCGACCCCGCGGGTCCGCTCGCGGCCTTCGTGTTCAAGACGTCGGCCGACCCGTTCGTCGGCAAGCTGTCCTACCTCCGTGTGTTCAGCGGCACGCTCGCCTCCAACAGCGAGGCCTGGGACTCCAAGAGCTCGGAGGCCGAGCGCGTGAGCCAGGTCTTCGTCTCGACCGGGAAGAACCAGGAGAACGTGCCCAAGCTCGTGGCCGGGGACATCGGCAGCGTGGCCAAGCTCGCCCATGCGGTCACCGGCAGCACGCTCACCACCAAGGACGCAGCGATCGCGCTGCCGCCGGTCGACTTCCCGCCCGCCGTCTACAACGTGGCGGTCCACCCCAAGAGCAAGGCGGACCACGACAAGCTGTCGTCGTCGCTGGCCCGCCTCGTCGAAGAGGACCCGTCGCTGCGCCTCTCGCGGGACCGCGAGACGGCCGAGACCATCGTGGCGGGCCTCGGCGACACGCACGTCGAGGTCATGGCCGAGCGGGCGAAGCGCAAGTTCGGCGTCGAGCTCGAGCTGGCGACGCCGCGCGTGCCCTACCAGGAGACCGTCAGCAAGGTCACCAAGGCCGAGTACCGGCACAAGAAGCAGTCGGGCGGCCACGGCCAGTACGGGCACGTCGTCCTCCGCCTCGAGCCCACCGCCCGCGGCGCGGGGTACAGCTTCAAGAGCGAGGTGGTCGGCGGCAACGTGCCGCGCGAATACATCCCCGCGGTCGAGAAGGGCGTGCAGAAGCGGATGGGCGAGGGTGCGCTGGCGGGCTTCCCGATCGTGGACGTGAAGGTCGTGCTGATCGACGGCAGCTCGCACGCGGTCGACTCGTCCGGGCAGAGCTTCGAGATCGCGGGGAGCATGGCCATGCGCCAGGGCGTCCTCGACGCCTCGCCGACGCTGCTCGAGCCGATCATGTCGGTGCACATCACCGCGCCCGAGCAGTTCGCCGGGGCCATCGTCGGCGACCTCAACACGCGGCGCTCCCACATCCTGGGCATGTCGCCGGA
>JADFRC010000010.1 GCA_022561455.1 Chloroflexota bacterium | reverse complement strand
CACCTCGTGGGCTCCGCTCAGCTGGATCGCCTCGATCACGGCCTTCGCGTGACCTCCCGCGCCGAGTCCGACTACCTTCACGAGCCTGGCACCCGCACGGTTACGTGAGCTCCCGGATGAGCATGAAAGCCTCTGCATATTCGACGTTGATCGTGGCACCGCGATAGCGTGCCAGGGCTCGGATGGCAGAGGGCGCGCGAGGCATGGGCTCGGCCTGGGTTTCTGTCTCGTAGAGCGCCATGATGTCCAGCTTGCGCTCCAGATAGGGCGAAACGTCGGTGAATACGGTTGGAAGGAACGTACGGGCCGCGCTCACGGGAGCGGCGTCGGTGGAGGAAAGCGTCTCGTAGGACAGGACCCGCTGCACTCCGAGCGTGCCCATGTGGAAGGGTTTGACCACGGACATCACCGCATCGAACGTTATCTGGTGGTCGGAATGAACGTCGCCACCATGGACGACGTAGACCGTCTCCGGGCGCACGGCCGCCACGAACTCTCGGACAGGGGCGATGAGCTCGTCGAAGGCTACGGTGTCCAGCCGGGCCGCAGGCAGCTCGAGCTGGCGGTGACTACGAAAACCGTATGCTCGAGTAACCGTGTCCACCTCGGCCGCCTTGCGCCGCGCGGTTTCCTCAGACCATTGACCGCCGTGAGCCGTGGTCATGATCAGCCAGTGGACCTCGTCTCCAGCGGCGGCGTGCTTGAGCAACGTCGCGCCACAGCCAAGCGTCTCGTCGTCAGGGTGCGTGGCGATCGCGAGAACCCTCATGCACCGTCTCCAAGTCGCGCGCCACTTGGTATCCGGGAGCCGTTGGCCGTTTCGTAGTCGACCAGCGTGAGGTAGCCGTCACCGGTGCGGACGCGCAGGGTTCCGTCCGGTGCGTGCTCGACCGTCCCCAGGCTGGCCCCGTCCGATCCGGAGGATAGGGCCGGATCCAGGAGGGCAGCTCGCCAGACGGTTACTTTGGAGCCGTTCCAATACGTGTGCGCGCCGGGGTAGGGCCGCGAGAGTGCGCGGATGAGATCGTAGGTGGCTCGTGTGCTGATGCTCCAGTCAATCTCGCCGTCCTGCTCGGTGCGCTTGCGCCGGTACGTCGCCTGCGCGTGGTCCTGCGGGACGCGTGGCGCCGTGTCTTGCTCGAGCTGCGGTAGGAACTCGTGGATGGCCTCGCAAGCTAGGTTCTTGATCCGCTCGTAGAGCGAGCCCGCATCGTCTTCAAGCGTGATCTTGAAGGGCCTTTGCCAGAGTAGATCCCCACTGTCCGCTCCCTCGTCGAGATACAGGAAGGTCAGCCCGCTCTCTTCCAGCCCTTCAACCAGCGCCCAGATCAGGGGATGGCGGCCCCGGTTCTTGGGCAGCAGCGTCGGGTGGGTCCCGATGCATCCGAGGCGTGGGATGGAGAGGACCTCCGGTGGGACCAGCTGTGACCAGCCGAAAATGAAGATCACGTCGGGCGCCAGCGAGCGGATGAGCTCGATGGTGGCTGGGTCGTTGGTCTTGCGGACGTGGTGGAGGGGCACGCCGTATTCAGCCGCGAGCGGCTTGAGGTCCGCGAAATCACTGTGGACGTGCGCCCGGTCCGGAGGCAGGGTGAGGACGGCCACGACATCGCCGCCATCTTCGAGCACGCAACGGAGCGCGTGCTGAGAGAAGTCGACCGCGCCGATGAAAACGATGCGCATCACACTGTTTCCGGCACTTCGTGGAAGTGCTTGAGCAGAAGCTCGTGGCCGAGCTCGGCGCTCTTGAGCACGTCGACGATGCGCTCCGCCGCTCGCCCGTCCCCGTAGGGATTCTCCATCCCGGCGATCGACTTCCGGAACTTCGGCTTTGTGACCCGCCGGATGGCACCCGCGATCGCTGTTGCGTCGTAGCCGGCGTCCACGACGTTGGCACCATGCGTGCGCCCGCGCTGGCGGTTGCCCACGTTCACGACCGGCAAGCCGAAGGAGGCCGCTTCGATGATCCCTGAGGACGAGTTGCCCACCATGGCGGCCGCGTGGCGCATGAGGCTGAAGTATCCCTTCGTGCCCAGGCTCACGGCCACCTGTGCATCCGGATGCCGGGCCACGTAGGCTTTCGTCTTCTCGATGATGAGCCGGCCGGAGGTGTCGGCGTTGGGGTAGGTGAACACCACGGGCACGTCGACCATCTCCAGAGCCGCGAGGAGGTTGTCCACCTGCCGCCCGGTGTCCTCATACTCCAGGGTCACGGGGTGGTAGGTGACGAGCAGGGGAGGCGTCTGGACGTTGATCCCGTGCGCTTGCTTGAGATCGTCCCCACTCAAGAGGTCTCCGTCCACCAGGTTGTCGAGTGCGGGCGCGCCGCTGACGGTGACGCGCCACGGCGCCTCTCCCATCTGGATAACGCGCCGCCGGTAACGCTCCATCGAGACGAAGTGCAGGTGCGCCATCTTGGTGATGGCGTGGCGTATCGGCTCGTCGATCAACCCCTCCGTGGCCTCGCCACCGTGGATATGGGCGATCGGGATCGTGAAGGGCAGGGCGGCTGCGGCCGCGGCGAACATCTCGAAGCGGTCGCCCAAGACCACCAACAGGTCGGGACGCGCGCGTGCGTATACCTGAGCGAAGCCCATCATGCCGACGCCCATGGACTTGGCGACCCCCTCCGGCGTGTCGGACGAGAGGAGCATCTCCACCCGCTCGGCCACCGTGAAGCCCGCACGCGTGATCTCATCGACCGTGGTGCCGAACTCCGGGGAGAGGTGCATGCCCGCCGCGATGAGCTGCAGGTCGAGCTCCGGAGCCTGCTGGATGCGCCGCAGGACCTGCCGGTAGATGCCGAAGTCCGACCGTGCGACCGTGACGACCGCGATGGTCCTCATGCGAGGTCTTCCCAGGAGAGCAGCGTATCCGCCGGGATGGCATGACGAGCGCGGCGTCCGATCACCGCCTGGCTGAGCGTTGGAGCAAGGCCGCTGGCGGGGCGCACCATCTTGAGCATGTCCAGCGTGATCGTGGCGCCCTCCGCGATGGCGCGGCTGCTGGCGATGCTCCTGCGCACGACCTTTCGGTTCGCGGCCTCGGATGGAGCGGGCTGCTTGATCCCTGACCCGAGCGAGCGCTCCACGTCACGGATGGCCGCCACCAGCTGCTTGAATTCATCCGGCTCCGCTGAAGCTTGGTGGTCGGGGCCAGGCATAGCCCGGTCGAGGGTGATGTGCTTCTCGATGACGCACGCACCGAGGGCGACCGCGGCCAACGGTACCGCCGGCCCCTGCGTGTGGTCCGAGTACCCCACCGGAACGTGGAAGGCCGTGGCCATGGTCGACATCGCGAGCAGGTTGGCGTCTCCCGCATCGGCCGGATAATTGGTAACGCAGTGGAGCAGGATGAGACCCCGGTTGCCCCCGTCGTTGAGCACGTGGACCGCGTCGCCGACCTCGGCCAGCGTTGCCATGCCGGTGGAGAGGATGATCGGCTGGCCCTTAGCAGCGACGTGGCGCAGGAGCGGCCAGTTGGTGACCTCGCCCGAGCCCAGTTTGTAGGCTGGTACGTCCAGCTCGGCGAGGAGGTCAGCGCTTTCCTCGTCGAAGGGCGATGAGAGGAACAACGTCTCGTGCTGCCGGCAGTATGCCTGCAGCACGCGGTGCGCCTCGGCGTCGAGCTCCAAGGCTTGGAGCATGTCGAGCTGGGACTCTCGCGGGTCGGTGGTCTGCGTCTGGTAGTCAGCTTTGGGCGCATCCGCCGAAACCAGCCGCGCTGCGTTGAACGTCTGGAACTTCACGGCGTCGGCGCCCGCCTCGACCGCAACGTCGATGAGCCGGCGAGCGATGTCGAGGTCGCCGTTGTGGTTGACGCCGGCCTCCGCGATGACGAAGCAGGGCTCGCCGGGACCGACGCTGCGGCCACCGATCTCAACGCTCATCGCCACGCGATCTTCCCGGCTCATGATGACGTGCTGAACCGGGCGGAGTCGGCGAGCAGGAGCTCAGCCATCCGCAGGTCCAGCTCGGTGTCGATGTCCAACGCCCGTTCGGGTGGTACGAGGACGGTCCTGACCTTGCCGTCGAACACTCCCTTCGCACTCATGACCCACGCGGGCCGCATCGCGTACGCGACGGTCGTGATGTCGTAGGTCGCCGGCGCATCCTGCCGCCGCGTGATGCGGCGCTCGTTCGTCTCCACCACGACGCGCGCGTAGCCGTGCTCATCGAGCGCCACCATGTTGAAGTACGGGCTGCGACCGCTCTCGGTGACCGTGATGACGATGTCGGCGTCGCTCTCCAGCAGCATGCGGATGCACGCATCCACGTCTTCGACGGCCCGCAGCGGCGACGTGGCGGGGATAGAGACGAGGGCATCGGGAGACGGCGCATCGGGCTCGAGCTCGCCGAGCGACACGAGGGCGTGGCGCCAGGCGAGCAGCTCGGGCGCTTCGGACGTGGCGAGCTCCGGAGGGCGCATGAAAGGCACCTCGGCGCCGTACGCCCGAGCGGTCTCGGCGATCTCCTCGCCGTCGGTGGAAACCATCACTCGGTCGATCAGGCTGCTGGCACGGGCGGTCTCGATGGCATGGGCGAGCAAGGGCTTGCCGGCCAGTAGGCGGAGGTTCTTGCGGGGTACGCCTTGCGAGCCCCCACGGGCGAACACGAAAGCCACGACATACGAGCTCATAGCTTCAGCCGGCTCCCGTCACCTGAACGCCATTCATCGCGTCTCCATGTCATACAGGACAGCTCGAGCAGGCGCCCCGTCGGCACCGGTCAGCTTCAAAGGGAGGCAGGCCAGTTGGTATTGGCCAGGGAGTATCTGGTGGAGGTCCAACCCTTCGACGATAACCACTCCCGCACCGAGGAGGATGCGGTGGGTCAGAGGCTCAGACGATCCGAAGGTCTCGACCGAAAGGTAATCGATCCCCACCAAGCGGATGCCCGCGTCCACGATCCACTGTGCCGCGTCATGGGCGAGGGCCACGTAGGTCTCTGTAAATGCTGATGCTTGCTCTGCCCAAAGGGCCGAGTTCCGTGTACGGATGAGGAGCCGCTGGACATCAGCGGGCAGATCCAAAGCAGCAAGGTCGGCGGCAGAGATCTGGTCCACGTCGAGGAGACCGCAAACGGTCGCCGGACCGATCAAGACTTCCAGGGGAGTCTGGTCAACCGGCCGCCCATCTGGGATGAAATGGCTTGGCGCATCTACGTGCGTGCCGGAGTGTACGTTGCAGCTGAGGTGCGAGGCGTTGCTGTGGTCGCCGGCAGCGATGCTGCGGATCTCTCGCACGTCCACCCGTGGGTCTCCCGGCCAGACCGGGAGTCTCTCAGAGAGAGGCAGGGAGATGTCGTAAATTTTCATCCCGATATCGCTTGTGCGGGGACTCCAATGCCAAGCACAGACACCTGAAAGCCAGCAGACTTCCAGTGCTCTACCACTAGGCAGTTGCGGGTGTCGAAAATAACGCGGGTGCGCATTAGTCGACCCACATGCTCAGGATCCATAGACTCGAATGCACGGTGGTTCACCACGAGAACGGCGATATCAGCTCCAGTAAGGGCACTTTCCAAAGTTACCAAGGGGTGCGCAAGATTCCGTACCAGCGGGTCGTGGAGGGCTACCGTGAGCCCGGCCTGCTCCAGTTCGTCGATGATATCCAGGGCTGGCGTTTTGCGACTGTCCGCGACGTCAGCCTTGTAACTCGCACCGAGTAACGCAACCTTGGCGCCGCGCCGGTGCCCCACCATGTCGGCCACGCGCCTTGCTACTAGCCTCGGCTGCGCGTCGTTGATACGACGGCTGGCCGGGATGAGTTGGACTTCCTCAGGCGCGGATGCCGCTAGGAACCAGGGATCCACAGGAATGCAATGTCCGCCTACGCCGGGCCCCGGAAGGTGGAGGTCGACTCGTGGGTGGTTGTTGGCGAGTTCAATGACGCGCCACACGTTGACGCCAGCCCTTTCCGCCACTCGCGCCAGTTCGTTGGCCAGCGCGATGTTCACGTCTCGGTAGGTGTTCTCGGCCAACTTCGCCATCTCGGCCGTCGACGCGTCGGTAACTTGGATGTCTCCTTTGACGAACGCACCGTAGAGCTGTACGGCCCGCTGAGCCGACTCGGCGTCGATGCCGCCAACGATCCGGCTGTTCTCAACAATCTCGCGGAGGATCGCGCCGGGCAGCACCCGCTCGGGACAGTGTGCAAGGAAGAAGTCTTTCCCCGCGCGCAGCCCCGAGACTTCCAGAGCGCCGGCGATGGCCGTCTCAGTCGCACCCGGTGGGACAGTCGATTCCACGACCACCAGGTTGCCGGGCCGAAGCCTTGGGGCGACCATGCCGCAAGCCTCCACGACGGTGCTGAGCTCCGGGCGGTGGTCCGGAGTCAAAGGCGTCGGGACGGCAACGACAAACGCGTCCGCTTCCAGGACCGTGTCGCTGGCAACGAGGCGTCCCGCGGCAAGCACCTGACGCAGCAGCTCTTGGAGACCCGGCTCCTCGGTGCCGATTTCGCCGGCGTTCACACTGTTACGGACAGCCGCATTGGTATCGACGCCGACGACCCGGTCCCCGCACGAAGCAAACATCACGGCGGTCGGCAGGCCGATGGTGCCGAGGCCGAGGACGCACACATCAGTCATGACGACCGAACCAGTCGATCACGCCATCGACGATCCGCTTGGCGGCGTGACCATCGCCGTATGGATTGCGGACGCTCACCATCCGGTCGTACGCGCGCTGATCGTCCAAGAGGTTTTGGGTGATGGATGCGATGGCGTCTGCATCGACACCTGCCAGCACTGCGGTCCCGGCGGTGATCCCCTCGGTTCGTTCGGTCGTCCGTCGGAGCACGATGACGGGCTTGCCGAAGGAGGGTGCCTCTTCCTGGATGCCGCCTGAATCCGTGAGCACGAGGTAGGACCGCTGCATGAGAAAGACGAAAGGCAAGTAGTCCATCGGATCGAGCAGGAAGACCCTGGGCACGCCCTCAAGGGCACCCCGGACCGTCCTCTGCACATGAGGATTCGGATGAAGCACATAGAGGACATCCACGTCCGGATTGTGATTGGCGATGCGCTTGAGCGCGAGACAGATGTTCTCCAAGTCCGCTCCGAAGCTTTCCCGACGATGGGTGGTAACCAGGATGCTACGCCGTGACGGCTCCGCGTCCTGGTCGCTCGCCATCAGCCCGGGGGGGAGGGCATCCACGACATCTTGCAGCAGAGACGCTGACCCTCGTTGCTTGATGCGCGAGATGGCGTAGAAGAGCGCATCGATCCCAGTGTTGCCTGTCACGAGGATCCGGTCGTCCGCGACCCCCTCATTGCGCAGGTTGGTTCTCGCACCCTCCGTGGGTGCGAAGCATAAGTCCGCAACGGCGTCAATCAACTTCCGATTGATCTCTTCGGGGAAGGGGTTGTACTTGTCGCCAGTACGCAACCCCGCTTCCACGTGGCCCACGGGAATCTTCAAATAGTAGCTGGCGAGCGTTGCAACCATGGCAGTTGTCGTGTCACCCTGCACGAGAACGATGTGCGGCTGCACTTCCTCCAGCACGCTCCGCAGCCTGAGGAGGACCGTCGTCGTCAGTTCGAAGAGCCCCTGATTGTCTTGCATCACGTCGAGGTCGTAGTGCACAGGGATCTCCATGACGCGAACCACTTGGTCTAGCATCTCCCGGTGCTGCGCCGTGGAACATACGATTGCCTCCACCTCCGGGCGGCGGCACATCTCGGTGACGATAGGTGCAAGCTTCGTAGCCTCTGGCCTCGTACCCATGACGAAGAGGACCTTGAGACCAGAACCCCGCCTTCCCTGCGCCATCACCGGCTCCGCCCCGCCAGCTTCACTTCGATCTACTCACTTAGGCACCTTGTAGATGGATCTCATCCAGTCCAGCGTCCGAGGCACACCCACCTCCAGCGTGGTCACGGGGTCATGCCCCAGAATCTCAACAGCCTTGGTGATGTCGGGCCGTTTGCTTCTGATGTTGTGCTTGTCCTCGGCCAGCGAGCTCGCCAAGGAGGCGTCCGCGCCGGTACAGGACAGGACCAAGTCACTCAGGTCCTTAACGCTCCGGTACTCACGCCCTCCAATATTGAAGACCTGACCGGGAACGAATCGGTCGCACACGTTGGCCAGCGTGCTGATGAAATCGTCGATGTACATGAATACCCGGTGGTACCCTTCGTACACCTCCCAGGGTATGCCAAAGAGTGCCCGGTAGCAGAACAGGCACACGACGCTCCGATAGCTGTGATAGTACTCCCCGGGCCCGTAGGCGTTGAAAAACCGGCATCGAACCGCCTCGATCCCATACCGAGCTTCGAAACTCATGATCTGAAGTTCATTGACCCATTTGGACATCGCATAGTCGTTCGGCTGATGAAGAGGCATCCGCTCAGGAAGATCCTCGGTTAGCGGATCAACGTGAAGGTCGCCATAGATCTCTGATGAACTCCCAAAGATGAGGCGGAAACCGTGCAGCCGCTGGAGCTCTAAAATGTTCCGTGTGCCGACGGCATTCACTTGCCAGAGGGTATCGTAATATTCTTCGCCGTTTATCCGTCCAAATTCAGCCGCTAAGTGGTACACATAATCAAAAGATCCCTCGAAGACTCGCTCCAACTGACGATAGTTGCTGATATCGGCACGGATGTAGTTTGGATCCCTTCCGTGTTGTAAGTCGCAGCCCCAGACATCGTGGCCGCGCTTCTTCAACTCGGTCATCAGAGGGATTCCGAGCGTTCCATTTGACCCTGTTACGAGAATCTTCATAGTTGGTCTATGAGTGGTGAAAGCCTCGTTGGTTGCTATGTCTTTCGGCAGCTTCTGCCGGGGAGCCTCAAGGCATCAAGTATTTCCGAACCAGTCTGGCGATTCGCCGTCGAACTTGGTAGCGCAGCGGATAGGCACTCAACGGCGGTGGGAGCGCGGGCGAGTTCACCGGAGGCCACTCGAGCAGATCTGTGGCGAACCACCAATCGACTGCCCGTTCTCCCGGGTCCGTCCGTTGGCCAACGTGATGTGCTGCATGTCCACGCCATCTCTCAATGTCTACGTTGATGATGCTCTTACCTGCCAAGGAGGCCTGAAAGAGCACAGATGGCCCGTTATCCCCTAGGAGTTTGTAATTCTGCCCTCCATAGATCGTCGTGTCGAAAATGTTCAACTGTAAGTTTTGGAACGACATGTTCAGTTGCGCAAAGAGCGCCCCATTAATCCAGAAGAAATTAGGCTCAAGACCTGGTAATTTCCCACGTCTTTGGTGAGTGCCAAACCGTCGTATGAGCCATGCGCCCAACCCTGCTAGCGGATGTTCGTATCTCTGATCATGGCTGATCGGCAATTCGAAAGACTTACCTTGGACCAATCGGCCCACTGCCACGAGGTCATCCTCGGCGAATGGCTCCACCAACTCATTCATATCTGAAAAGAACCGGTCGTTTTTGAACCACACATCGCTGTCCATAATCACAGCGTAGGGAAGCAATCGATGGTTCAGCAACGCCTCGTTGATGAAAGGGCCGTGCGGAAACTGTTCGGGCACCTCGATTCGATGGACGAAGTCGGCGTTGTCTTGAAAGAACCTTTCAAGCCGATCAAAGTCGAGATCAGAGGAGACGCCTTCGACATACATCGAGGTAGTGTAGAAGATGCGCTCTCCACTGGCGATGAGCTTGTGCATGGGTCGGTGCTGATCCATGACGTAGAGTGGGGCATCATAGTAACGGTGGACCGAGGCGGCTAGGCGCTCTAGCGACAACAGCTCAGCGTTCTTCACTCCCGAGAACAAGGTGAATAGCTGGGTGTTGTCAGGACTGAGGTGCATGCCCTGTTACTGGCCGGCCAACTGTCCGATTGCGTCCGCCCTCACCAGCTCGACCATGGACTCGCGCTCCGTGAAGTCGAGGCACGGCCTGCTGTAGACGAGCTCGCAAACCGGGTCCGCCAAGGCGTACCACTCGGCCCAGCTCATGGCCTCGATGGACCTGATTTGCTCCTCCATCTCGTCAGCCGAGCGCACCCCAGGGAGCACTCGAGGCACCGATTTGACGAGCTGGAGCCCATCGTCGTAGAAAACCACCGGTACGCCGAAGAGCAGGTTCTCGTAGTACGTAGAGGTCAGCCCGGTCACACCGAGGGAGTGCTCGGAATACTCGGCCTGCGTGGTCGCTCGTGAATCGGTCAGCGTGGCCTGCACACCGTATGCCGTTGCCAGGCGGCTGACGAGCGCGCCGTACTTGGCCTGGTCGAGCGAGGGATGCGGACGGACCGTCACGCGATAGCTCCTGCGGCGGGCGACCTCGAAGGTGGCGCGCGCCACGGCGAGGTTCTCTGCCTCCTGCCGAAGCCCCATGAGAGAGACGATGAGCTCCTCCACCTGGATGAGCCGTCCTGAGTCCTTCGCCAGGGCAAGCTGCTGCTCCTCGGGGGACGTGGGCCGGGTATGGACCAACAGCCGCCGCGAGCTCGCATCGGACGCCGAGCGGGCCTCCATCTGCCGCCGCGAGAACTCCCCCCAGCAGACGTACGTGTCGGACCAGGTGTTTTCGAACACAAGGTTCCCGACGCGCTCATTGGGGCCTCGGAACTCCGGGTGAATGGCGTGCTGGGTCGAGTAAGTGGGGATCCCCCGCTCCTTCGCCACTTGGACGAGGACATTGCCTTCGGTCGTGAAATCCCGGTAGATGAACAGCGCGGCAGGCCGGCTTTCGCGGAAGAGAGCCCGCGCCTGCTCGGCGGTGTCACCAGCCCACAGAGCGGTTCTCGCCAGGACATGGTTCCGGGAGAAGGAGTCGGTCCGGAAGGGTTGAGCACAGCGCATGAATAGCCGCGTATACATCAAGAACCGGCCGGGGATGCTTCGAGCCCGCACGCGCCGGGGTGCGCCTACCTCGAGCTCCGCGTGAGGAGCGTTGCCGATAACTCTGCTCAGCTGTGCATCCACGGTCGCTCTCGACGAGTCGGTCAAGACCCACACCTGCTGGTCTGTCCCGCCGCCATCGACCTCCCGGAGCCTGAGGGTCGGCTGCCTGGCCACGTCGGGAAGGACCCGGTTCCGACGCACGTCTGAGAGGAACCCCTTCAAGATGCCCGCGATGTGCGCCGGCCACCGGCGTGGCTCGCCCACGTCGTCCGTGATCGCGCTGGTGACGGCGTAGCTCAGCACGCCGTCCAGCGCCAATCCCTTGTGCCGTCCGCCCGCGAGGCGCTCCATTGCATCAGAGCGCCGGGAGGCGTACGCGGGACCTTCGTTGAATCGCCGGGCCGGGAGCCACTCTTCTCCGGGCGAAGGCGCGTCGGTCGAGCCCACCGCCGGTTGCACGAGCTCACGCATACGGATCGACCTTGACGGTGTGCCGGCCGTCGCTGATGGGGACGATGCCGACCCGTTGACCCACCATCGATCCCGATCGGATCTGCGGGGCCGTGGCGACGGTGCCGAGCCCGTACAGCGCCCGGTAGAGCGGCCGCTTCGTCAGCCGCGGCTTCATGCCGTCGCCGATGATCTCGAAGCCATGCTCGGGGCTCTCCCTCCAGTAGTTGTCATAGTCCGGGTACCCTCCGAAAACGGTGTCAAGCCCCTTGTACTGGATCTCCTCGACAAGCGTGTCGAAGAACCCGCGGGGCCGTTCGAGGAAGAGGCAGTTGGCGTAGAGGACCACGTCCGGGTAGTCGCCGCCGTCCTCCACCGCGCGCAACGCGTAGGCGAGCACGTCCTCGATGGTCCCGTTCGGAGGGTAGAGGTGGGAAGGCCGCTCGATGAAGCGCGCACCGGCCCTCTCCGCCACCTCCTTGACCTGTGCTGATTCTGAAAAGACATAGACCGCGCCGACGTAGCGGCACGTCCGCAGGTCGGCGATCAGGTTGTTCAGCCGCAGCTCGCCCTCGCGCTCGAGGACTTCGCCCACCACGGGGGCGATCGCGGCTACCCCCACGTTGTCCGGAGCCATGGTCTCGGGCAGCCCAGACATGTCTCCTGGGGACTCGATCCCCTGGAGGATGGAGACGGTATCCCTCGCGCGATCGAGGTCCAGATCGTGATGGATGCCGTGGTGGTGGTACACCACTGCGTCTGGTTCGTACACGATCTGGTAGCCCGCCGAGATCACCTCTTTCGCCCAGATGCGGTCTTCGATGTTCGTCACGTCGTTGTCGAAGGGAAACCGTTCCCACACGTCTCGCCGGACAACGCTGTTGGCGTTGTGGAAGAAGTAGTCCTTGATCTGTAGGCGGCGATCCAAACCGAAGGTGATGAGCAGGTCGCGCTTGTCACTGTCTGGAGTGAAGGAGACGGGGATCTGCCGGCCGTAGACACCCGCGGTCTGGGGCTCCTCGCAGCTTGCCAAAAGCGTCTCGAGCCACCGTTCGTCCTTCGGCACGCAGTGGGCGGACAGGATGATCAAGTAGTCGCCGCTGGACTCGGCGATACCCTGGTTGATGGCGCGACCCGGGAGGAACTCGGCGATGGTGATGAGCTTGTCGATGCCGATGCGGCGCGCTACGTCGACGGTCGCATCCTCGCTTCGATTGTCCACCAGGACGATCTCGAAATCTTGCATCGTCTGGGCGTGGATGAGCCGCAGACAGTGCTTGATCCACTGCTCCTCGTTCTTCGCGCGGATGATGATCGAAGCCTTGGGCATGCCTAGCCCCGCACCATGCTCGTCTCGATGAGCGTGTCCTCGGCGATATCGACCGCCGCGCGCTTTCCTAGGACCGTGGCCGCGTCCCGTGGGTGGATGCCCGTTCCGGGGTTCCGATAGGTGACCATCTCCTCGGTGATGACAGTCCCCTCGGGGACCGGGCGGCTGGTCACCATGGAAACCTTGTACTTGTTCCGGGTGATGAGCTCCCGCTCGGAGACCTCCTTGTGGGAGCTACCCAGACTCGCCTCGACCGTCCGTATGTCCCTGACCATCGAGCCGAGCTCCTCGGGCTCCAGCGAGATGCGGTGGTCGAACCCCACCGTCGTCTTGTCGAGGGTGAAGTGACGCTCGACGGCGACCGCCCCGAGCGCGACCGCCGCGAGGGTAGGCACGTAACCGATCTCGTGCCCTGAGTAGCCGACCGGGACCTCGTACCGCTCACGGAGCATCCCGATGCTGCTCAGGTTCTCCTCTTCCGCGGGTGTCGGATAGGACGAGACGCAGTGCAGGACGGTGAGATATGTCCCGGTGGACTTGAACACGTCAACCGCATCGTCGAGCTCCTCGAGCGTGCAGGCCCCGGCCGACATGAACGTCGGCTTGCCCAGCGAGGCGATATGGCGGAGGAGCGGGAGGTTCGTGTTCGAATGACTGGCGACCTTGTACGCGCCCACAGCCAGCTCTTCGAGGAAGTCCACGGACTCTCGGTCGAACGGCGTGCACAGAAAATCCATCCCGGCTTCTTCGGTCAGTATCTTCAGCTCCTGGAACTGCCCGAGCGAGAACTCGTGGCGCTCGCGGAGCTCGCGGTAGGTGGTACCCAGCGAGGGGAAACGGTCGTCCTTGGCGTCGAGGATCTCGCTGACCGCAAGCGTGGCGACGTGCCGCTTCTGGAACTTGACGCAGTCAGCGCCCGCTTCGGACGCGACGGCGATGAGCCGCTTGGCTATCTCCAGATCGCCGTTGTGGTTGAGCCCCGCCTCCGCGATGACGTAGCACGCGCTGGTCATGTCCCGGCTCCCCTCATTCGGCACCCCCTGATACGGGTTCTACAGACCGATCGGGGGTCGCAAGGAACGTCACGTCAACAACCGAGCCCCCCTGGGTGTCACGGTCGTATGGGTGCCAGTCATCCCCATCGAAGACGTACGGCGAATAGCCGAACTCCGCTAGCAGCCCGTGGATCTCGCTGAACTCCGTGCGGGACATCGTCAGCGCACTCGGGTTCACTTCCACCTCGATCACCGGATGGTGCCTGGCTATCAGTTGCCCCGCCCCTTTCAGAACGTTCACTTCGTCGCCCTCCACATCGACCTTGACGAAAGCGACTCGTCCCTCAAGCGAGATCGAGGCGAGGATCTCATCGAGCGTGCGCAGCTCGACCTCCTCTGCGTATTGCCCGCTTTCGCCGTAGAGGGAAAGCAGGCCGGTGTTGTCTTCCATCTGCGCCACGCGAGCGGACTGGGTCGCGCTGGGCATGCTCATGCGGGCTTTCTCGCTCTCGTGGTGCGCCCCGATCTGCAGCGGCATGATGTTGGGATATGGCCTGGCATTGCGGACGAGGAGCTCGTAGTTGACCGCCGCCGGTTCGAGCGCCACGACCGTGGACCGCGGACGCATGATGGCGTAGGCCACGGCGTAGTAGCCGATGTTTGCTCCGACGTCAACGATCGTGTCCCCATCCTCCACGCCAGCCTTCCGCAGGTAACTCTCCAGTTCCCGGTAGTAGTTCAGCGTGAAGTGCCGCTTCGTGAGGACGCGAAGCACCCTCCTCGAAGGCACGATGAAGCGGATGGCGTGAGGCCCGAATGTGAACCGGCGCGCTCGGCGGCGGCCGCCCAGGGCTCGGCTCATGGACAGACGAGTTGCAAGCCGGGCGAGCCGGTGGAGAAATCGCCGGGCGAGCGGGCGAACCAATGGCGGCGTGAGCCGGCGGACCGATCCTCGAGGGCCGATGCTCAAAGTACCGCCTTCAGCATGCTCGCGGCATGGTTGTAGGCGATCTGCTGTCCTTCGGTTGTCATACCGCCGATGTGCGGGGTCACGAGCACCTGATCGCTGTGGCGGGCCCACTCGAGAAGCCGGCTCTTGGACTTCCCCTCCGTCTCGTTGGCGAGGACGTCCGTGGCATACCGCGCCCCCGGACGTGCGGTCAGGAATTCGATGAGTGCGTCCTCGTCGCACACGTCCCCTCGCGACGTGTTCACCAAGAGCACGTCGGGCTTGGCACGGGCCAGCCAATCGTGGTTGACCATGCGCGTCGTCTCGGACGTGACGTGCACGTGCAGGCTGATGATGTCGCTTTCAGTGAGCAGCGCGTTGATGTCCACCTGCCGTAGCCGTGGGTCGTCCACCTGCGTGTACGGGTCGCACACCAGCACCCGGCTCCCGAAGGCCGCGCAGTACCCGGCGAAGAGCCTCCCCAGCCGGCCGTAGCCCACGACCCCCACGGTCAGTGCGTTCAGCTGACGGCCGACGAAGGGCAGGTAGTCCCACTCGCCGCGCTTCACCGAGTCCCACGCGGCCGGGATGTTCCGGATGCAGGCCATCATCAGGGCGAAGGCATGCTCCGCCGTCGACGAGATGCGGTCGATGACCTCGCGCTCCTCGGTGAGCGACAGCACCAGCAGGCCGCGCTCGCGGGCGTGGGCCAAGTCGATGTGGTTGGTGCCCGTGGAGGCCGTGCAGATCACTTTGAGCCGCGCACCGGCGTCCATGAGCGCTGCGGAGATGAACACGCTGGACTTGTTGGGGTTGGTGAAAAGCGCGTCGTAGCCGTCAACGCAGGCCAGGACCTCCTCGGAGGATGGATCGTCCATGTAGATGACGTCGCCCGCCGATTCGAGGGTGTCGGCGACGCCTGTGATGTGCCGCACAGGTGTGATCACCAAGATCTTCGGCTTCATACCGCACCCTGCCGAGTGGTGGTGGTGTAGTCCCGTGGGTACTGCTCGAGCAGCGCCTCGGCCACGAGCATGTCCAGCGGCCCATCGATGTTCACCGACCGGTCCTCCGGCATGACGTAGGGCCGGCTGTTGGCCGTGCCATACCGTGCGCCCGTTGCCAATAACACGTCGCGCTTGACCGCGTAGATCGAGCCGTTCCGGATGTAGGCCGGAGGCTCGAGGTCCTGGCGGCGGTTCTCCGGCTTCTCGTACAGGCAGAAGTCCACGAGGCGGTCGTCCTCGATCTTCTTCACCCGCATCGGGTGGTGGTCCAGGAGCTGCGTGACGCCGATGACGGAGTCGGCACCCGTTTCGACCATCTTGCTGACGACCGCATCGATGTCGTGTGCGGTCTTCATCGGGTTGGTGCACATCAGCTCGATCACGATGTCGTAGGTCTTGTCCCTGTCCGCCTCCATCCACTTCAGCGCGTGGATGACGGCGGCGGCGGACGAGGCCGTGTCGCCCGAGAGCTCCGGTGGTCGCACGAACGGCACCTCTGCGCCATAGCGCCGCGCACACTCCGCGATCTCTTCGTCGTCGGTCGAGACGATGTAGTCGTTGGGGAACGTGGTGCGCTTGGCCTCGATGACGGTAAAGGCGAGTAGCGGCACGCCCAGGAGGGGTGCGATGTTCTTCTTATGCACGCTCTTGGACCCACCGCGAGCGAGGGTCACCATCAGGATATGCGGGGTCTCCATCACCCTCTCTCACCGGATGCCCCTACCATGGCTTGGAAGTGCGGACTGTCAGCGAGCAATTCGCCGTAGGCCCCTTCAGCGATCACCTGGCCGTGGCTCATCAGGTAGAGCTTGTCGCAGTTCCACGTCGTCGTGAGCCGGTGGGCGATCATGATGACCGTCTTCGCAGCGGCGACCTGCTCGATGGCCTTGTGAACCGCCGCCTCCGTCGTTTGATCGAGGTCGCTCGTGGCCTCATCGAGGACTAGGACCTCAGGCTCGTGGTAGAGGGCCCTGGCGATGCCTATCCGCTGCCGCTGGCCACTGCTCAGCCGGACCCCGCGCTCGCCGACGACCGTGTCGTAGCCGCGGGGCAGCTCCGTGGTGATGAACTCGTGTATGTTGGCGACGACGGCAGCCCGCTCGATCGCAGCCTGGTCTCGCTCGTCCGACGGGATGCCGAATGCGATGTTCGCAGCGATGCTGTTGTCCATCAGGTAGATCTCTTGGGGCACGTAACCCAGGTTGTTCTGCCAGGCGCGAAGCGTCGTATCGTCGACTGCCGTGCCGTCCACGGTGAGCCTTCCGTGCTGGGGCGTTAGCAGCCCCAGTATGATGTCGACCAACGTCGTTTTCCCTGCCCCCGTCGCACCCACAAAAGCAACGAAAGCGCGGTGCGGGATGTCAAGCGTTACCTCGCGGACCGCGGGCGTTGCCGCACCAGGGTATTGGAAGGTCATTCCTTCAAGCCTGATCTCGTGAGCAAAGGGTAAGCGAGCACCCACCGGTGCCGCTTTTGACCCAGGCGTCTGCACGTGCGGTGGCCCCCCGTCCACGATGTCACGGTAGAGCGTGTCCACGACCACACGATTGAACCGGAGTTGGCTCGCTCCCGAATAGAGTTGATGCAGGGAAGGCAGCAACCGTTGCGCTCCGACGGCGTAGAGAGCGAGCAGACCGGCAACATCTGCAATGGGACGCCCCGTGGTGCGGAGCAGGATCAGCGTCAGGAGCAGGAGGACACCCACAACGAGGACCTGCATACCATATCCAGGGAGCTGTGCGAGTATCGCGTAGGTCACCTGGGACCCTGCGTAGTCCTTGGCCGGACCTTCGTAGCGTCGCAGCAGCCCGTCTTGCCTGCCGAGGACTTTCGTCTCTTTGATACCGCCGAAAGCCTCACTGACCGCCTTGAAACGCTGTGTGTTCGACTCGATACGTCTTCGTCCGGCGAAGGCGATCCTCTTACGGGCCAGCGCATAGATGACCATATACCCTCCGCCAAGGACGGCAACCATACCCACCGTCACCGCGGGATTCGCCCAGAGGAGGATTCCCAATACGAACAACCCAGCCACCGCGAACGCAGCCATCCGCAGCAGCGGAAGCACAACACCCCCGGTGAGTGCACCTACTTCTTCGAGGACGTTCTTGCCTGTGTCGGCGGAGTTGCGTCCCAAGAATGCGATATAAGGCTGGGACAGGTACCGGTCTAAGAGGTGCCGCGAGAGGCGGTACTGGAGGGACCAGGAGAAGCGGATCAAAAGCCACTGAGTCAACGCCAGAATCGTGTTGGTTGTAAGCGTCGTGACAAAGACACCCACCGCCAAGAACAGGAGAAACGAGTTGGTGCTGCTGAACCCGAAGGTTTCGAAGGCCCAACGGAGCTGATCGTTCTTCTGGATGGACTCGGGGTCGATCAGGACGCTCACGAATGGCACGACCGCCCCGACACTGGCCACTTGCGTCAGACCCATGAGCACCGACAGGCCGGCCAGACCACCCACGCGCCAACGCTCGCGGGGGGTGAGTAGCGCCCACACTTTTCGCAGGGGCGAGACGCTCGGCAGCTTGGGAATCAAAGACCGGATACTCAAGATTCGCTCGGCCGGTTGGACTCGGTGCTGAGGGCGGCAGGAATCATGAGCTGGTTCATCCGATCCGCGGTTCCGTCGAGGCCCGCGAGGGACCTCGGCCGACGCCCGTATAGGAGAACCCGAGAGCACGCAACAGCGACCCGTCCAGGAGATTGCGGGCATCGATGATGCATGGGCTCGCCATCCGCTCTTTGATCCTGCCGTAGTCCAGCTCGGCGTATTGCGGCCAGGCCGTCAAGATGAGCAGGGCATCGGACCCATGCACCGCCTCGTACGGGTCGTCGATGTAGGCCGCCCCAGGGTCCAGGGCCCTTGCCTCCGGCAGCGCCACCGGGTCATGGGCTCTGAGCGTCGCCCCCTGCTCCCTCAGTCGCTGGATCACCTCCAGCGACTGAGAGTTCCGCAGATCGTTGGTCTGGGGCTTGAAAGCGAGGCCGAACACGGTGATGACCCGTTGGTACAGCACGTCACCCGCCGCCTCCTTGACCCGCGCCACAACCTCCTCCACCTGCCGCTGGTTACGCTCAAGGACCGAGCGCAGGAGTTGCGGGTCGTAGCCGCTGGCCTCGGAGATCTTGATCAAGGCCCTCAGGTCCTTCTCTAGGCAGGGGCCACCGAACCCCAAGCCGGCGTCAAGGTAGGCATGGCCGATGCGGGAGTCGAACCCCATGCCGTAGGACACTTCTTTCACGTCGGCGCCGGTACGCTCGCACAGCCAGGCCACCTCGTTGATGAAGGAGATGCGCGTGGCCAAGAAGGCGTTGCTGGCGTACTTGATCATCTGCGCTGAGGCCAGGCTCGTCTCCACGAGGGGCACCGGTTCGCTTCCTGGCGGCTCCTCGCCGTTGAAGCGCACCCGCCGTTGGATCACCGGCTCGTAGAGCTCCTTGATAACCGCCCTTGCGCGCTCCGAGTCTGAGCCGATGACGATCCGGTCCGGGTAGAAGAAATCATGAAGTCCCTTGCCCTCCCGGAGGAACTCAGGATTCGAGATGATGTCGAAGTCCTCGCCTTCTCGCTTCTGGCGGCCCATGATGCTCCGGACGAGCTCAGCGGTCCCCACCGGGACGGTACTTTTGATGGCGATGACCCTGTAGCGGCCGTCGGGTTCGTCCCAGTGTTTGGAGAGGTCTTCCGCGACGCTGCTGATGGCAGAGAGGTCCGCGTGCCCGTCGTCCTGGGCCGGGCTGCCCACGGCGATGATCACCACCTCGCTATCAACCAGTCCCGCGGGGAGCAGCTGCGTGAATCGGATGCGGCCCGAGTCCAGGTGACGGCGGAGCAGCGGGCCGATGCCCTCTTCGTAGATGGGAGAGTCACCCCGGTTGAGGCGTTCCACGTGGGCTGCATCGATGTCGACGTTCACCACCCGGTGGCCGAGCTCAGCGAGGCCCAACCCCGTAATGAGGCCAACATAGCCGGCGCCACCTATCACGCAGACGTTCATTCAGTTCGTATGGTTAGACGGGTTCATCGAGCTTGGTTCGAGCCAGGTGTCATTTTCCCGCCGGCGCATGAGCGCACCGTCGCGACGCGCCGGCTACTCCTCACCGGTCCGCACCTCGCTGGCCCATGAGCGGTTCTCTTGGAACCACGCCACGGTTTTGGCGAGGCCGTCCTCGACGCGCGTCCGGGGCGACCAGTCCAAGAGGTCACGCGCTTTGGTGATGTCGGCCCACGTGGCAGGAACGTCGCTCGGATCGGCGGGCTTGTAGCGACGCTTGGCCTGCTTGCCCAAAAGGCCTTCGAGGTGTCGGATCACTTCCCGCAGCTTCACCGGCCGGTCGCTGCCTAGATTGAGCACTTCAAACCCTTTGAGGCCCAATGCCGCAACGGTGCCTTGAGCGATATCTTCGACGTATATGAAGTCGCGTTCTTGCTCCCCATCGCCGTACACCGTCACCGTCTCTCCGGCGTCGATCCACTTGATGAACCGGAAGATGGCCATGTCAGGCCTGCCGGCCGGCCCATACACCGTGAAGTACCGAAGCACCGTCACATCAAGCCCGTGGAGGTGGTGATAGCTGTAGCAAAGCTCTTCGGCGGCCTTCTTCGACGCCGCATACGGAGAAAGGGGGCGGTCCGTCGGATCGCCTTCGGAGAACGGTTTCCTCAGGACCGTGGATGGCAGATCGGCGATCGGCCCCTCACCGCGAGTCTCGCCGGCGCCCTTGCCATCGCTCTCGGCTCCTCTTCCGGGGTTGCCGTACACGCTGGAGCTAGAGGCGTGAACGAACTTTCCAACGCCGTGCTGCCGGCAGGCCTCCAAGAGATTCAAAGTACCAACGACGTTCGTTTGGTAATAGCTCCAAGGGTCTTTGACGCTCTCTCGGACACCTGCACGGGCCGCCAGATTGATGACCGCAGATAGATCGGAAGATCGCAGCGTGGAGAAGAGCTCGCGCAGGGCGGGCCGGTCCGTGATATCGAGGTGGTGAAAGTGGAAGCCCGGCGGACCCTTCAACTGCGCAAGGCGCCACTCCTTGAGCCGGGCGTCGTAGGCGTCGTTGAGGTTGTCGATGCCCACCACGCCGTGGCCTTGTTCCAGCAGCCACGCTGCAACGCGAGATCCGATGAAGCCGGCGCAGCCGGTGACGACAACATTCATTGGGTTATTGCGTCTCTTGGGTTGATCAGGGACTCCCGGAAAGATCCGGCCAGCCTCTGACGCCGGCTGGCCCGCACGGTGTGGCTGCCTCGCTGGCGCGCGGCCCACGGACGTGACTCGCGTCCTCCGGGGTCAGGTGCATGCTCCTCCTGCATTCCTTGATCGGTTTCGAGATTGGGAACAGACCCCCCCCACCCGGCGGGGCCCGGCTTCAATGACCGTCGCTACAGGGTGTCCTCGGAGCGGTGGCTACGACGAAGGACGCCCGTTATGCGGTGCGGTTATCCGCTCCAGGCGTGTTGGCCTGGTCGTGGAGCCGCCCCGCCGATCCATCGTCCGCGGCCCCGTGTCCGGCGCGGCGCACGATCCTTCGTCGCCGCGACGGCCGTTCCGATCTCGGGGCGCTCGACGTTGGCAGCCGGCACATCCGCGTAGACCTGCCGGCCGAGGAAATCCAAGAGCACGCGGACCCGCCCCTTGGCTGAGCGGGTCTCGGATACGACCGTGGCCATGGTCGGGGTGCGTCCCACCGCAACCTGGACGGTGTCGCCAGCCGCCAGAGGCGTGAGCCATCCGTCGAAACCGTTCATGCGCTCCACCTGGTCGGCCAGCTGGGCGATGACGTCGTCGGGCACGGACGGCGCGCTGCCTTCGAATGCGACAAGGCCGCGCAGCTGGGGAACCAGGCGGAGACCGCTCCCCTGCGTCTCGAGGTCACAGTGCAGGAAAAGGTATCCGGGGAAGAGAGGCGCATCCTCGTGTCCCCGCCGGGGATGCCGCGTCCGCACACAGGGCAGGTACGTCTCGACGCCACCGGAGCGTAGGTTGTCCTGGGCGAAGTACTCGCCCTGAGGGCGTGTACGGGCGACGTACCACTGAAGCTTCATCGCGCGTCCTTCGCGGTCGATACCGGAACGGCGCGGGCCTCGGGGAAGAACGTCACGAGCTGCGTGGGCGCCACGCCCAGCGCTTCAAGCTCCGAGCAGGCCGCCTCCGGGTCCTCGAGGGTTGCAACGATGACCAGGTCGAAGTCGTCCGGATCGAGCGCTGTGGCCGGCTGCATCGGCGAGCCGTGGAATCGGGAGACCGGTGCATCGGCCGGGGCGAAGGTCTGTACGTCTTCGACGCCGAGCGCCTTGACCGCCGAATAGACGACCTCGGCGAACTCGCCGGTCCCGTGCAGCGCGACCCGTGACTCCGCGTGTAGCCCCAGCGGGTCCAACTCTCGCTGGAGGGTCTCCAGCACCCGCCTGTGCTCCTCGAGGACCCGCTCGATGTAGGCCACGGTCAACTGCGCCTTCCGATAGAACCCCGCGGGCGTCAGTGCGTAGACCCAATTGCGCCAGCCCGCTTGGCTGACGCGCACGTAGCCCTTCTGCGCTAGGTTGCGGATCAGCAGGTTGGTGATGCCGAGGGCCACGCCCAGCCGGCGCGCCAAGGAGCGCTGGCTCGTCTCCGGCGTCCGCTCGATCTCCGCAAGGAGCCGCGCCTCGACGAAGGAGCTCCGATCGCCAAGATCGTTGTGTTCAGTTCCCGAACGCATACGGAAAATGTAGCGCTCGCGCCCGCCGCTGTCAATCTTCCCCGGCTTCACGAACGGCTGGAAGCCGCTCCGCGCACGTGAGGAGTGACGCCCTTTCCGCTTGCCCTCCGCGGGATTGGAGCTCGTGATCAGGATGTTTTTCAGGCCCAAGGAGCGCGATCCGGTTGCAAGCTCCATGGCGTCGTCGGCCGCCTCGAGGACCGGGCGTGTGCTCAGGAGGTCGCGGAAGTCTTTGGCGAACCGTCTGTTCGCCTCGGTGTCGCCAGGCGAGAACGACCCCGGCACCCGCGCGCTCTGCACGAGCACCTTCGCGGTTGCGCTGTAGAGAGGCGTTCGCAAGGAGCCGACGGCGTACGCGGCGCCCCCGGCGGCGGCCATGACAACCACGAAGACCCACCAATACCGGAGCGCGAGCGCCCAATAGGCCCGGAGGCCGACCCATTCGGGGTCGTCCTCAGGCCGCGTGTCCGGTATCGAGCGCTCCGAGTTCCGCATGGCTCGATTCCAACGGTCGGGTGCCCCCACGAGCAACAGCACTGCGCCCCTAACGGCGGCATCATGCGCAGCCGGAGCCAGCGGGCGGATACCAACCGCGTTGTTGGGGCACGCCCGGCCACGGTACCATTGCTGAGCGCATCTCCGGCCGCCGCTGGAGCCCGCTCGCTACTCGCAATGACTACTCAGGCCGCACAAGTCGCCCAGAGGAATGGCATACCGCGCGCCTTCGAGGCCGGTTGGCTCGTCGCGGCGGTACTGGTCCCCGCTGCCATCATGCACCAGGACTTCATGCTGGGCTTCATCCAGATGCCCAAGGTCTTCGTGCTCCGGACCGCCGCGTTGTACCTCGTCGCGGTGTTCGTCATCGAGTGGGCGATGGGCCGCTGGCAGGCTCCCGATCAGGAACTTTCGCTGCTGCAGCGCTGGCGGACCGCCGTCGATCGCCACCCCGCGAGGCTGATCATCGTCGGCGCGGCCGCCGTTCTCTTCGCCACCCTCGTTTCCATCGCCTTCGCCCCCGTCAAGAGCATCGCCATCTGGGGTATCGATCCTGGTTGGGACACCTATGGCCTCGTCAGCCTGGCCGCCTATCTCGTGATCTTCGCCGCGGTGGCGACCCATCTGCGGACCGGAGCGCAACTGCGGAGGCTCGTGTGGGCGCTCACCGCTGTCTCCATAGCCATCAGCCTGCTGAGCGTCGGGCAACACTTCGGGATCGACCCGTTCCGGAGCGATCCCAGTCCTGCGATCCGCGCGCGGTCGACCTTCGGCAACCCCATCTTCGCCGGTTCCTATCTGCTGATGACGGTACCGCTGACGATCGCCTTGTTCACCTCGTATAGCGACCGTTTCGCGCCGCTCGTGCACATCGGGCTCGGCGCGGGCCTCGTCGCGCTCCAGTTCGCGGCTGTCTTGTTCGGCCTCGCGCGTGGCCCCTGGTTCGGGTTGGTAGCCGTTGCGGTCGCGTCGGCCGTATTCCTGGCGTGGACGTTCGGCTCGCGCGTTATGCTGCGCGCGGCCGCAATCACCGCTGCTGGCTTGGCGATGGCGGTCGTCTTGAGCTCGCTTCCCTTGCCGGGCGTCGCGGGGGGAGGCCCCGGAGCAGCGACGGTGGTTCAGCGGATCGAGACGGTGGGCCCCAGTATCATCGAGGGCGTGAGCAGCCGTGGCATCATCTGGCGGACGGCGGCCGACGTTTACCTAGGCGTTCCCTGGGTGGACACCGAGCTCTACCCGGAGATCCCCAGCCTCGGCTTTCGGCCGCTCCGGCGTATCGTCGGTTTCGGTCCGGACCACTTCGGTTACGCATACCCGATGGCCGGCGAGTCGACGTATACCTACGAGCTCGCGAGTCACGGGCATAGCTTCTTCGTCCACACGTTGATCGAGTTGGGGTTCTTGGGCCTCGCGTCGTACGCGTTCATCTTCGTGGCGCTCGTGATCGTGCTGGTGCGCATGGTGCGTGTGGCCCGGACAGGCGGCTATCCGGAGTGGTTCGGTCTCCTCCTGGTCGGGCTCAGCGCCGCGCTGGTGGGCCGCATCATCGAGCAGATCCCCGGCAAGGCGCAGATCTCCGACCTCGCCCTTTCGTGGATGCTCGCGGCACTGGTTGTCGCCATGAGCACCATGCGCTTCGACGCCCCGGAGGCCGGGGCGCCCACGCGGCCGCCGCGGCGCCCGCGCGGCCGCCAGCGGGCCGCCACCTCCAACCCCCTGCGGGTCGCTGGTGCTGCGGCCGTGGTCGCCGCTGTCATCGCGTTCTGGTTCGTATCGGTCGTGCCCTACGTCGTTTCGGCTCGCGTCGGCTTCCAGGCCGGCCAGGCCGCCGCGAGGGGTGAGGAGCAGCGTTCCATCGACCTCTACATCCAGGCGCGCGACATCGCGCCAGACCTTGCGGTGAACCGCCTGCGTCTGGCGCAGGTGTTCTTCAGCGCGGCCGGCCGGGTTGCGGGCGAGGAGCGTGCCCGGTTCATCCAGCAGGCGTATGACGAGGCGCGGGCGGTCCTGGACCGCAATCCCCTGGACCACCGCGCTTGGTCGCGTGCCGGGGAGTTCAAGCGGGAGCTGGCTGCCGTAACCCGCGACGTAACCCGCGCGGCCGGCGTCCGTGACGCCGAGATCCTCGTGCAGCTGATGCCGGGCTTCTGGCAAGCACACGCCGCGCTCGCTTGGGCCTACGTGCGGTTGGGGGGATACGAGGAGGGGTTGGAGGCGTCGACTCGGGCGATAGAGCTGAGCGCGGCGGCTGGGCCACTCGCCACGCACCTCTTGCCCTACGTCGAAGCCCTGGCGCTCCAGGGCCTCGGCAGGATCGACGAGGCGATCGAGGCGGCCACGCGCTCCGAAGCACTGCGGCCCAGCGCCTCGGCCTACCAGCTGCTCCAGCAGCTCGGGGCCACTTCATCGAGCGACGCAGCTTCGTAGCGGCGCTACGGCGACTCGAAGACAACGATCAGCTCGGAGTCCCGGACCAGTGTGTGCTCCCAGGTCACCGTGTTTCCGTCGGCGCGTACGGAGGGCGGTGAGACCGTGACCACCCGGGCTCCCTCGGGGAGTTGCACGCGGACGCTCACCCGGTCGTCGTCGATCCCCGGCTGCTTGGCGAGGAGCAGCCGGTATTCGTACCGCCCCGGCCCCACGCTACGGATCACGTTCGCTCTGAGCGAGTAGGCCAGCGGGAGCGTCAGCACCGTTCCGGGCTCGACCACCACGTAACCGCCCACCTCCACCAGCCCTTGCAATCCAGAGCCTGCGTGGGTGATCACCTGCTCGGAACGGAGGTCCCGGTGTCCCCAGATGAGTTTCTCGCTGCCCTCGTGCAGCGGGACGATCGGTGCTTCGACCAGCTCTGCTGCTGGCGGGAGGAACACACGCGCGTAGTTCCAGTAGCAGCCGCCGCCGCCCTCGGCCGCCTGCCGGCAGTCGGGATCGAGTACCGGCCTCGTGTTCTCGTACCGGATGTACAGACGCGCGGCGCTCGACCCATCGGGCACCAGAGAGACGCGGTAGTCCCAGGACCGCCTGATCGCTGCGGTCGTATGACCGGGCAGGCTGCTGTCGATGACCATCAAGAAGTCCTGTGGCGGGCGCGGCACGGCGCCGTCCCATCCGTTGGCGCTGACGAACGCTTGCGTCGCTTCCTCGGTCATGAAGATGAGCACGTTCTTGGCGCCGAGGTGCTCCCGGAAGACATCGATCACCTCGCGTCGCAAATCGTCGTCGAAGCCGGCTTTGAGCCGGTCGACCAGCGCGGGGACGAGGTCCTCGTCGAAGCAACGCTTGGAGCGGACCGAGACGTGGCGGGGCTCGCATGCATACGGCAGCTCGCCCTCGATGTACCGGCTCGCGATGTCCCTGGTGAGCAGCGCGTCCACGCCCGGGACGCGCACGCCGCCGATCGCGTCCACCATGTCCAGCGCCAGCAGCTTCGTCCCGGCCACCACGCCGTCGATGTCCACGCCGCGGTTCGCCTCGTAGAAGTCCAGCAGCGTCCGGGCGGAGGTCGGGAAATCGGGGTTCCAGTTGGCGTCGCGGAACAGCAGCCGCCCCATCCACAGGTACCAGTAGAGGGGCTCGGGCGCCGGGGGATTGTTGGCCAGCGGCACAAGGTCGATGCTCGTACTGTCCTCGAACACGAGGTCGCCCAGAACTCCGTTCACGATGTGGACCTCGATGGTGGCACCGATGAAGCCTCCGGTCGCGCGGATCTCGTTCTGGTTCTGGAGGATGAGCAGGTACGTGCGTGGGCCGTCGAACCCGAGGAGCGAGGCCGTAGCCGCCACGGCGTCTGACGTCTCATCGAGGGCGTCGTGTGCAGGCCCGAAGACGCGGCGCGTCCCTCCGCCGATGACCCCGGCGTCGGCAAGCTGTCCGCCGATCCAGCTCGCGAACGAGGCTTCGAGCCGCTCCAGCCGCAGCTTGGCAGCGTCGAGGCGGTCCCGGGCGGTCGCCAGGAGCGGCGCGGCCTCCGTGCCGAACGCAGGCGAGAGGAAGCCATTCTCGAGGGCCTCGCCGATCGACAGCATGGCGGCTGCGGCCTCGGCGGCTTCGCTGATGATCACGAGCCCGTCGAGTGCCAGCTCCAACGTCTCGTTCGTCTCAGGCTCGTCTGCCGCCAGCCGCCCCAGCGCCGCCGTCAGCGCGGCCGATCGCTGGCGCACGGCGGCGATATGGCGGCTGGCGGCAGACGTCTCGGTCAGCGCGGCCAACGGGTCCGTGATGAGCTCCTGGAGGTCGAACAGTCGCTGGAGGAGCTCCAGCCCGTCGTCGACCGACGCGGGGCTTGCGATGGCCACCGCCGTGAGCGAGCGCAGCGCGCCGATGGTCGCGTTCACGAGCGTCGCGTCCCGCAGGTCGAGCACCAACGGCCCGGTGGCGAGCGAGGCGGCACGCGCCAAAGCGTCCTCCGTCTCTTCCAGCGCCTCCCGGTGCTGGCGCAGCGCCGCCTCTACCGCCGCCGGCCCCCCCGCGAGACGCTCATCGACCGCGTCGCCGTATGCCTCGATCACTCGGCGGCCGGCGGAGGCGAGCTCACGGCCCAGCGCCGCGGTGTTGCGCGCGGCCCGCACGCGGCCACCGGCGAACGGGATGAGCTCGAGAGGGCCGAGGGCCCTGAGCCGCGCGTTCAGCCGTTGCATGGCCTCCTCCGTCCGCGTGGCGCTCTCCGCGAGGACGGCGTAGGTGCCCGGCTCCAGCAGGCTGGCGATGGAGAGCCCGCTCGCCTCGTCGAGCAGCGCGCGCAGCTCCTGCTGAGCGTCCCTTGCCGCGGACGCCACCGCCGTGCCGAGCAGGATGGCGCTCAAGCCAAGGACGGCGGCGGACGCCCCGATCACGCGCGTACGCCGCCGCGTCCGGGACGCCCACCCCCAAGCGCGACGCCCCCCGCGCCGCGCCGGCCAGGCGGCGAGCGCCCGGAGGCGGGCCAGGAACGGTCGCAGGCGTTGCATCGCGTCGGTGCCTTCGTTGGGGGGTCGCTTCGGAGATGGAGCGGTCGTGGGCTCCGGCTGCCGGGAGCCCACAAGGATATACGACGCACGCCGGCACATCGCGCTGATGGGGGCCGCCACCATGTCCGTCCGGCTTCCACCTCTTTACACGCGCGGTGGCAGCACGGAGAATACTCGCGGGGGAGCGGGCGGTTAGCTCAGTTGGTTAGAGCGCCTGCTTCACACGCAGGAGGTCACAGGTTCGAGTCCTGTATCGCCCACCACTCCACGTGCCGAGGTGGCGGAACGGCAGACGCGCTGTGTTCAGGGCGCAGTGTCCTTACGGGCGTGCGAGTTCAAATCTCGCCCTCGGCACCAACATCGAACCGCCCTACGCGCTAGTAGCTCAGCCTGGATAGAGCGCATCCCTGCGAAGGATGAGGCCGTGGGTTCGAGTCCCACCTAGCGCGCCACCTTGGCTTGCCCGGACTTCGATGGTTCACTTTTGTGGACGAGGTACAACAGGATAGACCGGTAAATGCCGCATCATGCCTGTATCACTCGCCCGGCGGGTCCGCAGCCGCGGGCGCTGATCCCCGCGTGGCTATTGGCCGGATCTTGACATCGCAGCGCGGGAAGTGCCGACTGGCCTAGCGCGTGAGGTACTTGTCGAACCAGGCGAGCGCGTCGGCCCACGCTGCCTGCGCGGCCTCGGCGACGTAGCTCGTCTCGCTCGTATGGCTCATGAACGAGTGCCCAGCGCCGTCGTACTGCTTCAGCACGTGGGTCACGTTCGCCGCGTGAAGCGCCTTGTTGATCGCGGGGATGCCGGCGTTGACGCGCTCGTCCAGCGCGCCGTAGACGCCGTGCACCGCTGCGGTGATGTTGCGGACGTCCTCGAGCGGCGGGTTGGACCCGTAGCAGGGGACGGCCGCCGCGAGGTCCGTGCTCTCGGTCACCGTGCGCCACGTCACGGAGCCGCCGAAGCAGAACCCCATGATGCCGATGCTCGTGACCTCCGGCATCGCCTTCAGCCACCGGATCACCGCCACGGCGTCGCCCGAGTGCTGCTCGCGCGGGGCCGCATGCAGGGCGCCGGGTATGTCGTCGAAGGCGATCGAGTCGGTGCCGCCCTCGCGGCTCAGCAGGTCCGGCGCCACGGCGATGTACCCGGAGCTCGCCAGGCCGTCCACCGTGTCGCGGATCACCGGCTGCAGTCCACGCTGCGCGTGTATCACGACGACCGCGGGGGCGCTCGCGGTCCCCTTCGGGCGCGCCATGTGGCCCATGATCGTGGCGCCGCCGGCCGGGATCTCGACCTGAGTCACCTCAGGCGGTGGGCCGGCGATCAGCGGGTTCGTCGCGGGGAGCGTCATGGTGTCCTTTCAGCGGTCATCGGAGGCGGACCGGTGCCTGCGGCCATCGAGCGGGCGGAGGTTGGTGGAGATAGGGGGACTCGAACCCCCAACCTCCGCGATGCGAACGCGGCGCTCTCCCAGTTGAGCTATATCCCCACGGCAACGGCGTCGCGGTCGGCTGGACGCCGCTTGCAACTATAGCAACCGCCCGAGCGCGGGGTCAAGGCACCGGAGTCGCGTGGCCTAGGCAACGGCCTGGTGCGTGCCTTGTCGCGGTGCCTCGGCGTGGTACAATCGCGGCGTCCCTAACGCGTTCCCGCGTAGCTCAGTGGTAGAGCGACCGGCTGTTAACCGGTTGGCCGTAGGTTCGAGTCCTACCGCGGGAGCCATCCCCCCTTCTCATGATCAACGCGGTTCTCTTCGACATGGATGGCGTCCTGATAGAAAGCTTCGAGGCGTGGGCGTCGTTGGTGGACGATGCCGCCCGCCACTTCGGCCACCCATCCGTGACGCGCGAGGCGTTCCGCGCGGTCTACGGCAAGCCGACGCAAAGCGACGTCGACCTCTTCTTCCCGGACCAGACCGTGGGAACCGTCGAAGCGTACTACGAGGCGCACTTCGCCGAGCACGCCGCCGCGGCCGAGGTCATGCCGGGCGCCGTCGAAGTGCTCGCCGCGCTCGAGCGGCAGGGCGTGCCGACGGCCGTCGTCACCAACACGCCGTCGGGGCTCGCGCGGCAGATGCTCGAGTCCGCGTCGCTTGCTCCGAACGCCGTCGTGGGCGGCAGCGACGTCCCCGATGCGAAGCCGGCGCCGGACATGATCTTCCGGGCGTGCGAGCTCCTCGGCGTGGAGCCGTGGGACGCGCTCGTGGTTGGCGACTCGCCCTACGACAAGCAGGCGGCGGCGGCGGCGGGCGCCCCGTTCGCCGGCATCGGCGGGATCGAGGGCAACTTCACGCTGAGCGGCCTGCACCAGGTACTCGACATCGTCGAGGGTACGTTCGAGTAGGGGCGAGTAGGGCGCTAGGCGGGGAAGGCGGAGACGAAGCTGTTGACGCCGACCTGCACGCTCTCGCCGACCGTCGCCGGCACGTGGAGCCCCATGACGGCGGACAGCGTCGTCCCCGATGGCAGCCGCAGCGTCACCAGCTTATAGATGCCGTGGAACTCGCGCCCGACGACCTCGGCCGTGACCGAAGGGCCATCCTCGGGGTGCAGGCGCAGAGTCTCGGGCCGCACGGCGACCTTGACGGGCCCTTCGACGGCGTCGCCACCGAGCTTGAGCGTGCCGAGCTCGCAGACGACCGACCCCCCGGAGGCCACGCCGTCGAGCACGTTCGCCTCGCCCAAGAAGCGCGCGACGTCCAGCGAGGCGGGGTGGAGGTAGACGTCCTCCGGCGTGCCGATCTGGACGACGGTGTTGTCCAGAAGGATGCCGACCTGGTCGGCGAGGCCGAAGGCTTCGTCCTGGTCGTGCGTGACGAAGACCGCCGCCGTGTCGGCCGCGCGCAGGATCTGGCGCACCTCGTCGCGCACCCGGGCCCGCAGAGCAGCGTCGAGGTTCGAGAAGGGCTCGTCGAGCAGCACCACCGCCGGGCGCGGCGCCAGCGCGCGGGCCAGAGCGACCCGCTGCTGTTGGCCGCCGGAGAGCTGGTGCGGCATCCGCTCGCCGACGGACTCGAGGCCCACGAGTCCGAGCACGCTCGCGACCCGCTCGTCGCGGTCCGGTCCTTTGGGGGCGCCGAACGCCACGTTGTCGCGCACGGTGAGGTGGGGGAAGAGGGCGTAGTCCTGGAACACCATGCCCACGCGGCGCTGCTCGGGCGGCACGGGCGTCCGGCCGTTGACCATCGTGCGGCCGTCGATCTCGATCGACCCCTCATCCGGGGTTTCGAAGCCCGCGATCATGCGCAGGAGGGTCGTCTTACCGCCGCCGCTCGGCCCGAGGAGTGCCATGAGCGCGCCGCGGCCCACCTCGAAGCTCGCTTCCCGCACGGCGACCGTGGCGCCGAAGCGCTTGGCCAGACCGACGCAGCGGACGGCAGGCACGTCTGCGCCCAGCTGAGCGTTCGCCTGTCCTGACGTCTGAGGTTTCACCGCCATGTGTAAAGAATACGTGTAAGCGAAGTGCGGCGCAATGCACGTACGTAGTGCTAGCGGTCCAAGCGCTCGTCGAGCTCCAGTTCGACGAGCGCCTGCTTGAGCGCGGCGCGCTCGGCCTCGTGGCGCCGGTCGCTCACGCTGCCGTCGCGCCGCCGCGCCTCGAGCGCGCCGACCTGCGCGAGCAGCACGGC
>JADFRC010000097.1 GCA_022561455.1 Chloroflexota bacterium | reverse complement strand
CGTCGATGCGATCGCGTCGACGTGCTCCGGCAGCAGCAGCATCTTGCGGATGAGCGCGAGCTCCGCGTCGTCGGCGAGCAGCGAGGTGTCGCCGTCGTCCCACGTCACGCTGCGCTCCGCGGCTTGGCGCAGGATGCCGGCGATACGCGCATGCGCGTACTGCACGTAGTAGACCGGGTTGTCGGCCGACGTCTTCTTCGCGAGCTCCAGGTCGAAGTCCATCTGGCTCTCGGCCGCGCGCGCCAGGAAGAAGTAGCGGCAGGCGTCGGCGCCGACCTCGTCCACCAGGTCGGCGAGCGTCACGATCTGGCCCGTGCGCTTGGAGGCGCGGACCGCCTCGCCGCCCAGGCGCAGCGTGACGAGCTGGGAGATGATGATGTGCAGCCGCTCCGGGTCGATCCCGAGCGCCCGCATCGCGGTCTTCATGCGCGCGACGTGGCCCTGGTGGTCGGCGCCCCAGATGTCGATGACGCGCTCGAAGCCGCGCTTCTCGAACTTGTTGGCGTGATAGGCGATGTCCGCCGCGAAGTACGTCGGTGCTCCGGTGCTGCGGACGAGCACGTTGTCCTTGTCGTCGCCGAGGGCCGCGGAGGTGAACCAGAGCGCACCGTCGTGCTTGTCGGTCGCCCCGCGCTTGGAAAGCTCGGCGATGGCCGCGTCGTACTCCCCGGACTCGAACAGCGAGTGCTCGCGGAACCAGACGTCGAACTCGACGCCGATGCGCGCGAGGTCGGTGCGGATACCATCGAGCATGCGCTCCAGGCCTGCCGCGCCGAGCTCGGCCACCGCCTGATCGCGCTCCATGGTGAGGAAGCGGTCGCCGAGCTCCGCCGCGAGCTCCTTGCCCAAGACGACGAGGTAGTCGCCCCGGTACCCTTCCTCCGGGACCTGTTCGTCGGCCCGGCCGAGCGCCTGGGCGTATCGAGCGAACACCGACGCGTAGAAGATGTCCATCTGCGTGCCACGGTCGTTCACGTAGTACTCGCGCGTGACGTCGAAGCCGGCCGCGGCGAGCGTGTTGGCGAGCGTGCTGCCGAGCACCGCGCCGCGGGCGTGCCCGACGTGGACGGGGCCGGTCGGGTTCACGCTGACGAACTCGACCTGGACGGAACGGCCCCGGCCGGTCTGCGTGTTGCCGTAGGCCGCACCCTGGGCGAGCACGTCGTCGACCTGCTTCTGGAGCCACGCCGGGCTCAGCGCCACGTTCAGGAAGCCGGGCGGTGCGGCCCACACGCGCCCGACCGGGTCGCCCGCCGCGACGTGCGGCACGAGCGCCTCGGCGATGGCCAGCGGGGCGACGTGCGCCTGCTTGGCGAGCCGCAGGGGCAGCGAGCTCGCGAAGTCGCCGTGCTCCGGGTTCTGCGGGCGCTCGAGCGCGACGGGGGGGGCGTCGGCCGTGGGGATGGCGCCGTCGCGCTGCGCGGCCTCGACGGCGTCCGCGATGCGTTGGGCGATGACGTCGCGTATGAGCACTAGCCCATCACCACGCCGGCGAGGTCGGTGGTGTAGTGGTTGACGGCATCAAGGTCGACCTCGACGCCCAACCCCGGCATCTGCGGCACGGTGATGTGCCCGCGGACCGGGACCAACGGCTGCGTGAGCATGTCGTGCTCGAGCGCCGCTCCAGAGGCGAGGCCGCTCACCGATGCGGGGCCGAGCGAGGCCGCGACGTGGAGCGACGCCGCGAGGCCCACGCCGGTCTCGAGCGAGGAGCTCACGATGCTGCCGAGGCCGTGGTCGCGGGCGAGCTCCATGACGGCGCGGGCGGCGGTGAGGCCACCGGCGCGCGACGGCTTCACGACGATGATGTCGGCCGCGTCTGCTTCGATGACTTTGCGGGCGTCGTCCAGCGCGGCGACCGATTCGTCGGCGGCGATCGGCATCGGCGCGGCTCTGCGGACCTCCGCCATGCCGCTTAGGTCCTGCGCGAAGACGGGCTGCTCGACGAAATCGAGGCCGTAGGGCTCGAGCCGCCGGAGCACCTCGATCGCGAGCTCCGGCGACCACGCCTCGTCGGCATCGGCCCGCAAGCCGACGTGAGGCCCGACGGCGGCCCGCACCCGGCGCACGACCTCCACGTCCACGTCCGGGTCGTGCGATCCGAGCGTGATCTTCACGGCGCCGAAGCCGCGGGCGACGGCCTCGGCCGCCTGCCGGGCGGCCTCCGCCGGCTCCTCGAAGCCGACGTTGGCGTGCATGCCGACCCAGTCGATGACGCCGCCGAGGAGCGTGACGATGGGGCGGCCGGACTTCTGGCCGACCAGGTCGAGCGCCGCCGTCTCGAGCCCGAAGCGCGCGGCATCGCCCGCCTCGGTCCGGGGCGCGAGCGCGAGCAGCACGCCGAGCGCGACGGACGGCGGGAGGCCGAGCGCCGAGGGAGCGAGGTCGTGGAGGATCCTGGCGACGTCGCCGGTGTGCTCGGGACGCCCCGGCCCGACGGGCGATGCCTCGCCCACGCCGACGAGGCCGTCGTCGGTGTGGATCCAGACGAGCAGGGCGTGGCGGTCGGGGACGGCCGCGCGCTCGGCCGGCACGTCCCGCAGCGGCACCCGGAGGCCTCTCCATTCAAGCTTGGTGATGCGCACGGCGCCATTATGCCACCAGGGCACTGCCCTGGACCCACTCGCTCGTGCCGAACGCAGATACCAGACGGGGGCGGCTGAGCGCTGGCCGGACCGCTCAGCCTGAGTGGCCCGCTCGCCGCCCTGGTGGTGGGTGCAGGCCCCGGCTGGGGTTACCGTTCGTCCTGAGGCTCTCGAAGGACGGACCAGGGTTCGTTGGCAGCAGTGGGTCCGTGGTTCGAGAGCCTCACCACGAACGGGGATGGGCGAGGCTTCTCCAGAGAGAAGCGCTGGATAAAAGCTTGGCGCTCGTTCGTACTTCGAGAGCCTCAGCACGAACGGGGGCTACTGAGGCGCGGCACGCGGGCGTCGGTTTACGCCACATCGTCGGTGACGGCCGTCGCATAGTGCGCCACGGCCTCGGCGAGCTGGGGGTGGGCGCTCAAGCCGGGGTCGGCCGCCAGCAGCGTCCGCGCCTCGTCGCGCGCCGAGGCGAGCAGGTCGCGGTCGTCGAGCGTCGCCATGTGCAGCGACGGCAGGCCGGACTGGCGCGTGCCGAAGAAGTCGCCGGGGCCTCGCAGCCGGAGGTCGGCCTCGGCGATCGCGAAGCCGTCGTTGGTGCCGACGAGGACGTCCAGCCGCTCGCGCGCTTCCTCCGAGACGGCCTCCGAGAGCAGCAGACAGTAGCTCTGGTGCTCTCCGCGGCCCACCCGGCCACGCAGCTGGTGGAGCTGCGCCAAGCCGAAGCGGTCGGCGCCCTCGATCAGCATGACCGTCGCGTTCGGCACGTCGATGCCCACCTCGATGACGGGCGTCGTCACGAGCACGTCCAGCTCGCCCGAGCGGAAGCGGTCCATGACCGCCTGCTTCTCGGCGAGCGGCAGCCGCCCGTGCAGCAGGCCGACGGCGAGGCCCGCGAGCGTCGTCTCGCGCAACCGGTCGTACTCGACCGTCGCCGCGCGTGCCAGGACCGCCTCCGACTCGTCGATCAGCGGGCAGACGACGAACGACTGCCGGCCGGCTTTCGCCTGGTCGACTAGGAACCGCTCGGCATCCTCGGCCCGCGCGGACGGCACGAAGCGCGTCTGGATCTCCTTGCGGCCTGCCGGTAGCTCGGGGATGGTCGATATGTCCAGGTCGCCGTAGAGCGTGAGCGCGAGCGTGCGCGGGATCGGCGTCGCCGACATGAGCAGCAGGTGCGGCTCGCGCCGGTCCTCCGCGCCGCCCTTCTCCCCATCCCCACCCTTGTCTCGGAGCGCGGCGCGCTGGAGCACGCCGAAGCGGTGCTGCTCGTCGACGACCGCGAGGGCGAGGTTGGGCAGCTCGACATCCTGCTGGATCAGCGCGTGCGTGCCCACCAGGATGTCGAGCTGGCCGTCGGCGATGCGCTGGCGCAGCTCGCGCCGTGCCGCGGCGCGCGTGCTCCCGGTCAGCAGCGCGATCGTGATGGGGCTCGGGTGGCCGGGGAGCCGTACGGAGAACCAGCCGGCGCCCTGCGAGGGCTCCTCGAGGCCTGCCAGCATCAGCCGGAGGTTCAAGAAGTGCTGCTCCGCGAGCACCTCGGTCGGCGCCATCAGCGCGCCCTGGTGGCCGGCCGCGACCGCCGTGAGCAGCAGCGCGAGGGCCACGACGGTCTTGCCGGCGCCGACGTCGCCTTGCAGCAGGCGGCTCATGGGCCGCTCGGCGGCCGCGATGTCGTCCATGGCCTCGGCCAGCGCCGTCTGCTGGCCCTTGGTGAGGGCGAAGGGCAGCGAGCCCAAGAACGCCCGGACCGGCTCCGGCATCGGTGGCAGCGGGATGCCCGCGGCCTTCTGCCGACCGCCCCGCTTCGCCGCGACGGCGAGCTGGAGGACCAGCAGCTCGTCGAAGGCGAGGCGGATGCGCGCGGTCTCCTTGGTCTCGACCGAGTCGGGGTAGTGGGCCTGTGCGACGGCTTCGGCCAGCCCGATCAGGCCGAGCCGCTCGCGCAAGCCGTCGGGCAGCGTGTCCTCGATGCGCAGGCTGCCGTCGACGCTCGCCGTCTCAAGCGCCTCGCGCACGATGCGGCGGATGGTCCGCGCGGGCAGACCCTCGGTCGAGGGGTAGACCGGGACGAGCCGGCCGGTGTGCACCAGGTCGGCGGCGTCGGGGTCGTCCAGCGGCTCCCACTCGGGCGACTCCATCTGCGTGCGGCCGTTGAAGACCACGACCCTGCCGCTCAAGACCAGCTGCGCGTTCCCCTTGCCGCTCCTTGATGCCTTGGCCATCGCGCGCAAGAGGGTCTGGGCGAGCCACGGCTGGCCGAACCAGATCACGCGCAGGTTCCCGGTTTCGTCGCCGACCACCGCCTCGGTCGCGCGGAGGCGGCCGCCGCGGCCCATCTGCACCTGGCGCGCCTCCCACAGCGAGACGACGATCGTCTGGTCCTCGCCGGGGCGCACCTGCGCGACGGTGCGGCGCTGGCTGTAGTCCAGATGCCGGTTGGGGAAGAGGAAAACCAGGTCGCGCACGGTCTCGACGCCCATCTTGGCGAGCTTGCTCACGTGCGTGCGCGTCACGCTCTTGAGCCGCAGGACCGGCGCGTCGAGCGTGGGCGGGGGCGGGGGCGTGGGCGGTGGTGTGGGCGGGGGCGCGGCCGCGCGGGATGCGCGGCGTGGTGCCGGCCGCGCGGGCGCTTCGCCGGAGGTGGCGAGCAACCGCTCGGTCTCGCGGGCCCACCGCTCGCGCAAGCCGGCGTCGAGCTCGCCGTAGCCGACCGACAGCATGCCGTGCTCCGCGAGCCAGCGGATCGCGGGGTCGGCGTCGGCGTCGTGGAGCAGCGTGCGGAGGAAGCCGTCGAGGCCGCCGGAGACTGCCTTGTTGGCGAAGCCGTTGGCGGTCTCGATGGCCAGGATGTTGCGCAGCGCGCGCAGCCGCTCAGCGCTGGACTTGGGGGCGGTCGGTGGTCGAGACGTCACGCCGGTAGGGTAGCCGAGGGGCCCCGTTCGCTACAACGCGCGCGCGACGCGGTTCGGGTCTGAGGCGCTGTGCGCTGCGTACGTACGCTCGCACGCAGGCACGGCTGCTACACTCGGGCGTGCCAGACGAAGCTCCGTTGGCGAGAGATGGACCGCAAGAAGTCGTCCCTGTGGTCGAGATTTTGGCGGGGGGTCTTGACGGCCATCGCCCTTGTGTGGGCTGGCGCGCTGTGGTTGTTCCAGGATACGGCGTTCGCGTGGATCGTTTTCTTACCGTTGTTCGCCGCCGCCCCAGTCGTCATCACGTTCTTGTTGGTGCGTGACGCGGTGCGTCGACGGCGCGTCAATCCGCTGCTCGCCGCTATGGCGTCGTCGACTCCGATCCCCTCCCCTTGGTACGTCCCGGAGGGGATGGAGGCCGAGCCGAGGAGTGTCGTCATGGCCTTTCTCCGCGGCGTGGAGGGGGACGATCCGAGTGGGGTCTACGGGCTGTTCCACCCCGACCTTCGGGCGGCTCAGGGAGAGCAGGAATTCACCAAACTGGTTAACCGTCACTCCCGCTTGGTTCACCCGACAGACTATCCGAGTTCGCGCGGGAACCGACGGCCTCGAACCTATACCGAGTCGCTTAAGTTCAAGATTCAAGGCGGGATGGAGGTCACGGCCAAGTTTCGCCTCGTGGGACAAGACGATGTATGGCAGATCGTCGGGTACCGGATCGAGGACCGGCTGAACGGATTCGGGGGAGGAGTGTCACCATAACCTGAGCCGCCCGTTTGGTTCGGCTACGCCCGCTCGTTCACAGGCTGTGGCTGCGGCTCGGCTGAGCGCCGTCGCAGGGTCTCTTGGTCGAGCCCGCACTGGATGCACTCGACGTATGGCTTGGAGCCGTCGAGCTTGATCTCGAGCTCGCCACCGCAGGCGCTGCACGTGGAGAGCAGGAACCTCAGGGGGCCACGCCTCGGGTCGCGAGGTCCACGGCAACGAGGTCTTCTTCGGCGTTGCGCGCGGTGTAGACCTCCATCGTATCGAGGACCAGCGCGGTATCCGCGTTGCGCATGAAGTCGGCGAGCTCGCGGAACGTCGCGATCCGGGTCCGCACCTGCGCGGCGCGGTGGGCGGCGTTGCTCTCCCCGATGTACATATATCCCGCTCGCATGGCATCCATCGTTCCCCTCCTCACTTCACTACAGGAGAGTAGGCGGCTGGGGAGCCGTCTGATATCGCGCGGACGGGTGATTGGGCGGCTGGGGAGGCGCCTGGGGTCACACGAACGAGTGATTCCGAGGAGCTCGGTGAGCGGTGGAGCAGGCGCGCCTAGAGCTTCTGCGTTTCGCCCGTCTCCGAGGCTATGCGCACGGCGTCGATGAGCTTGTGGTGCTCGACGGCGTGCGCGAAACTCGGCTCGAAGCCGTCGTCGCCGCTGGCGATCGACTCGGCGAAGCTCTTCCACAGCTTGCCGATGTTGATGGAGCCGCTCTTGATCCCGGCGGCGCCCACCCAGTCGTCCTGCGGGACCTCGATCTCGGCGAGCTCCTTCGCGCCGCCCTGCGCGCCGAGCACCCGCGCCGGTGCGCTCGTATGCGGCGAGCCCGTCGCTTCGAGCACGAGCGTCCCGTCGGTGCCGTGGACGTCCAGCCGGTAGCCGGTGCCGACGCCGCCCGCGGTCGCGACGTGAACGGAGACCGTCGCGCCGCTCCGCAGCCGGCCGCTGACCAAGATGTCGTCCGGCGCGGTCGCTGGATAGCGCTTGCCGGTGCCCGCCTCGGTCCACTCCTTGACCTGCGTGCTGACGACGCCGGCGACCGACTCGATCGGGCCGACCACGGATGTGAGGCCGTCGATGGCGTGCCCGAAGGCGATGGAGAGCGTGTTGGCCGCGGCCGCTGCGTCGCGCTGCCACAGACGGCTGGGGGCGCGCTCGCTCGTCCCGCCGCCGCCGACCTGGCTCATGCTGCACGAGAGCACGTCGCCCACGTAGCCGTCGTCGATCAGGTGGCGCAGGTGCCGGTACTCGGCCGAGTGGCGGGCCTGGAGCCCGACGCAGGTGCGCACCCCCTTCTTGGCGGCGGCGGCCGCGATCTCCTCCGCCTGCGCGGTGGTGGTGCCGAGCGGCCACTCGGTGTAGACGTGCTTGCCGGCCGCGATGACCTCCATCGCGAG
>JADFRC010000009.1 GCA_022561455.1 Chloroflexota bacterium | reverse complement strand
ACCCCCGTGCGGAGCGCGATAGCCCTTGCCTGGCCGGCGACCCTCCAAGCGGGCTCCCGCATCATCCGTGGCCACGCCTGGTCCGGGACCGGGGCGATCGCCGCGGTGGACTACAGCCTCGACGGCGGGCGGAGCTGGGCGCCCGCGGAGATCCGAGAGCCGAACATACCGACGGCTGGCTGCCGCTGGGAGTTCCTCTGGGACGCCACGCCCGGGCAGCACACCATCACCATGCGCGCGACGGACACCGAAGGCCACACGCAGCCTGCCCCCGACACCGTTCCGTGGAACGACCGAGGCTATGAGTGGGGAGCGTACGTGGCGCACCCCGTCGAGGTGCTCTAGGATTCCGGGAGCCGGGGCGCCGTCCCGCTAGCCACTCATCGTTCGCGTCATACGGAGGGCAGCATGCTGTTCATCGACAACGAGACCGTCCGGAGCGTGCTCACGATCGCCGACGCCATCGACTCCCAGGACGTCGCCTTCCGCGGCCTCGCCGACGGCGGCTCGATACACCGCCCGCGCATCGACATGTACGTGCCGACCGGCCGCGAGCACGACTACTACCGCTGGGGCACGATGGAGGGCGCCAGCCGCGACCTCGGCGTCTTCGCCATCCGCATGAAGTCCGACGTCATCGAGTGGCCCGAGGACGCGAACGGGAACTGGACCGAGGAGAAGTACTGCGTCGAGCCAGGCACCTACTGCGGGCTCGTGATGCTCTTCAGCACGCGCAACGGCGAGCCGCTGGCGATGATCAACGACGGCTTCCTCCAGCACATGCGCGTCGGCGCCGGCGCCGGCCTCGGCGTCCGCTACCTCGCCCGCGAGGACTCCCACGTCGTTGGCATCCTCGGCTCCGGCGGCATGGCCCGCACCTATCTCCAAGCCTTCTGCAACGAGCGCCCCATCGAGCGGGTCCACGTCTACAGTCCGACCAAGCAGCACCGCGAGTCGTATGCCGCCGAGATGAGCGACCTGCTGGACATCGACGTGACGCCCGTCGACGACGCCGAGAGCGCCGTGCGCGGCGCCGACATCGTCGCGACCTGCACCGACTCGATGCGCCCGGTACTGCGCGGCGCCTGGCTCGAGCCGGGGATGCACGTGACCAACGTCGGCGGGTACGAGTTCGACGCCGGCGTCGCCAAGCGCGCCGACGTCACCGTCCGCCAGGGCGTCAGCGGGCTGCCGATCGCGCCCGGCACCGAGCGCGTCGAGTACGGACGCGGCCACAGCCCGGTGGCCTACGTCGGCGGCACGACGGAGGAGATGAAGCGCATCCCGCCCGCCACCGAGCGGTTCGGCATGAACCAGAAGCTCCCGACCTTCACCGACCTCGTCAGCGGAGCTAGCTCAGGCCGCACCGCGCCCAGCGACATCACCGTCTACATCAACAGCGGCAACCAGGGACTCCAGTTCGCGGCGGTCGGCTCGGTCGTCTACAACAAGGCCAAGGCAGCGGGCATGGGCCGCGAGCTGCCGACGGAGTGGTTCCTGCAAGATATCCGGGACTAGGGCAAGACATCGGGGACTAGGGCAAGACATCCGGGACTGACCGTGCGGCCGTCCTCGCGAGGGCGTATCGTAGCCCCCGTCATCAACGGCACTTAGGGGAGGTGCGGCGTGGCATCGAGCACGGCAGAGGCGCAGCAGGTCCGCGACGGCGTCGCCAATCTCATCCGCAACTGCGTCGGCGTGGAGAGCGGCGAGTCGATCCTCCTGCTGAACGAGCACGGCGGCGTCGATCCCGGCGTCGTCTCGCTGATGGAGGACGGTATCAGGGAGGCGGGTGGCACGGCCTACTCGATGTGGGTGGACCCGCTCACCGGCATGCGCGAGATGCCCAAGCTCCTCGGCAACGCCATCGTCGCGGCCGACAAGGTGGTGATGAACGCCAACCTCAACCGCGTCATCCTGCTCGAGCACCTGCGCGCCAACGACCGCGCGGACCTCGTGCGGATCAACAACCGCACCCGCACGCCCGACCGCATCGGCTCGGAGCACGCGCGGTTCGACTGGCGCCTCGTGATGGAGCTCGCGCACAAGATCGAGGAGATCACGGCCGCCGCCACGGAGTGGGAGATCACCACGCCGCACGGCACGCGCATGGCGGGCCGCATCGCTTCGGGCAGCGACGTCGCCGACGCCTTCTTCGTGCAGGACGCCGAGGCGAGCCGCACCGAGCGCGTCTTCCCCGGCGAGGTCTACGCGCCCGTCGGGTCGAAGGACGCCCACGGCATCATCGCCTTCGACCACCCCGGCATCGCCGACAAGGAACGCTTCGCGAACCCCATCATGGTCACGGTCGAGGACAACATGGTGACCGACATCGAGTGGCGCGAGGAGGCCGCGCGGCCCAACCAGCCCAACCAGAAGGACGACCCCACCGGCAGCACCGTGTGGACCCGCGCCGGGTTCATCCGCCTCCTCGACGCGAACGAGGAGAAGTACGGCCACGAGCGGGCATACGTGGTCGACTCGTGGCACGGCGGCATGCACCCGAAGGCGGAGAAGCGCGCCGGCCAGCAGAGCGACACCAAGACGATGCACTTCCACATCGGCCGCGTGCCCAGCGCCCGCTCCACCTACATGTCGGACCAGACCGTCGTGCTGGACGGCGTGCCGTTCTGGGAGAACGGCCGGCCCGCGCTCCTCGACGACCCAGGCGTGCAGGCCATGGCCGCCGAGTACGGCCAGAAGCTGAGCTGAGCATGAGCAACCTGCGCATGACCATCGCGCTCGACCACTACGAGCGCCACATCCCGTTCATGGACGGCACGGTGCGCCCCACGGGCATCGACCTCCAGGTGCTGACCATCGGCCAGGACCAGGCGCGCGGCGGAGGGTCGCGGCACGAGCGGATGCTCGCCCACCGCGAGTTCGACGCCTGCGAGCTCTCGCTCGGCTCCTACGTGATGGCCAAGGCGCGCGGCGCCAAGCTCACCGCCATCCCCGTCTTCCCACGCCGGCTCTTCAGCCAGTCGCAGATGTACGTGAACACCAACGCCGGCATCCGCGAGCCCAAGGACCTGATCGGCAAGCGGGTGGCCCTGCGCACCTTCCAGACCACGCTGTCCATCCTGGCCAAGGGCGACCTGGCGCACGAGTACGACGTGCCGCTGGAGGGACCCACGTGGGTGACGACGAACCCGGAGCCCGTCGCCTTCGATCCGCCGCCCGCCGTGCGCGTCGAGCGGCTGGACCAACGGACCTCGTTGGGCAGCGCGCTCGTCGCCGGCGAGGTCGACGCCTACCTGGCTCCCCGGCCGCCGGTCCCCTTCCTCGAAGGCGCGCCGGAGGTCGCGCGGCTCTTCCCCGACCCGCGGACGGAGGAGATCGCCTACTTCGGGCGCAACGGCTTCTACCCCATCATGCACGTCATCGCCATCAAGCAGGAGATCGCCGAGCGCGACCCCTGGGTGACGACGAGCCTGCTGACGGCGTTCGAAGACGCGAAGCGGGTCTGGACCGCGTACATGGACGACCCCAACTGGAGCCGCCTCGCATGGGGCCGCCAGTGGCTCGAAGAGGAGCGCCGCGTGCTTGGCCCGGACCCGTGGCCCTACGGCGTGGCCGCGAACCGCGCCAACCTCGAGCGTTTCATCCAATACGAGCACGAGCAGGGCCTCATCCCCGAGCCGCTCGCCGTGGAGGACCTGTTCTTCGAGACGATGTTGGAGACTTAATATGACTGGGGGCGCAGAAGGGTTCGGCTGCCAGGTGTAGGGGCGCGATTCATCGCGCCCTACGTCCGAAGCCGGAGCGCAGCGTAGGCGCACAGTCAAGAAACGCCGGGCACCGAGGGTCGCAGCAGCGCGTGCCTGCCAGGGCACTGCCCTGGACCCATAAGAGGGACGCATGCCAGTGGTGGGCAAAGGCGGTTGTGCAGAGCTAGAGGGCAGGAGGTTCGCCGGGCACCGAGGGCCGAAGCAGCGCGTGCCTGCTTCAGTCCGGAGCCGGAGCGAAGCGTAGGCGCACAGTCAGACGCGCGTTCGCCGAGCACCGAGGGCGGAAGCAGCGCGTGCCTGCTTCAGTCCGGAGCCGGAGCGAAGCGTAGGCGCACAGTCAAGGAGGCACCGATGGCGCAGGCAACGAAGGCTTACACAGAGCAGCAGTTCATCGAGGACGTGCGCGAGACGTTCGCGTCCAGCAGGGACGCGCGGCTCCAGGCACAGACCATCGCGGACCGGCTGCGGGAGCTGTTCGCGACGGGCTGGCCGCTCTCGAGCGAGAAGCTCGGCAAGGAGAACGGCACGTACCTGATACACGCCGACACCGAGCGTGGCCACCCGGACCCCGGCTTCATGGTCATGGCCTACCGCCAGGGGCCGAAGAAGGCCGCACCGCCGTCGCCCCACGACCACGGCGCGTGCTTCGTCGTCTACGGAGTCGCCGCCGGCTCCAACCTCCAGACCAGGTACCGGTGGACGTACGGCGAGGACTCGACCCAGCCACCCGTGCTCGAGAAGACGCAGGACATCCTCCAGAAGCCAGGCGACGCCGCCTACTTCCTCCCCGGCGAGATCCACAGCACCCAGGGCTCGACGGAGGAGGAGACGGTCTACGTGCGGGTCACGAGCCAGGACCTGGACGGCGCCTGGCGCCACCGCTACCACCTCGGCGACAACAAGACCACCGTCTTCCGCTCGGCGACCCAGCCGCAAGCGCCCGTGTAGGCCGCCCTAACGTCTGGGCTAACGCCAGTGGCTCAGGCCGAACTGGCGGGCAGCCTCGCGGAGCTTCGGGTCGTCGAACCCTGCGGCATACCTGCCGTTCGCCATGACCGGCTCGTCGTCCAGCCACATGTCGAGATCGCCCCACTGGGCCGCGATGTGCGCCCCGTCCGGGCCGACGTGGAAGTGCGCCATCTTCGTGCCGGCGTTCCCCACCAGTCCGATGTCTCCGCCGATGCACTCCGCCGTCGGATGAAGGCCTCCGTGCCAGGAGTCGACCTTGTTGGCGTCCGGAGTACCCAGCCGTTCTGAGCGCTCGTCCAGCACCTGGGAATACTCATCGACCCAGCGCTTCGCTTCCGGAGGCCCCTCCACTCGCACGATGATGTTGTTCTCGATCACCAGCGTCGGCGGGTGGTCGAGGGGGATGCGGCGGAACCCGCCCGTGTACTCGACCACCGCGCGCCCCTCGCACCCCCTGCTTGCCACGGGTATGTAGGCCGGGCTGTTGAACGAGCGGCAGAAGGGCGCCAGGTTATCGTCGAGCTGGCGGGCCCGTTCGCTGAGCGCGTCGATAACGCCGGAGATCTCCGTGCCTCCTGGGCTCGCGAACCGCCACCTGCGGCCCTCGGCGAACAACTCGTTCTGAAAGCGCTCATAGATGGCATTCGCCATGCCCCAGTGGTACCGGGCGTGCTCCGAGACGAAGTGCTGTTTGGTGCGGAACATGCTCTGGACCACCACAACACCTGGGTCGGGGCCCAGGGACTCCTCGAGCGCGCTCGGGCTCAGTGGAAAGTGGGCGATCACCTTGTCGGAGGATGCGATCGACTCCAGGAGCTCGCCGGGTATCGCGGCACCCCGCTCCGGAGCCGCTTCCCACCTGACTTGCGAGTTGGCGCCGGCTGCGCTGATCGCCTCGGCGATGAGGCCGACCACGTCGGCGTCCATGACATCCTGCTCGTTCAGGAGCAAGACACGCTCCCCTCGTTGCACCTGCGCGCAATTCTGGACCAGGTTCTCGACGGCCTCATGCATGGGCCCGACGCCTGCGCTCATCTCTCCCCCTTTTACGCCCGTGACCTACGGATACCACCAGGCCTGGTGGGGTGCACTATGGCGCCGCCACCTGCGCCCCGCCAGGGATGACTGTTGTATCGCCTCTCCGCAGCGCCGGCCGCCTGGTGTAGCTCCCATAGAGATTGTTGACACGTGAGGAGCCTCGCTGTTGCTGTTGAGGGGAACGAAACTTCGCAGCCGCGGGAGGCTCCTCCATGACCCATCGGAATGCCCGGCTGACCCCGGTTACACGAGCCGGGCTGGGCGTCTACTCGTGCGTCGCCAGATACGCGGCCTCCGCGTAGTCGAACGCTTCTTGCCGCCTCGCCAAAAACACGGGGTCGGACGAGATGAAAAAATACTCGCGGTCCGGGTCCCTGCGCTGGAACGGAAGCGTCTTGCCAAGGTCGGTCACGTCCATCCGCAGCGTCTGGTCCGGATCCCCATCGGCCAGCGTGTGCATGAGCGTCTGGCCCTCCTGGCTCAGGAACCAGTTGACGAACAGCTTTGCGGCGTTCGGGTGCGGCCGGTTGGTCGGGACCATCATGTTGTTCTGGCTGCCCGGGCCGGATATCACACCAGCTTCTTTCAATTCCTTGACGCACACGTTGTCCAAGGTGCACGGGAACCTCTCGACCGGCCCTCCCAGCGCCCCCAGCGCGTCCAAGTCGCGCCCGGCGGAGCCGATGGCGACGCCCATCTGGAACTGCCCCCGGGCGACGCCGTCCACGACGAACCGGAAGTCTCGGACAAAGGTTACGTCCAGCTCTGGCGAGACGAACCGGTCGATCCACTCTTTGCCGATGTCCGGGTGGACGTACGCCTCGTAGAAGGTCCCGATCGACCCGCCGGTGATGGGCGCGAGGGAGATGATCTTCCCTGTGAACTTCGGGTCCAGGAAATCGAATACGGAGTTGATGCCGTCCAGGTCCTCCTGGCTCATCAGGTCGGTGTTGTAGCGCAGATCCTGGACTGGGCCCGTACTTGCGGACAGGGTGAACACGTACTGCTGCGCCTCGTCCGTGTACCAGTGCTGGCCCTGGAACCAGAGGGACTGGTCCGTCACCTCCGGATGGACGAAGAGGTCCGCGATGGGGTCGAGCGCGTTCGCGGGGACCATCCGCGTGGTCGCCGAGCCCCCACCCGTCCACAGGATGTCCACCTGGTATACCCCGGTACTCCGCTCGGCGAGTATCCGGTTCGCTTGCTCACTACCGCTCCCGGTGGAGACGACGGCCTCGACGCCGAACTTCTCTTGGAAGAACTCGGCCACCGGACGGTAGTTCCGGCCCGCCGAGCCGCCAAACACCAAGACCACTTGGCCCTCGTCCTGCGCGGCCGCGATCAGCGCTTCCCATTCCGCCTGGAACGCCGCGGCCTCGTCGGCCGTGGCGGTCGGCTCGGCCTGCGGCAGCGGCGTCGCCGACGGCCGTGGCGTGGGCGTTGGGTCAGCCCCGCAGGCCGCCAGCACCAGCGCCATCGCTGACGCCACGAGCAACAGTAAGCCCGCGCGCATCCCGAACGTTCGCGTCTTGCTCATGCCGTCAGTCTCCTCGGGTTGTCGGCAACCAGTCCGCGCCAAACCCGGGAGTCCCTAGAATATCGGTTTCTTCCCTGAGGATACAGCGTGATCCCGATGGCCAACAACACCAGGCCGGCAGTACCACCGCACCTCGACTCAACTTTCCGAACGTGTCCAGCAACCTGGTGGATAGCTCCATTAGGGCCAACAGACCCGCTCGTGCTTCCTAGTCGGGGATGTCTTGCAGGAACCAATCGAGAGGCATCGTCTTCACTCCGGCGTCGGGGTGCTCCCGGAGGCGCTCCAGGACCAGGGCACCGACGGCCGCGAACTGCAAACCGGTTCCCTCGTTGTTGCTGAAGAACGTCACCTCTTGCCGATCGGCCCTGCCCCGCGCCGTGCCCGAGACGACCTCCGAGAGCAACGGGGTGGCTTCGTCCACCTGCCTGAGCCAACCGGCCCCTTCGCTGCGCGGCGTGACCCCCGGCGGCGGCGACCCCGCCTCGAAGACGTGGTCTGCAAGTGAGCGCAGGGGTTGGTTCTTGACCGTGTAGCTAACGCGCGCCAACGCGTCCTCCCCCAGCTCCGACGAAAGCACGTTGCTGATGAACGTGCCGTCTTCGAGCCACTCGCCCGAGAGCACCGGGTGATGGAACGAGTTCGTGCAGCAGCTGACGATGTCCGCCCCCTCGACGGCGGCCTGCGGGCTGTCCATCACCTCGACGGGTATCTTCAGGCGTCCCGTCATCTCCTTGGCGAACGCCTCGCGGTGTTCGCGATCGGGGCTGTAGACCCGGATGCGCTTGATCGGGCGCACCGCGCACATCGCGGGTGCATGGGTCCGCGCCATCCACTGCGAGCCCAGGATGCACAGCGTCTCCGCGTCTTCGCGGGCGAGGTGCTTCGCCGCAACCGCGGCGGACGCCGCAACCCGCACGTGCTGGATGTAGCCGTCGTTCAGGATCGCCAACGGGGCGCCGGTGTGCGTGCTGAAGAGGTAGACCAGGCCACAGAACATCCCTTCGGCGCCCGCACCCTTGCTCGCCGACGTGGGCAGCGACGTGCCGGGCCGCGGCGCCTCGCGTCGGATGGGCTGGACGTCCGACTTGATCCTGATGGCAACGACGCCCAGCTCCTGGCTTCCTCCCTCCATGGTGGAGAAGCCGTAGCGGTGCTCGCCATCGTCGTCGTAGACGTACATGTTCGTCTTCGGCCGGATGGTCGCTCGGCCCGCGGCCCACTCACGGTACATGCGCTCCGTCACGTCGATCGCGTCCTCGATCGTCAGGACCCGCTGCTGCACGTCGTTGTCGATGAAGTAGACCGGATCAGCCATCTTCCCCCTCCTCAACCACGCCCCGCGCACCACGTCAGAACGAGGCGCCGCACCGAGTCATATCATAGGCGCCGAGCGGTGCGATAATCGACGCAATCTCTTCGGTGCCGCCGTTGGAGGCTGCCATGCTGTTCTTGAACAACGACGACATCCAGCAAGTCCTGACCATGAAGGACACCCTCGCGGTGTTGGAGGAAGGCCATCTGGAGATGGCGCGTCAGGAGCTCGTGGCACGCCCGCGCGTCGACACGTATGCCGAAACCGATACGCCCGGCACCTTCTATCGCTGGGGGACGATGGAGGGCACGAGCAAGGGGCTGCACCGTCACGCCATCAGGATGAAGTCGGACGTCGTGAGCTGGCGCCAGCACGGAGAGGGCTACGTCGAGGACAAGTACTGCGTCGAGCCCGGCCTCTTCTGCGGGCTCGTCTTCCTCTTCGACACGAACAACGGCGAGCCGCTCGCCATCATGAACGAAGGGTACCTCCAGCACCTCCGCGTCGGCGCGCTGGCGGGCCTGGGCGCGAAATACCTGGCCGTGAAGGACGCCGCGGTCGTCGGCATGCTCGGAGCCGGTGGCCAGGCGCGCAGCCATCTCATGGCGTTCGCTGCCGTCCGCGATATCAAGGAGGCGAAGGTCTTCAGCCCAACCAAGGCCAATCGGGAGCGGTACGCGGAGGAGATGGCGGAGCTGCTCGACATCGAAGTCACCCCGTGTGACAGCGCCGAAGAAGCGGTCAGCGGGGCGCACATCCTGTCCACGTGCACCAACTCCGTCGTGCCAACCGTGTTCGCCCGCATGCTGGAGCCGGGCATGCACATCACCCAGGTATCGGCGGAGCTTGCCCCGGACGTCTCGCCGATGATCGACGTTGCGATCGGCGGAGACCCCAAGAGCCAGGTCTACTCCGGGGTGCCGATCGATGACTCGCGCGGCTTCACCACCTACCTGGCCGGAAGCCGCGAAGCGCTGGACGCGGCCCGGAGCGGTGCTGCTCCGCGAGAACGCCAAGCCCCTCCGAGCGGCGTCACGACCAGGGCGGTCCCTCTCGTGGAGCTCATCGCGGGCACGGCGCTGGGCCGGGCCAGCGACGAAGAGATCAGCGCGTCCCGCGCCGGAGTGGGTGGCGGCGGGAAGCAGGGGTTGCAGTTCGTGACCGTCAGCTCGCTCGTGTACGATCTCGCCAGCACCGCGGGCCTCGGGCGCGAGATCCCCACGGAGTGGTTCCTGCAGGACATCCGCGACTGAGGCGCGGCGGGAAAGGGCTCGCTAACCCCGGCTCCCGCCCCCGACGTACACACCGTGTCCCAGCGCCAGCGCCACTCCAGTTTGAGCGCTTGGCGACCGGGATGTCATGCGTGCTAGCCCTCAACTCGCTTCCTGCGTGGATTCGCCGAGGCCGCGCGTGCTATGCTCGCCGGGCCACGGCAGGTCGCGGTGGAGGGACCGATGGTCAGCATCGACGCGGGCGAACGTACCTACGAGCTGGTCCCGGGCTGGGGAGAGCTCAAGCCGAACTGGGTCTGGGGTCTAGTCGGCGACGTTGCCGTCGATTCGCACGACAACGTGCACGTTTTCACCCGCAACGCAGACCCCCCATGCCGGATCTACGACAGCTCGGGCAAGCTGCTCTACTCCTGGGGCTACGGCATCTTCGAGGACGCCCACGGCATCTGCATCGGCCCCGGCGACACGGTCTATCTGACCGACCGCGGCACGCAGATCGTCCTCAAGTTCACCGCCGAAGGGCGCCACGTCTTCACCCTGGGTGATCGCGGGAAGCACTCCGACACCGGCTACACCGAGGAGAGCCCCACCGTGAAGCACGCGGGGCCTCCCTTCCATCACCCCACCAACGTCGGCCTCTCTCCCAACGGGGAGTTCTACGTTTCGGACGGCTACCGCAACTGCCGCATCCACAAGTACAGCGCCGACGGCACGCTCCTGTTCTCCTGGGGCGAGCCGGGCGACGGCCCCGGCCAGTTCAACCTGGTCCACGCGGTCTGGGAGCACAAGGGCAAGGTCTACGTCTGCGACCGCGCCAACAACCGCATCCAGATCTTCACCCCCAAGGGCGAGCATCTGGAGACGTGGCCCGGCTTCGAGCGCCCGTGCAAGCTCTACATCGACAACGAAGACGTCGTCTACGTGGCGGAGCTCGGCGCTCGCGTGAGCATCCTGGACCTGGAGGGCAACGTGCTCTGGCGGTGGGGTGGAGAGGCCAGCCACGACCCCGGCAAGTTCACCGCGCCGCACGGGATCTACGTCGATTCCCAGGGCGCGATGTACGTCTCCGAGGTCCTTGAGGGCGCTCGGCTCCAGAAGTTCGTTCGGACGCGCTAGGCGAGAGGGAGGATCAGATGCTCACCGAAGAGAGGAACCAGCGGATGACCGAGACGGGGCCTGGAACGCCGGGAGGCGACTTCCTCCGGCGGTACTGGTACCCCATCGCCGCGGTGTCGGAGCTCGACAAAGAGCCGGTGCAGCCGATCCGGCTCCTCGGAGAGAACCTCACGCTGTTCCGGAGTCTCAAGGGCGGCCTGGGGCTCATCGCCGACCGCTGCGCCCACCGGCTCCTCCCGCTGATGTACGGGATCCCGCATGAGTCCGGCCTGCGATGCGCCTATCACGGCTGGATCTACGACACGGAAGGCACGGTCGTGGAGAGGCCATTCGAGCCCACCTGCCCTCCCCTCAAGGTCACCTCGTACCCGGTCGAGGCGCTGGGAGGGCTCGTTTTCGCCTACCTGGGCCCTGAGCCCCGTCCGCTGCTGCCCCGGTGGGAGGCTTTCATCCGGGACGACCTGGACAGGAAGATGAACTTCACCCCCCTGCCGTGCAACTACGTGCAGTGCATGGACAACTCCATGGACCCCGTCCACTTCGAGTACCTGCACGGCCACTACGGCAACTACCTGTTGTCGCTCCGGGACCAGCCGCCCGCTTTCAACACCGCCTCGGCGCACGTCAAGATCGACTTCGACGTGGCCGACCTCGGGCTCATCTACAAGCGCCGCCTCCTCACGGGGGAGAGCGAGGACGGCGACGACTGGACGATCGGCCACCCCATCGTGTTCCCGTACATGCTGGCGAGCCCCACCGGAGGCCTCGGTTTCCAGATCCGTGTCCCGGTCGACGACACGCACACCATGCACATTAACTACACCACCTCCGAGCCGAAGGAGCCCGGCAAGCCGACGGAAGTCATCGAGCACACCGAGCTGGAGGTCGACTCCTGGGGGCGCGTCAACCGTTCCGCGGGCATCGTGGTCCCTCAGGACATGATGGCCTGGGTCGGGCAGGGCCCCATCATGGACCGCACCAAGGAGTATCTCGCGACGTCGGACAAGGGCGTCGTCCTCTATCACAAGCTCCTGCTGGACAACATCGACAGCGTCGAGCGGGGGGAGGACCCCTTTGGCGTGATCCGCGACGGAGCGAAGAACGAGATGCTCTCGATCAAGAAGACGACCAGCGAGCGAGAGGGCTTCAACATCCCAGGGGCGTTGCGCGGCCGCGCCTGAGCGGCTCGCAGGCAGAGTGAGCCGCCGGTTGACCGCGGCGGCGGAACGCCCCGTGGCCGGCGGCCAGGTATCAGGTAGACGGTAACGACGGCTCCAAACGGCACGTGCTCTAAGAGAGAGCTTGGCCCGGCCGCCGTCGCACCCGGCCGTCGCGTCCTAACCCTGCGGCGTCAGGATGGCCGCCAACAGGTTCCGGACGCTGGCCTCGTCGACGGCGACGAGCACCCGAGCCGCGCCAGGCGATGTCGATCTCCGTTGGCGCGGCCACCGGCGGGTCCTGCGAGTCGGGGCAGACCCGCGCCGCGCCCCGTTCGGGGTACGAGCGGTCTAGATGGTCGCCTTCCCGATCTTGTACATGCCGGTGCCGCAGACGGGACACGTCCCTCGTGTTGCGGGACGGCCGTTCTTCATCGTGATCGCCTGGGCGTCCTTGATGTCCCGCTTGTCCTTGCACTTCACACAGTAGCCGTTCACTGCCATTGTTCATCTCCTTGTGCTTCGAGCGTGCTTCCCGGCTTCCGGCCGGAGTCGAGCGTACGGGCGGGCGTCGAGAGTGTCCGGCCCGAGGCGCGTTTGCGCCCTCCCGACTCCAAGACTATAGTCGAGCAAGCTCCACGGCGACACCGTTCAGGCGTGCGGAACGGAGCCATCCGAGCACTCGTCCTGGGCGTCGTTCCTGCGGCGTCTGGTGCGTGATGCACCCAAGCGACACCGGAGGACCCACATGCCAGATGTACAGATGGGGCTCATCGGGAGTCCGAGCGACGTCGTCAACCCGCTGTTCGAGGGCGAGGTCAAGCCCGAGGGCATCGAGCTCGTCGTCACCCGCGCCGATGGCTCGACGGGCTACTGGCGGCAGTTCAACTTCAACGAGTTCGACGTCTCCGCGCTGTCGGTGGCGTCCTACATCATCGCCAAGACCAAGGGCTACGACGCGGTCGCCCTGCCCGTCTTCTCCTCCCGCCGGTTCATGCACGCGGAGCTCTCCTACCACGTGGACTCCGGCATCAAGGGCCCCGAGGACCTCAAGGGCAAGCGCCTGGGCGTGGCCGAATACCAGATGACGGCGTCGGTCTGGCTCCGCGGCACGCTGGAGCACGACTTCGGCGTATCGCAGTACGACATCAAGTGGTTCATGGAGCGGACCGAAGAGCTGAGCCACGGCGGCACGACGGGCTTCAAGCCGCCCAAGGGCATCTCCTTCACGCGTGTGCCCGAGGACAAGAGCATGGCCATGATGCTCGTGAACAACGAGCTGGACGCCTCCTCCCTGCCCCAGATGGGGCTGCGGGGCGGCAACTTCATCGACCGCTCCACCCGGCTCCGCGCGCAGGACGCGGACTGGAGCAAGGTGAAGAAGCTCTTCCCGGACCTGATCTCCGAGGGCACGCGCTTCTACAAGAAGTACGGCTTCATCCCCGCGACCCAGATGTACACCATCAGGGGCTCGACCTACGAGAAGTACCCGTGGGCCGCCTTCAACCTCTACGACGCCTTCGTCAAGTCCAAGCGCCGCGCGGAGGAGACGCTCTCCGAGCGCATCCCCTCGCTCATGGTCTTCGGCCGCGACTACATGGCGCAGACCCGCCGGACCTTCGACGGCGACCCCTTCACCTACGGCGTGGAAGCGAACCGGCCGATGCTCACGACGGTCATCGACTACCTCCACGAGCAGGGCCTCATCACCAAGAAACCGAAAGTCGAGGACCTCTTCGCACCGAGCGTCGTGAGCCTGTAACCGGCGCCCGCGGGGACGCGGGTATACTGGCCGGGCGCCCGCATCGGGGCTTTGCCTCACAGCCCCCTGCCGGGCGCTGGACGGGGAGTGCAGAGAGCCTGCCCTGAGCCTGTCGAAGGGCCGGGGGCACGGGGGGATGGTCGAAACGGCCGTCGGCCCCGACGCTTCTGCAACGGGGCGGAGGTTTTGAGGCAAAGCCCCGCATCGGCGATTCGGGCGGCATGACTAGGAGGACCGCATGACCAGCGAGCCAGCGCGGACAGGACAGCACCGTCACAACCACGACGACCCCGAGCAGTGGCGTGACGCCGCGTTCGTCGGCGAGTGGGTGGGGAAGGACGACGGGCGTCCCCAGGACCGGGTCCAGGTGATGCGCGACGCCCTGGCTGCGACAGGCTACGGCGGAGACGATGCGCTCGCCGCGATGGACATCGGCGCCGGCTACGGCCTCTTCGCCTCCGAGGTGCTCCGCGCGTTCCCGAACGCGACGGTGACGCTCCAAGACGTGTCCGAGCCCATGTTCGAGATCGCTCGCGAGCGTTTCGCCGATCACGTCAGCCACATGCGCTTCGCTCTGTGCGACCTGGGCAAGACGGCCTGGACCTCCGAGGTCGGCGGCCCCTTCGACCTCGCGGTCTCCTCCATCGCGATACACAACCTCTACGACGAATCACTCATCGCCCGCGTGTACAAGGACGTCTACGGCCTGCTCAAGCCCGGTGGCACGTTCATCAACATCGACCACATCGGGCGCGTCGGCGGCGCCGAGGGACAGACGCGCTGGCTCCGCGACGCCGGCTTCGACCAAGTCGAGTGCGTCGAGATCGCCAGGAACCTGGCCCGGCTCTCCGCCCTCAAGGCCGGCTAGCCCGCGAACGCCCCACGGCGGCCTTGCCTCAGAGGCCTCTTTTTCATGCACGACATGGGGGGGTGTGCAGAGAGCTTGCCCTGAGCCTGTCGAAAGGGGCAGCGCCCCTTTGCCGGGGGCGGCCTTGCCTCAACCCCCCCTTTTCGTGTATCGGAAGGGGTGTGCAGAGAGCCTGCCCTGGGCCTGTCGAAAGGGGCAGCGCCCCTTTGCCGGGGGCGGCCTTGCCTCAAAACCCATTTTTCGTGTATCGGAAGGGGTGTGCAGAGAGCCTGCCCTGAGCCTGTCGAAAGGGGCAGCGCCCCTTTGCCGGGGGTGGCCTTGCCTCAAAACCCCCTTTCGTGTACCAGACAGGGAGTGCAGAGGGGCTTCTCCCCTTTGCCGGGGGCACGGGGGTGTCCCCCGTATCTGGCTTCATCACCCCCTTCCTGGCCAGGAAGGGGGACGGGGGGATGGTCGAAACGGTCGTGGGGCGCCGACGCTCTCGCGACGAGGAGCAAAGATTTTGAGGCAAAACCTCCCACGGGCGCCAGCCGTCCTGGCCCGCCGGTTGCTCGCGCTCACCCAACCTTGTACGCTCACGGCTCGGGCCATCCACGGCCCATCGTCCCGATGCCCACCGCCCGCCCGCTCAATGGAGGTGCCTCGTGAGCTACAACGGCAACATCGTCATCGACACGGACAGCCACATCCGTGAATACTGGGAGCTCGACCGGACCTACAAGGACCACATCGACCCCGCCTACCGCGAGACGTACGCCCGTTTCAGCGAGGCCGTGCGCGCGCAGCAGCGTGGGCCCGGCGACGTCGGCTTCCCCCAGCTGTTCTGGCCGAGGCACAAGGCTCGTCCGCTCGGCGCCCACGAGGCGTTCGAGGTCGACGTCAAGGAGATCGCAAGCTCCAACGGCTCGGCCCCCGGCCGCCCGACCGTCACCGGGCGGGGCCACGACATCGACCCCTCCTGCAACTGGGACCCCGCGGTCCGCTTGCGTGACATGGAGATCGCCGGCGTCGACGTCAGCTTCATGTTCCCCAGCCAGGCCGACGGCTTCTGCATGCTGGGCGACGTCGGCTTCGAGAGCGCGCTCCACCACGCCTACCACCGGTTCATGAGCGACTACTGCTCCGGCGCCGGCGGGCGCCTCTGGTGGATGGGCTGCCTCACGATGCGCGACCTGCCAACGAGCATCGCGCAGCTCCAGTACTGGGCGAAAGAGGACCCCCACTTCGCCGGGATGCACCTCCCACGGGCCTGCCCGGACGGCCGGATGCTCGACAACCCAGACCTCTACCCCTTCTACGCCGCCTGCGAGGAGCTCGACCTGCCGGTGTGGGTCCACGGCGGGTCGAACCGGCCGCCGTTCACGCCCTGGGTCGCGGCGCCCAACGGCCTCTACCACGCCATCGGCGGCCAGTACGCGCTCGCGGCGCTCGTTGGGGGCGGCGTATTCGATCTCTTCCCGAAGCTCCGCATCGGCCTCTTCGAGAACTTCTGCGGCTGGATGCCCTACCTCATCGAGAAGCTCGACGACGGCTTCAAGAAGAACGGAGCGCTGACGCCGAAGATGAAGCGCAACGCCTCGGAGATCGCGGCGGGCGGTCAGCTCTTCTGCGCAGCCGAGGCCGACGAAGCGCACACCCCCTACGCCATCGAGTCCCTGGGCGAGGACATCTGGCTCTTCTCGACCGACTACCCGCACGGCGGGAGTCCCTGGCCCGACGGCGTGAAGCTCATCACCGAGCAGGACATGCCCGAAAGCGCCAAGGTGAAGCTGCTCGGGACGAACGCCCTCCGGTTCCTGCCCCGCCTCGCCGGAGTCGCATCGAAGGTGGCCGCGGTCAGCGGCTGAGCCGCTCCTGGCCCGCGAGCCAGACCTGCCAGAAGAAGGGAGCAGCCTATGGCGGATGCAAAGATCGTGCCGAACACCGAGGTCCGGATCTCGGCCGACTCACACGTCACCGAGCCGCTGGAGCTCTGGCGCCAGCGCATGCCGGAGCGGTTCCGCGACCGCGCACTGGAATGGCCGAGGCTGGAGTACGGCAAGGGCCAGTACAAGCGCGAGGGCGGCTGGGAGCCCGCGCCACGCCTCAAGGACATGGCGGTCGACGGCGTCGTCGCCGAGGTGCTCTACCCCACCCGCGCCAAGAGCGTGTTCCGCTCCGACTACGACGCGGAGATCTCCGAAGCGAGCGCCCGCGTCTACAACGACTGGATGATCGAGTTCTGCTCCGAGGCGCCCGACCGGTTGTGGGGGCAGGCCCTCATCCCCCTCCACAACGTCGAGAACGCGATCATCGAGATGGAGCGGTGCAAGCAGGCCGGGCTCGCCGGCGTGACCGTCTGGATGATCCCGCCTGACGGCCTCTCGTACGCCACCGGCCACTACGAGCGCTTCTGGGCCGCCGCGCAGGACCTCGAGATGCCCGTGAGCATGCACATCAACAACGGGTACGGCGCTTATGCCGAAGCCGCCGAGAAAACGCGGACCCGCGGGACGGCCCTGACCCAGATCGAGTCACTCAGCTTCACGGCCAGCGGTCACAAGAAGATCGCGATGGACATGCTGACCGACATCATCTGCTCCGGCGTGCTCGAACGCTACCCGAAGCTCAAGGTGGTCGTCGCGGAGGCCGAGGTCGGCTGGATCCCGTTCTGGCTCGAGGAGATCGACAAGCGGTCGAGGCGGCGGAACGAGCTCCCCATGATGCCCAGCGAATACTTCTACCGCCAGGTCTACGCCACCTTCGCCGAAGACCCCGTGGGGGGCTTTTTGCTCTCCCGGTGGGGCGAGGATAACTTCCTGTGGGGGAACGACTACCCGCACCCCGGCGTCGGCGACACATGGCCATTCTCCGGAGCGATCATCGCGCGAGACCTCGGGCACCTGTCCGCGGAGATCCGCGCGAAGGTGCTGCGCGAAACCGTCGCCAACCTGTACGGGAAGACGATCCCCGCGCCCATGCCCATGCCCACCGAGCCCGACCCCTCCTTGGACGAGTGGCGGCAAGAGAAGGCGGGATTCTACGTCGGTATCTCCTGAACCGGGGAGGCCCTTGCCTCAAAGCCCGCTTCCCACGCACCAGAGGGGGAGTGCAGAGAGCCTGCCCTGAGCCTGTCGAAGGGGGCGAAGCCCCTTTGCCAGGGGCGCGCCCATCGTCGGGGGATACAGGGTGTCCCCCGTATCCGGCTCCATCACCCCCTTCCTGGCGAGGGGCCTTGCCTCAACCCCCCCTTTCGTGTACCAGACGTGTACCAGACAGGGAGTGCAGAGGGGCGGAGCCCCTTTGCCGGGGGTACGGGGGTGTCCCCCGTATCTGGCTTTATCACCCCCTTCCTGGCGAGGAAGGGGGACGGGGGGATGGTCGAAACGGTCGTGGGGCACCGACGCCACAGCAGCAGGACGGATGTTTTGAGGCAAAGTCCCGCGGCGGCGGGGGATGCCCCGCTCGAAACGGAGGAGGAGATGGGCCAGCGACCGGCCCACGGGTTGCCTGCTGGCAGGCGGAGAGGTAGTCTTGCCGCTGCTCGGATAGGGGCGGGCGGCGGCGATCACGCAGCAAGACCGGCCTCCTGTGGCAAGCGTACGTACGGTTGAGACATCGCACGAGGGATCAAGCAAGCGGAGCGAGGGTAAGAGAGATGCAGAAGGCCAGAGCCATCATCGGTCTCATAGCGGCGGTCGCCCTCATGGGCCTCCTCGCCGCCTGTGGCGCGGACGAGCCAACCCCCACATCCGTCGCAACGGCGACACCCACGCCGGCGGCGACGCCGACGCAGCTCCCACCGGGCGTGACGGCCGAGCCGACCCCCACCCCCGACACCTTCGCGGCCGAGTGGGCCGAGCTGATCGCCCTGGCCCAAGCAGAAGGGGAAGTGGTCATCGCCCTGGGCGGCTCCGACTCCCGGACCGGCCGTTTCGCCTTCGAAACCTTCAAGAGGCAGTTCGGGATCGAGGTCCTCACGAGCAGCGGTAGCGGTGCCGACAACGCCAACCGGATCCTGGCCGAACAAGGCCGCGGCATCTACACGGTCGATATCGTCACCGTCAGCGGCGGCTCTTTGGAGCGGCTGCGGGCCGCCGGCGCCCTCAGCCCCGTGTCGGACTGGCTCATCCACCCCACGGTGCTCGACCGCTCCGAGGGCTGGTGGCTCACCGAGACGATCTGGTCCGACATGGATAGCAAGTACGTGATGGCCGACTCGCTGGCCGTCGGACCCATCGGCGACATCTGGTACAACACCGAGAACGTCACCCAGGAAGACCTGGACGCGATCAACGCCTACCAGGACCTGCTGCTCCCCCGGTTCAAGGGCAGGATCGCGATGCGCGCGATGAACAGCCCCGGCGGCAAGTCCGTCATCGCCCGGCTCTGGCTCACGCCCGGACTGGGCCCCGATTTCCTGGACGCGATACACCGGGTCGCCGAGGTCGCTCTCGTCAACCCCGAGGGCGACAAGGAGCTCGCCGAGGGCGTGGCGAACGGCAAGTGGGACTTCGGCATCTTCGGCGGCGGCCGGGACTTCCGCGCATTGCAGAACCTCCAGCTGCCGGTGAGGGAGCTCACGCTGACCAAGCAGGTGGGAGGGGTGTCGACCGAGATGTCGGGCGGCAACGGCATGCTCAAGAGCCCGCCCCACCCGAACGCCGCCAAGCTGTTCCTCAACTGGTGGTACACGCAGGAAGGCCAGACGGCGGACGTCGAGAGTGTGTCGGCCTACGGGCCCACCGGCAGTGTCTCCCTGCGGTCGGACGTCACGCAGGGCACCTTCCCCGACCACCTCTGGGAAGCGGTCAAGCAGATCCCTCAGTGGAGAGCAGACGGGACGATCGACGAACACCTGATCGTCTTTGAAACCAACGACGAGTGGTTCCAGGTCCGTGAGCAGACCGAGAAGTTCTTCAACGATCTGTATAACGAGCTGGACTACAAGGCCTTCGTGACCTTCTAGGGTGGAGCCCGGTTAAGACCGAGTGTTACGGCCGTCTCCGCGGTCACCCACACCTCCGCGGAGACGGCCAGATTTATGATGGGAGTTTCGTGTGGCGCAGGGCCTAACAACGCAACGCGATCCAGGGCGGCTGGCGGTTTGGATGCGGGCCGAGACCGGCACGTTCATCATGGCGGCCGTCATCCTGGTGCTCGGGCTCTACCTGATGTTCCCGGTCCTCCTGATGCTGGTCTTGAGCTTCAACGTGGCGGACGACTTCTTGGTGCCGCCCATCGTTTGGGGGTTGGAGAACTGGACCCACTCGTTCCGCGACCCGCGGATCCTGGAGGCGCTCTACAACACCTTCGCCCTCTGGTTCATGAACTTCATCGTGAGCTTCCCCTTGGGCGTCGCGATCGCGCTGATCCTGGCCCGTACGCGCATCCCCTTCACCCACGGGCTGGAGTACCTGTTCTGGATATCCTTCGTCTTCCCCGGGCTCGCGAACACCGTTGGCTGGATCATGCTTCTGGACCCTGACGTCGGATGGATCAACAAGGCGCTGGAGACCTTGCCCTTCGTTGAGGACGGCCCCTTCAACATCTTCAGCTTCTGGGGCATCGTCTGGACCAAGCTCCAGTCGGACAGCGTCTCCTACTTCGTGATCCTGCTCACACCGGCCTTCCGCAACATGGACCAGGCCTTGGAGGAGGCAGCCCGCGTCTCCGGAGCCTCCAAGATGGGCGCCATCTTCAGGGTCACGCTGCCGGTCATGATCGGCCCTGTCGTCCTGGTGCTGGCACTCCAGCTGCTCCGGATCTTCAGCGGATTCGAGACGGAGTGGATCCTGGGTGCCAGCTGGGGCTTCTTCGTCTACTCCACGCTCATCTTCAGCCAGACCTCCCAGTTCATCCCCCAGTACGGCGCCGCCATCGTCCTGGCCAGCATGACCATGGTGATCATCGCCGTGATCTTCCCCATCCAGCGCTGGATCACCCACCGCCGTCAGTACACGACGCTCACCGGTACCTTCAAGCCGGGGCTGATCGACATCGGCAAGTGGCGGTGGGTCTTCCTCGGCTTCATCCTCTTCCTCCTGGCCATGTTCACGCTCCTGCCCTTCGTCGTCATCGTGGTGGGTAGCTTCATGTCGCGGGTGGGGTTCTTCAACGCGGTGCCGCTGTGGACCACATCTCACTGGGTGGAGGTGTTCGGCGATCCGATGTTCCTGCGCGGGCTGCGGACGACCACGGTCCTCGCGGTCAGCGCCGGGATCGGCAGCCCCTTGGTCTTCTCGCTCATCGCCTACCTCCTCGTGCGGACCCGTTGGCGCGGGCGCCGCATCCTCGACGGCACCATCTGGGTATCGGCTGTGTTCCCAGGCATCATCTCCGGGCTTGGTCTGCTCCTCATGTTCCTGACCATCCCCGGTCTGCGGTGGCTCTACGGCTCCATCTGGGCGCTCATCTTGGTCGTGCTCATCGCCGGCAACACCACCGGGACCAACATCTTCAAGGGCGTCATGATCCAGCTCGGGGGCGACGTGGAGGAAGCGGCGCGCGTATCGGGCGCCGGCTGGCTCCGGACCTACTTCACCATCGTCCTCCCCCTGCTCATGCCGACGATGGTCCTCATCGGGATGCTCAACTTCATATCCGCCGCCTCGACCACGTCGAGCATCATCCTCCTCGCCTCCAGGCAGACGCTGACGCTGTCGATCATCGCGCTCGAATGGGCCTCCCCGCAGCTCGGCAGGACGGAGAACGCAGGCATCATCAGCCTGGTCATCATGGTCTACACCCTGGTCCTCGCCCTGATCGGCCGCTACTACGCCCTCAAGATGGGCATCCGGCACGATCGCGTCGCCAAGCGGTTCGGCATCAGGAACGAGCCGGCCAAGGCCGCCTCCGCCAAGTGAGCGCAGCCGGCAGCCCGACGCAGGTTCAGACGCACGCCGCATCACGGAGGAGCACGCATGCAGAAGCAAAAGGTTGACCCGTGGAAGGACTACTGGTGGATCGTCCCGCGCTATGAGCGCTGGATCGAATCCCTCAACATACCCATCCACCGGACCTACTACGTCGACGACCTCCGCACCATCGAGGTCGGTCCCTGGGAGGACCGCGAGTGCAACGCGGCCGTCGTCATCCTCGAGGGCAACAAGGACTTCATGGAGACCCGGATCACCGAGATCCCGCCCGCCGCCAAGGTGCGGCCCACGAAATTCGCCATGGACGACATCATCTACGTGCTGTCCGGGCACGGCATGACCACCGTCTGGGCGGGCGAGGGCGGCAAGAAGCGGACGTTCGAGTGGCAGCCCCACTCGCTCTTCTTCATCCCCCGCAACTACACCTACCAGCTCGCCAACGCCGCGGGCCACGAGCCCGCCCGCCTCCTGCACTACAACTACCTGCCGATGGCCATGTCCATCATCCCCGAGCCCGAGTACTTCTTCGAGAACCCCGCGCTCCAGCCCACCACCGACATCATGGGCGGCGAGGACCACGACCTCTACTCCGAGGCCAAGTGGGTGCAGGGCGCAAGGACCCGCCGCTCCGGCGGCTGGGTGGCGAGCTTCTTCCCGGACCTCATGTCCTTCGACAAGGTCCACTCCAACGAGCGCCTCGGAGCCCTGCCGAACCTCTCGTACTGCCTGCCCAACATCACCTCGCTCAAGATCGGCGGACGCGTGCTCCCCTCCGGCACCTACAAGCCGGCGCACTACCACGGCGCCGGCGCCGTCATCGTGATCCCCGGCGGCGAGGGCTTCTCCCTCATGTGGCCCGTGTTCGACGACACGGCGGAGAAGATGTTCATCCCGTGGCACGAGGGCAGCATGTTCGGCCCCCCGAACCTCTGGTACCACCAGCACATGAACACCGGCCCCACCGACACGCGCTACATCACGCTGCACCCGGCGCGGCACATCGAGCCGTCGTACGAGGGCAGCGCCATCCGGTTCCCGGACGAGGACCCGTGGGTCCGCCAGACGTTCGAGGCCGAGCTCGCGAAACGCGGCGTGAAGAACCGGATGCCCCCCGAGCTCTACACCGACCCGGACTTCAAGTGGCGGGCGCCTCGCGATGCATGAGCTTGCTAAACGAACGGAGCGTCAATAGACTCGCGCACGGGCCGCCACGGCGTGCCCACCGGCTCTTCAATGGACTATCAACCTGCTGACGGCCCTATCGATCCCTGGCTGGAGGTCACCGGATGCTCTCTGTGAAACGACTGACTCTGCTCATGCTGCCCGCGGTTCTCATGCTCCTCGCCGTTGCCTGCGCCGAGGACCCGACGGCCACGCCGACCTCGGAGCCCCCAGCGCCGACAGCGACAGCGACCACGCCGCCTCCGGAGCCGACGGCGACGGCGACGCCGGTGCCGACCGCAGTGCCCCCAGAGCCGACGCCCACCGTCCAAGAAGGCGTCATCGAGATCGAAGCGATCCGGTACGAGGACGATCTGATCGAGCTCCGGGTCGGTCCCGAGCCGAGGTTCGGCTACGAGGCCAACGCCCGCATCAAGTCCAACGAAGGCGGCGGGTGGATCATCCAGCTTGACGTTGGCGACACGCTGATCGTCGGCGAGATCGAGCAGAGCAGCAGCCGCAGCACCCTCCCCCACGCCTTCACGGCCGCGGACCTTGGGGTCCGCTTCCCGCTGGATGCGGTAGAGGGCGGGGGCACCGTGTCCGGTTGGAAGTTCACCTTCTACGATGAGGGCGTCTACGTCATCGGCGACGCCCACGAGCACGGGAAAGCCTTCATCCTCGTCGGCGACGTCGAGATCGGCGGGTATCTGCCCGTCACCTACACGCTGGACGAGATCCGCGTGCGCGACACCATCTTCGAGCTCCGCATGGGCGACACGATCGCCTGGGGCTACGGCGACGACCCCCGCTCGGCGGAGTCCGACCGCATCCGGACCGACGAGGTCGGGGACATCATCATCACCATCAACCTGGGCGACTCGCTCGTCTTCCCCGATGGCCTCACAGGCAGCGGCAGCAGCACCGAGACGCACTTCATCACCATCGACGAGCTCGGGATCAACGCGGAGATCGCACCGGGCGCGGACACGAACGCAGGCCTGGTCATGCAGCCGACCGAGACGGGCACCTTCCGGCTCTACTGCTCCGCGCACCCGGACCCGGCGGTCCACGGCAACTTCTTCATCGTCGTCAACGAGCCCCCAGCAGGCGGGCCGGAGCCCGTCGTCTACACGCTCGACCAGATCCGGCTGCGCGACGCGGCCATCGAGCTACGGATCGGCGAGGAGGACGCTCTCGGCTTCCCCGCAGGCGAGCGCGTCACGAGCGCGGATGGGAACGTCGTCACCATCACCATCAACGCGGGCGACTCCCTCGTCTTCCCCGCCGGCTTCACGGGGAGCGGCAGCAACACCGAGACGCACTACCTCACCATCGATGAGCTCGGGATCGACATCGCGGTCGAGATCGGCAACCGGGAAACAGCCCTCGGGTTCATCATCACGCCGGCCGAGCCGGGCACCTACCGGGTCTACTGCTCGGCACACCCCGATGCCCACGGGGACTTCACGATCGTCGCCGAAGCCGTGGCCTCAGGCGCCCCCGCGCCCGTCAACTTCGTGCTCCAGATGGTCCGGGTCCGCGACGACATCATGGACTTCCGGATGGGCGAGACGACCGCGTGGGGCTACGAGGCCGGCATGCGCGTCGAGAGCGGCCCCGGGTACGACACCGACCCCGGCCAGGACGGCGTCCTCCTGACCATCAACGCGGGCGACTCCATCTCGTTCGAGCAAGGCATCAACGGGAGCAACGGCAACACCGGCACGCACTTCTTCACGATCGACGAGCTGGGGATCGACATCGAGCTCCCGCCCGACGGTACGGATCAGGCGGGCGAGGGCTTCACCATCAAGCCAACCGAGGCAGGCAACTATCGCATGTACTGCTCGGCGCACCCCGATGCCCACGGCGACCTCTTCATCATCGTGCGGTGACCGCTCGGACAGAGTCGTAGGACGAGAGCGAAGGGGAGCGCACCGACCGCGCCCCTTCGTGCGACGGATCAGCGCCCCCAGCGGCGGGCAGGCTTTGCCTCAAGAGCTGCTGGGCGCCGGACGGGGAGTGCAGAGAGCCTGCCTTTGTATCTTGGTTGGACTGGCGGGGATGGTCGAAGCGGAGTGTCGTCCCCCGACGCTTCCGCAAGGGAGTGCAGAGGGGCGAAGCCCCGGCGCCTGTCCTGAGCCTGTCGAAGGGCCGGGGGCACGCCCATTCTCGGGGATGGAGGCGTGTCCCCCGTATCCAGCTTTACCACCCCCTTCCTGGCCAGAGCCTGCCCTGAGCCTGTCGAAGGGAAGGGGGACGGGGGGATGGTCGAAACGGTCGTCGGCCGCCGGCGCTTCCCCGACGGGGCAGAGGTTTTGAGCGAAAGCCTGATAGGCAAGCGAGGTGCAACCGTGACTGAGACCGAAGCGAAGCAGATGACGGCGTTCAAGTACGAGCCCCCGGCGAGCCAGGACCGTCCCAAGAAGACCGTCCCCATCGTCAAGACCGACCTCCTCAGGGTCGGCGTGCAGGTCGTGCGCAAGGACGGGGGCGAGACGAACATGCACGCCCACCCAAGCCTGGACTCGACGTGGATGGTCCTCGCAGGCCAGGCGCGGTTCTACGGCTACGGCGACGTCGTCATCGCCGAGCCCGCCAAGCACGAGGGCGTGAACATCCCACGCGGCGTCCCCTACTGGTTCGAGGCGATCAGCGACGAGCCCCTGGAGATACTGCACATCACCGCAGCCGACCCGAATGCCACCAACGAGCGCGTGAACTACGCCGAGCGCACCGCCGCACGCCAGAAGAACCGCCCCAGCGGACGCATCGCGAGCGAAGCGGAGCGTCACGCGGCAACGGAGTAGCCCTCAGCCCTTCAGGGATAGCGCCGCGGGCTCCGCGGTCGCGTCATGCAGAGCGCGCCGGGCCGGTAGGGGCGCACGGCGTGCGGCCCTCGCACCCGCCGCCCTCCCGTCCGCGCTGAGGCTCTCGAAGCACGAAGCGCCGCCCGCCGCCGCCCCCGTTCGTGCTGAGGCTCTCGAAGTACGAACGGGAGCCGCTAGCCCTCGCGCCGGCGGCTCCCGGCCCCCTGCTCCTCGCCCGCCCCGTACCCCCACTTGAAGTCGGCGTTCGTATACGCCTCCTCCGGCATCAGGCTCTCGAGGCCGCGCTTGCCCAGCTCCTCCTCGAACTTCTCGCGTATCCACCGCTCCTCGTTCGGATACTCGATCTGGTTGCGCGCGCGGTCCACCACCTCCTCGCTATGGCCCGCGAACTGCGGCAGCGGCGCCAGTGCCAGGTATCGAGCGGGGGTCGCGCTCACGTTGAAGTGCTGATGGAACCAGCGGTCGGGCGGCGTGAACATGCTGCCCTCGTGCCACGGCACGATCACCTTCTCGCCGCCCTCCGGCCACATGATGGAGTAGCCCTCGCCCGCGGGGATCACAATCACACGGCCGGGGCCGTGACGGTGGCCCTTCTTGTACGTGCCGGGCGGGAAGACCGACATGTGGCCGCCCATCTGCGAGTGGGGGAACGACACGTCCACCACGTGGCCGCCGCCGCCGCGCTTGCGGTGCGGCACGAGGTCCTCCCAGGCGCCCATGTCCGTGAAGAAGTTCCCATACCAGGTCGCGCCACGGCCCAGCTCAGGCGCCCGCTTGGCGACCGCGTACAGCTCGTCGTCCTTGGGCTGGAGCAGCTCCGGGTGCGGGTAGGCGTTGTTGAAGTAGAAGCCGGGGTCGGGCTCCAGCGACATCGCAACGGGCAGGTAGTTGTTGTGCAGCAGCCGCAGCGTCTGGTCCCCGCGGGCGTTCGCGAACTGCCGGTGGCAGCCGCGGGGGATCAGGAACAGGCTGCGCGGGCCGAACTCGAAGCTGTGCTTCGGCACGCCCTCGGCCCACACCGTGGCGATGCCCCAGCCGCTGATCGTGTAGATGACCTCGTCCAGCGCGAATTTCATCGGCGGCACCGTGGCGCCCGGCGCGATCTCCGTGATGCGCGCCTCGGCGACGCCCTCCATGCCCGAGACCTGGATGAACGCGGCGTTGCACTCGCGCTCCGCCCACGGCCCGACCTCCACGGTCTTGAGGTCCTCGATGAAGTAGCCCCGGTGGATCGGCACCCCCTGGGCCTCCATCCAGCGGTCGTAGAGGTACTTGCCGCCGCGGTTGCCGTCGCGCGTGATCTCGTCCTGGACGTTCGTCGTCTGCGTCACATCGTCCTCCGTTGTTGTGTTCCGAGTATCGGCGCACCGACGCTGCGCCCGCCGTCGTCACCAACGGCCCGGCCAGCGCCCAACCGCCCCAGCCTGCGACCCACTTTCTGAGCTGGCGAGTGGGTGCAGGGCTGTGCCCTGCCGCTGGCGAGTGGGTCGAGGGCGATGCCCTTGCTATCCGGGCGCGGCGTCCGCCATGTCGATCGCGATCGACGGCGGCGGGGGCGGCAGCGTGCCGCCCGCCTTGGCGGTGTGCCGCAGCAGCACCGGGTCGTACTTCTGCGTGTTGCCGTTGCCGATGCGCGGCGCTCGGCGCCCTGCCGCTATCTCCGCTGCCCTGCCGTACGTGGGATCGCCGGCGGCCGCCGGGTCCAGCTCCTCCATCGGCACCACGATGTGCTCGCCCTCTGGCGGCGCGTGGCGGAAGACGTTCATCGGGTCGCCGCCGTCCTCCATCACGCTGAGTTGCTCCAGGAGCATCCGCCGGAACATGATGATCCCCACGTCCGACTGCCCAAGCTTCTCGAGCGGGCGCTGCATGATGGGCCCTTGGCTCGTCCACATCATGTTGTCCTGGCCGCTGTTGTTGTCCATCAGCCCCCAGACCGGCTGCATGTTCTCGTCCAGGCCCGGCATGGGTACCTTATACACGTTGACGGCGTCCGGGTCGTCGTCCGCCTCTTCGCCCGGCAGCGGCATGCTGTACCTATACCAGAGGTAGTAGGTGTGCGTGTCGTCCATCGGCACGCGGATCTGGAAGTGGTCGAGGCCGCCCTGCTCGAAGTTCGGGAAGAGGATCGGGTGCCCGATCCGCCAGCCGAGCGACGTCTCCTCGTCCTCGTGGTCGTACAGCCGGTGCTTCAAGATCCCGTGCTCGAAGGCGGTGAAGCCGACCTTCGTATGGTGCCGGATCTTCGAGCCCGTCCGCCAGAAGCCAGCGCCCTCATCGCTCAGCTCGAACGGACGCTTCCCGAACAGGTCGCCGCGCTCCTCCAGGATGCCCATGCGCTCCAGGACGTAGTTGGAGAAGTACTGGTGGTTGTACTCGCCGTGCACCGGGTCCAGCGAGTTCTCCATGATCTGGAGCCAGTTGCACGGCACGACCGCCCAGCCGATGGAGCGCGCCACGCCCTTCGCGGTGAACGGCCCCCAGCGCGGCACGAGCGGCACGGGCTTGGGGCCCAGGTAGGCGAAGACGAGCCCGCCCAGCTCCTCGACCGGGTAGGCCTTGAGCCGCACGCGGGTCGGGAAGGTGCTCTCCGGCGCCTCCGCCGGCATCTCCAGGCACTGGCCGCTCTCGTCGTAGAGCCAGCCGTGGTAGGGACAGCGCAGGCCGCGCTCCTCCGGGATGCCGTAGAGCATGTGCACGCGCCGGTGTGCGCAGGAGGCCTCGATCAGCCCGAGCGTCCCCGAGCGGTCCTTGTAGAGCACCAGGTCCTCGCCGAGCAGGCGGATGGCCTTCGTCGGGTTCGCGGACAGCTCCGCGTACGCGGCGATCGGCTGCCAGTAGCGCCGCATCAGCTCGCCCATCGGCGTGCCGGGGCCGACCATCGTCAGCCGCTCGTTCTGCTCGGCGGTCAGCATCTCTCCTCCTTGCCGGTAGCTGCGCGGTCGAGCGCTGGCTGGGCTCGTGATGAACGACAGCCACGCGCCGGAGTCGGCGCCACTACCCCTAATGGGTCAAGGGCGCGCCCTTGTGATGAATGACAGCCACGCGCCGGAGTCGGCGCCACTACCCCCTAATGGGTCAAGGGCGCGCCCTCGTGATGAACGACAGCCACGCGCCGGAGTCGGCGGCACTACCCCTTATGGGTCAAGGGCAGTGCCCTTGTTGCCGAAGGACTTGCCGGGTATGGGCACGCCGTCGACGTGGTGGTTCTCCGCGCTCTCCCCCAGGATCGGGCTGCCGTCGGGCTTGCGCCGGGAGGGCTGCCCTTCCTCGGCGTCGCGCGTCGCGCCCACGCGGAGCAGGAACAGGTTGCGGCCGCCCGTGTTGAGGTAGCGGTAGTAGGCGCCCTTCGGGATCATGATGCCCTCGTAGGCCCCGAGCGTCTTCCCCTCGCCGTGCTCGTCGTAGAACGTCACCTCGCCCTCGAGCACGATGAAGGAGTGGTCCTCGGCCGTGTGCGCGTGGACCGCGTTCTCGCCGCCCTCCGCGTTGATCTTCAGGCTCAGCCAGAGCAGGTCCGTCCGCGCCAGGTCGATGTTGACGCGCCCGGCCGACAGGTAGGGGCCCTTGATCGAGAACGTCGACGTCTTCGGGGATGCCTTGGTTTCGGTGGCCATGAGTCCCTCCTTCACAAGGTCGCTTGAGCGGGGCCGAGACGTACTGTACTCGCGGTGGCCCCGTGCTGCAAAAACCGGGGTCCGCTCCTGCACCCGCGGACGCCGGAGCCCATCACCCACCGCTCACCCGCACATCACCCGCTCGTGCGATAGGGCCTCCCGCCCCCCGGCTCCTATCCTCCAAGGTGCGCGTGAGGATGCGACCGCCGGCTCCAGCCGGGTCGGGCAACGTACAGGGGGCATCATGATCGGAACGAGGGTCAGCAAGGCCGCTCAGGCCGAGAGCTTCATGGCCGCTCTCAGCCCGCAAGAGCGGGAGGTCGTCGACCAGATGGCCGAGGGCTGGACCAACGCGAAGATAGCCGAGCGGCTGTTCCTCAGTCCCAAGACCGTCGAGAACCGCGTCTCGGCGATGTACGAGAAGCTGCCCCGAGCCGATGGCGTCGACCGCCGGGTCCAGGTCGTCCTGTTCGTGCTGCTGGCAACGGCCCCCGCTGCGGCCCAGCGCCCCTCTCCATAGACGCGCTCCCGCTTGCTGGCCCGTGCCCCGCGCGCTACAGTGGGCCGCGGGAACGCCCACGCACGGAGGGACGCTCGTGAGGGATGGATTCCGGGTCTTCGACTCAGACACGCACTTCGCCCCGTCGGTCGAGAGCCTGCTCCCGTACTTCGACCGGGACCTCAGAGCCCGCGAGGCCGAGCTGGCGCAGTTCACGCGCACGAGGAAGTACGGCCGCGCCGGCCAGCTCCTCACCGAGCCCGAGCTCCGGCACTACTACAGCTTCCCCAAGGACAAGGGCGAGGGCTGGGGCGGCCGCGCGCCGCGCCACCTCGGCGAGGCGGCCCCGCGCGAGGGTGAGGAGCGCCCCTTCCAGACCTTCATGGGCGAGCGTCGGCCCACCGTCGGCGCGGAGGACTTCGACATCGCCGCCCGCATCCGCGAGATGGACGAGGAGGGCGTCGACACGCAGCTCCTCGTGACCACGCCCATGGGCGGCCATCAAGAGACCGCCGTCGAGCTGGGGCTCCTCCAGGCCCACCACCGCTTCGTCGACGACGTCTGCTCGCAGTACCCCGGCCGGCTGACCGCGATGATCAGCATCAACTCGCGCCTGCCCGTCGAGGACAACGTCGCGGAGATCAAGACCTGGGGGAAGAAGCCCTGGGCCGTGGCGCTCAAGGCCGAGCTGCCGCTCGACTACCCGCTCGACCACCCCGACCTGCTGCCCATCTGGGCGGCGGCCGAGGAGCAGGGCCTCTGCATCACGCACCACAGCTTCTCCGCCGGCTATCCCGGCTACCGCGACCTCTGGGACAACCCCTTCATCGGGCGCACCGCCTCGCACCCGTGGGCCGCCATGCGGGCCATCGCCTCATTCATGGGCGCGGGCCTGATGGACCGCTTCCCGCAGCTCCACTTCGCCATCCTCGAGTCCGGCTTCGGCTGGCTGCCCTTCTGGATGAAGCGCATGGAGGACCAGGTCGTCTACATGGGCTACGTCGCGGAGGACCTCCAGCACACCATGACCGAGTACATGACCGACGGACGATTCTATGCCGCCGTCGTCCTGCACGAAGGCCCGGAGATGGTGCGGATGGTCAACGAGATGATGGGCGACCAGGTCCTCATGTTCAGCTCCGACTACCCCCACGCGGAGTCCCGGTTCCCCGGCTCCGTGGACCTCGTCGTGGACTGGGACATCCTCAGCCGCGAGCAGAAGCAGAAGATGCTCTGGGACAACGCGGCCCGTTGCTTCAACGTCTCGTAGCGCCAAGGCGCTGCTCGCCCAAGGCGGCCGCCTCCCGGCGGCCGCCACGGAGCCGCCGACCACGCCCGAGCTCTACCTCGTCCCCGAGATCCTCGCGCTCATCGGGGGGACGCCCGCTGCGGCATGCTAACGAACGCGTGCACTCCTTGGGGCGCAGCGGCCCTGGGCTCGAATCCCGGCTCCCCGACCAGACAACAATAAGGCCCAGGCAAAACCGCCGGGGCCTTGTTCTGCCAGTTGCGAAGCCAATAAAAGAACTCGCGGATTCTCGGACTACAAGTGGTAGCGCGTGAAACCCGCTGTTCGAACGGGTCTTCGGCACCGGCGGACTCAGCTCCTTCCCACGGCTCACTGGCCTGCGCCGGGTATGTCACCGATGACACGAGTTGGTCGCGCGTATAGTGCTAACCTCGCGATGGTGGAAGGAGAGGCCCGATGACAGACGGACAGCCGA
>JADFRC010000096.1 GCA_022561455.1 Chloroflexota bacterium | reverse complement strand
CTGGAGTACCCGCCCAGCCTGCCGGTCTGGGAGTATGCGGTGAACCTGGGGCTGGCGCTCCGGGGCCGTGCGACGGCAGGGGAAGCGGGCGGTGGCACCGTCCCCCTCTACATCAACCTCATGGCCCCGCGACAGTCCATCTTCCATGTCACACCCGCCATGGGGGTCATCGGAGGCGCGGCGCTGTTCGCACTGGCCGTGCTTGGCACCCTGTACGGGCAGCTCACCGACAGCCAGGCCCAGACGCAGCGGCTGGAGAGCCAGCTTGCGCCCATCGAGCGGCAGGTGGACGCACGCCGCGTCGAGCTCGGCAAGCTGAGCCAGCTTGAAGGCAGCATCGCCGAGTTCCAGGACCTCACCGCCCCGTGGGGCCACGTCGCCGAGATAAGAGACCTCATCGAGAGCACGGTGATAGACGGCATCACGATCTCCTCGCTGACGGTCAACCCAGAGGAAGTCAGCCTCGCCGCCAGCGCCGATTCCATCGACACCGCGATCGACTTCGTGGAAGCGCTGCGGGCAACTGGCCGCTTCGAGAGCGTCGAATACCCACGCACGTCCACGAACATCGCGCAGACCCTCAAGCTCGTGTCCGCAGATGCCGCGGACGGCTGAGGCCGCGCATCACCCGTCCGCGCCTCCCGCGTGGACCCGGTGGCGCCGGCGGACAGAAGAAGAGGGCTCCCCCGGTTGGGGGGAGCCCTCTTCTTCTACGGGCAGCTGAGCGAGGGCTAGTCGACCTGCTCGGTGCCGTCCAGGATGTACTGGTGGACGGTCCCGTTCGTGTCGATCGTGTAGCAGTGCGTCGTGTTGTCGAAGTTGATGTAGTTGACCAACACGAGCAGGTCGCCATCCGCAAGGAGGTCGTGGCCGAACAGCCGGTAGCCCTTCTTGTCGTCCGGCGAGACACCATCGAAGGCGTAGGGGTCGCCATTGGGGTCGTTGACCTTGCCGTTGTTGGACGCCTCCGAGGCCGTGTCCGGATACGCGTTCATGTCCTGCGTGCCCACCGTGCATGGCGTGGTGTTGGCGGAGACCGCGTTGGGGATGCCCGCCAGGTTGTTCTCCACCATCAGCGCGGTGATGGCCACCGAGAGGTCGTGGAACTCCGCGCGCCGCGCCTCGTCCTGACCCCGGCCGAGGAACCGGCCGACGTTCGGGATGATGACGGCGGCGAGGATCCCCAGGATCGCCACCACGATCAAGAGCTCGATCAGCGTGAAGCCCTTCTCTTTGTTCCTGCGCCACATGTTCGCCATCACACACCTTCCTCGAGAGCGAACTCTTCGCTCCGATTCAACGCTCCCCAGTCTGGCGATACTTCCGTGAGAGCGTAATCGCCCGTTCGGGTGATTTGGCGTCACGACGAGCAAAACGAGCACGCGCCTACGGGCGAGCACGCTCCATGGGACGGGGGCGCTAGGAGGCGGTCGGCCGGTCCGGCTCGCGATAGAGGCCCGCGCGCACGGCGTACGCGGTGGCCTGCGAGCGGTTGGCGACGTGCAGCTTCTCCATGATGTTGCGGAGGTGCGTCTTGACGGTGTTCTCGGTGATGAACAGCTCGGCGCCCACCTCCTTGTTGCTGGCGCCTTGGGCGACCGACTGGAGGACCTCCTCCTCGCGGGCGGAGAGCCCGGTCTCGATCTTGGGCGCCTTGGTCTCAACCTCCGTGAACTGCGTGAGCATCGTCGTCGCCATGATGGGCGAGACCAGCACGCCCCCCTGGGAGATGTGCATGACGGCCGTGTGGAGGTCGTCCGCGCCGGCGTTCTTGAGCAGGTAGCCCTTCGCCCCTGCCGCCATGGCCGCGAACAGGTCGCTCTCGCTCTCCGAGACGGTCAGCACCAGCACCTGCGTGCTCGGGACCGCCTCGCGGATCTGGCGGGTCGCCTCCACGCCGCCCAGCACGGGCATATCGAGGTCCATCACGACGACGTCGGGGCTCAGCTCCTTGGCCTTCTTGACGCCCTCCTCGCCGTTGGCGGCCTGGCCGACGACCTCGATGTCGTCGGCCAGAGAGAGCGCCTGGGCCACGCTTCCGCGCACCCATGCGTGGTCGTCCACGAGCAGCACCGTGATCTTCTCGACGTCCATATCAGATCTCCACCTTGTTGCGCGGAAGCACGAGGTGGAGCAGGGTCCCCTGCCCCTCCTCGCTCGTGATGCTCAGCGTCGCCCCGAGCGACTCCGCCCGCTCCCGCATGCCGTCGATCCCGTGGCGTCCGTGCCCCTCGGCCTCAGCCTCGGCCGCGCCTTCCCCGTTCGAGGAGGTCCCGAAGCCCTTGCCGTTGTCCTGCACGCTCAGCTCCACCGCCCGGGACGTGCTCAGCAGTCTAACCCAGGCCATGGAAGCATGGGAGTGGCGCTGGACGTTGGTCAGCGCCTCTTGGGCGATGCGCAGGAGCTGGAGCTCGACGGACGGCGGCAGCCCGAGCGGGCCGGACGGCGGCTGGAACCGCATCTCGATGCCGCTGCGGCCCTCGAAGTCCTGGACGTACTCCCTGAGCACGGGGATGAAGGGGAATGGCTCCACGCTGAGCTCATCGAGGCTGTCGCGCACCTCCTGGTAGAGGTCCTGGGACAGCGCGTGCAGCTCGTTGCTGATCTTGAGGGCCTCGGGGATGCGCTGGCGCTCGATGAACTTCCCCACGAGCTCCGACTTCATCGTGAGGCTCGTGAGCATCTGCGCGAGACCGTCGTGGATCTCGCGCCGGATGCGCCGCCGCTCCGTCATCGTCGCCTCGGCCTCGATGTACCGGCGGATGTTCAGGTTGCTCCGGTAAACAGCCGTGCTGATCAGGTAGGTGGCGCTGACGTAGAGCACCATCCACAGCAGGAAGTTGCCGTCCAGCACCCACGAATAGTCCGTATCGAGCCAGGCGGGGCTGAGGTGCGCGAGAACGACGCTGGCCGACAGCAGGCTCGCGACCGCGAGCGCGAGCCGCTCCTGGAACAGCATCGCCGCGGCGATCACCGGGGCCAAGGAGTAGAGGAGGTACGGGCTGTTCAGCGCGCCCGTCATGAGCAGGATCGCGGCGGCGACGACCGCGTCGCCGCCGAGCACGACGTACGTCGACGGGTCGGCTCGCCACCACCGCAGCGGCCCCAGGACCTTGAGCAGCGTGTAGACGCCGATGGCGGCGAGCACGAGGTTGTCCGGCTCGCCGATGTCGGAGATGTCGAACCCAGGGACGCGCTGGAAGAGGATGACCGCGAGCCCGTACGCAAAGAACCTGTACAGGGACAGGAACAGGTAGATATCGCGCTGATACTTGTCCGCCATCAGACCACGACCCGTCCACAGGCGCGTTGTCGGCCTATCACGTCCGGGCCATTATCCTCAAGCACCTCTTCGTTGCCAACCATCCGTCATATCCCCAGATACCATGACTGGAGCTGCGGCCCGGCCAGCAGCGCCACCGCCGCCCCGCCCGCGAGGAACGGGCCGAAGGGCATCTCCGACTTACGCCCTCGCTTCCGCAGCGCCAGCAGCGCCGCGGCCACCAACCCCCCAGCGACGACCGCGACCCAGACCGCGATGGCGACGCCGCCAAGCCCCAGCAGCAACCCCAGCAGCCCGCCGAGCTTCACGTCGCCGCCGCCCATCCCGCCAGGGCGCAGCAGCACGATGGCCAGGAAGAACACCAACCCGGCCACTCCTCCCGCCAGCGAGCTCGCGAGCGACGCGAGGGGCCCCGACCACAAGAAGAACTCCCGCTCGACGCCCACGAGCGGCCACAGCGGCGCCATGAAGAGCGCGGCCACCGACGCCGGCAGGACGACCCGATCGAGGATCAGGCCATGCTCGAGGTCGATGATGGCGATGGCCACGAGCAGCCCCAGGACGACCGCCGCGGCAGCGAACGCGGCGCTCAGCCCGTAGCTCGCGAGCGCGAAGGCGAAGAGCAGCCCCGTGCCCGCCTCGACCAACGGCAAGCGCCGGGGGATCGCCGCGCCGCAGTATCGGCACCGGGCCCGCAGCCAGACGTAGCTCAGCACGGGCACCAGATCGAAGGCGCGCAGGTGCGTGCCGCACACCGGGCAGTGCGAGCCGGGCCGCACCAGAGACTGGCCGGCCGGGAGCCGGTCAGCGACGACGTTGACGAAGCTGCCGACCGCTGCCCCCATGAAGAACGCGAAGACGAAGGCCAAGGGATGCGTCATCTACCCCAGATTGTAGATGCAGGCTCGGTCCTGAGTCTCGCAACGGGGAGGCCAGTTGCGCGCCCCGCGGATCGCTCTCCCGCCCGCCGTGGCGGGGCGCCCCCGCCTTGACACCGCCGCTGGCCAAGACTACGCTATTGTCGATGCTGAAGCTCGACAATCCCATGCCCCCGGTGCTGTCATGACCTCTAAAGAAACCGTCCGCGAGCTCGAGGACCAGGGATACAAGTACGGGTGGACCACCGACGTCGAGGAGGAGACGGCGCCGCCTGGACTCTCCGAGGAGATCGTGCGCTGGATCTCCGCCAAGAAGGAGGAGCCGGAGTGGCTCCTCGAATGGCGTCTGCGGGCGTTCCGCCACTTCATGAAGCTGCTCGAGGACGAGCAGAACCCCACCTGGGCGAACGTCTCCCACCCGCCCATCGACTTCCAGGCCATGAGCTACTACGCGGCGCCCAAGCCGAAGCTTGAGCTCGAAAGCCTCGATCAGGTCGACGCCGAGATCTTGCGCACCTACGAGAAGCTCGGCATCCCGCTCGAGGAGCAGAAACGCCTCGCGGGCGTCGCGGTCGACGCCATCTTCGATTCCGTGTCGGTGATGACCACCGCCAAGGACACGCTGGCCAAGCAGGGCATCATCTTCTCGTCCGTCTCCGAGGCCGTGAGGGAACACCCCGAGCTCGTGAAGAAGTACCTGGGCTCGGTCGTGCCCTACTCCGACAACTTCTACGCGGCGCTGAACTCGGCCGTGTTCTCCGACGGCTCGTTCGTCTACATCCCGCCCGGCGTGCGCTGTCCGCTCGAGATATCGACGTACTTCCGCATCAACGCGGAGGGCTCCGGACAGTTCGAGCGGACGCTCATCATCGTGGACAAGGGCTCCTACGTGAGCTACCTGGAGGGGTGCAGCGCGCCGATGCGCGATACGAACCAGCTGCACGCGGCCGTGGTCGAGCTCATCACGATGGACGACGCGGAGATCAAGTACGCGACCATCCAGAACTGGTACCCAGGCGATGCCAACGGCAAGGGCGGCATCTACAACTTCGTGACGAAGCGCGGCAAGTGCGCCGGCGTCAACTCCAAGATCTCGTGGACGCAGGTGGAGACCGGCTCCGCCATCACCTGGAAGTACCCGAGCGTCCTGCTCCAGGGCGACAACTCGGTCGGCGAGTTCTACTCCGTCGCGCTCGTCAACGGCCGCCAGCAGGCCGACACGGGCACGAAGATGACCCACATCGGCAAGAACACCTCCAGCACCATCATCTCCAAGGGCATCTCGGCCGGCCACGGCAACAACACCTACCGCGGGCTCGTCAAGATCCTGCCCAAGGCCACCGGCGCGCGCAACTTCACCCGGTGCGACTCGCTGCTCATCGGCGATGCGTGCGGCGCGCACACGGTGCCCTACATCGAGGTCGAGAACCCCTCCTCGAGCGTCGAGCACGAGGCCTCCACCACGAAGGTGAGCGAGGAGCAGGTCTTCTATGCGCAGCAGCGGGGCCTCTCCGCCGAGGCCGCGCAGACGCTTATCATCAACGGGTTCGTGCGGGACGTGGTCAAGCGCCTGCCGCTCGAGTTCGCGGTCGAGGCGAACCGCCTCCTCGAGCTGAACCTGGAAGGCGCCGTCGGCTGAGAACTTGTTAGAGATCCAAGACCTGCACGCCAGCGTCAACGGGGTCGAGATCCTCAAGGGGATCGACCTGCGCGTCGGCGCCGGCCAGACCCACGCCATCATGGGCCCGAACGGCTCCGGCAAGAGCACGCTCGCCCTGGTCCTGGCCGGCCACCCCGCCTATACGGTCACGCGCGGGAGCGTCTCCTTCGATGGAGCGGACCTCCTGGCCCTCGGGCCGGAGGAGCGGGCACGCGGCGGGCTCTTCCTCTCCTTCCAGCACCCCATCGAGATCCCCGGCCTGCGCCTCGACCACTTCCTGCGCGCCGGCTACAACGAGATCCGCAAGAGCCGGGACGAGGAAGAGATCGACGTCTTGAAGTTCGACCGGCTCATCCGCGCCAAGGCGAAGGAGATCCGGATGGACGCCGCGCTGACCAAGCGCTCCGTCAACGAGGGCTTCTCCGGCGGCGAGAAGAAGCGCAACGAGCTCCTCCAGATGGCCATCTTGGAGCCCAAGCTCCGCATCCTGGACGAAGTGGACTCCGGGCTCGACGTGGACGCGCTGCGCAGCGTGGCCGACGGCATCAACGCCCTCGCCACGCCCGAAAGCGCGACGCTCATCGTGACGCACTACCAGCGCATCTTGGAGTACGTCGTCCCCGACGCCGTGCACATCCTCATCGACGGACGCATCGTCCGCTCCGGCGACAAGACGCTCGCCGCCGAGATCGAGTCCAAGGGCTACGACCCGGTGGCGGAGGCCGCCGGCCTCGCACCCGCGGGGGGGTCGTGAGCGCGCAGGCCACCGACGAGGCGCGCTACCTCGCGGCGTTCGAGGCCGCCGAGCGCAACGGCGCCGCGCACGACCCCGCCTGGCTCCGCGAGCTGCGCAAGGACGCCATGGCCGAGTTCACGCGCGCCGGCTTCCCGACCGCGCGCCGCGGCAACGAGCCGTGGAAGTACACCGACGTCCGCTCACTCGCCTCGACGGCGTTCGCGGCGCCGGAGGCGACCGAGGCGCCGGACGAGCTCGACTTAAGTCCCTACGAGCTCCCCTGCCCGCGCGTGCACCAGCTCGTCTTCGTCGACGGCCGGTACGCGCCGCAGCTCTCGACCGACCCGCCGAGCGAGGGCGAGCGAGCGAGCAACGTCTTCTTCGAGCGCGGCGACGGGCCCATCGTCGGACGGCTCGCCGAGGCGGCGCACTACGACGTGCCGCTGGTCCGCGAGCACCTCGGCAAGCACGCGGGCGCCGCCGCGGGGGCGTTCACGAGCCTCAACACCGCGTTCGTACGCGACGGCGCGTTCGTGTCCATCCCCGACGGCGTGAGCGTGCCGGAGCCCATCTACCTGCTGTTCATCTCGACCGCCCGGCCTGAGCCTGCGGGGCCCACCGTCACGTATCCGCGCGTGCTCATCGTCGCCGGCCGGGACAGCTCGGCCACCGTCCTCGTGAGCTTCGAGTCGCTCGGGGACGGCGCGTACTTCACCGACGCCGTCACCGAGGTCGTGGCCGGCCCCGGCGCGAGGCTGCGCTGCATCACGCTCCAACGCGAGAGCGCCGCCGCCTACCACATCTCGACGACGCAGGTCGTGCAGGCGCGCGACTCCAGCGTCTCGTCGGTCACGGTCGACCTCGGCGGCGGGCTCGTGCGCCACGACCTGAGCGTGCTGCTCGCGGAGCCGGGCGCGAGCGCCTCGCTCAACGGCCTCTACCTCGGCCGAGGCAAGCGCCACGTGGACAACCACACCTTCGTCGACCACGCGGTGCCCGGCGCATCGAGCGACGAGGTCTACAAGGGCATCTTGGACGACGACTCCCGCGGCGTATTCGTCGGGCACGTGCTCGTCCGTCCCGGCGCCCAGCACACGGTCGCGCACCAGGTCAACAAGAACCTGCTGCTGTCGGACGGGGCCGAGG
>JADFRC010000095.1 GCA_022561455.1 Chloroflexota bacterium | reverse complement strand
CCTCGTCGATCAGGTCCCGGTGCGCGTCGGCGTCCAGCGAGCGGTGGATGATGCGCTCCGCCGCCGTCACGGCGAGGCCCGCGAACTCCGCGCGGACCTGCTCGAGCGCGGCGTCGCGCTCCTGGCGGATCTCGTCGCGGGCGCGCTCCAGCATGGCCCCGGCCTCCGAGCGCGCCTGCTCCGCCTGCTGGTCGCGATAGCGCTCAGCCGCCTCGCGTGCCTCGGACAGCACCTGCTGGCCCGCCTCGCGGCCCTCATTGAGCGCACGCTCCATCGAGGCCTGGGCCTCGACGGACTGCTCGCGGATGCGCTCGGCCTGCTCGAGGCTCTCGCGGATCCGCGTGGAGCGCTCGTCCAGCACGCGGAGCACGCGCTTGTACGCGAAGAAGTAGAGGAGCAGCGCGAGCGCCCCGAAGTTGATGAGGTACACGATGAGACTATTCAGATCGACGCCGAGCGCGCCGATACCAGTGGCCTCTTGGGCCAGGACAGATGCCGCGAGCACGTCAGCAGACTCCTTCCTACGTGCGCCGTGGGCCACGGGCCCGACGGGCGATGGGCCCGAACGGGCGGACGCCGCGTATGACGTCCGCGCTTTGAGTCCCTAAGCGACGAAGATCAGCAGGATCGCAGTCACCAGTCCGTAGATGCCGATCGCCTCGGTGAACGCCAGCGCGAGCACCATGTTCGGGACGATGGCATCCCGCGCCTCCGGGTTGCGCCCCAGCGCGTTCATGGCGCCGTTCCCCAAGATGCCCAGGCCGATGCCGGCGCCGGCCAGTCCCAGTCCGGCAAGGCCAACCCCCAAGAACTTCGCAGCATCTGCTAATTCGGTCATCCGACTTCCTCCTACCCCTCCGGCCCCTCGGCCTAGGGAGCGTGTGCTTCCTCGTGGTCCGCCCCATGCGGAGCCACCGCCATGAACGCGAACACCAACGTCAGACCCATGAATATCAGCGCCTGGACCCCACCCACGAGTATCTCGAGCAGGTAGAAGGCGATGGGCGCCATGAAGACCAGCAGGAACGTGATCATGACCAGGATGATCTCACCGGCGACCATGTTGCCGAAGAGACGGAAGGTGAAGCTGACGAGCCGGATGAGGTGGCTCACGATCTCCAACGCGCCGACGAAGAAGTCGATCGGGTTCCGGAAGCGGAAGAACTCCTTGAGGTATCCGAACCGCTGCGCCTTGAACCCCCACACCTCCACGAAGACGAACGAGATGATCGCGAGCGCCAACGGCATGTTGATGTCCGTGCCGGCCGAGCGCAGGAGGTGCGTCGTCACGTAGTCCGCGCCGTCGGCCTTGAAGCCGACCGTCGGGTAGATGGGCAGGAGCGCCATCCACGCGTTGAAGGCCACGAAGATGAACATGGTGGCCAGTATCGGGAAGAAGGCCCGCCCGTACCGCTCCCCGACGACCCCCTTGATGAAGCCGTAGAGGGCCTCGAACAGCATCTCGATGGCACCCTGCATCCGGCCGGGCACGAGCGCCGCCTTGCGCGAACCGAGCCCGAAGATCAGCAGCACGACCACCGTCGTCAGCCAGGCCGAGAGCAGCGTGTTGGTGACCGTGAACCCGCCGACCACGAACACCTCTTGGGGTGCGAGGTGGACCTCCGGGACGCGGATGAAGGGCTCGTTGCCGAGCAGCGCCGCGCCGATGGCGCCCAGGGCCAAGCCGGCCAGCGCCAGTCCACCGACGAGTGCGACGGGGAGCTTCTGGAGCAGCGCACGGATCATCGCCGCGGCCCCTTGCCGTGGTCTGCGCCACGGCTGCCCATCAGGAAGGAAGACACCATGCGGTATGTGCCGTAGAGGGCCACTGTGACTCCGAGAAGGATCCCCAGCAGGATGAAGAGCGGCGTTGTCCCGGCGCGCTCATCGAGCCATACACCGCCGAGGGTAGGCAGCACGATGGCGGCTGCCAAGTACCAGCCGATGCCTGTGAACTGGGCCGCTGTAACCCACCACGGCCTGCCATTCATAAGGTGTGCGCCTGGCCGAAGGCTATCACGGGCGCTCCACCACGGTCAATGAATGACGCTTCAGGCCCGGACGCGCGCGGAAGGCCGTTGACGGAGCCTCGCGGTCGAGATGCCTCGCTTCAGGACCCCGAGCGGGGCATCTCGCCGAGGTCCTCGAGGCCGGGGAGGTCTTGGAGGAACTCGGTGAACGCGGACATGCGCTCGAGCTCCTCCTTCGAGATTGGCTTGTGCGCGGGTGAGGCCTTCGGAGACGCGCCGGGCTCCGGGGCATCTGTGCCGCCGTCCTTGTCCATCACGATGCCGGCCTTCTCCAAGACGCCCTCGTCGACGAGGATCGGCACCTTGGCGCGGATCTCATACCGCTCGTCGGCGGCATCCAGCCCTGCGTTCTCCCGGAACTTCTGGGCCTCCTCGTGCGAGGGGAACCAGTTCTCCTCGCCGTCGGCGCCCGTGACGGAGTAGCCGCCGCGCACCGCGACCGCGATCGCATCGCTCGGCCGGCAGTCGACCTCGGTCTGGCCGCCGCCGGCGAGGCTCAGCACGAGCTTCGCGTAGAACGTGTCGTTCGAGAGGTCGGTGACGACCACGTGATCGACGGTGGCGCCGAGCGTGCTGATGACGGAGCCGAGCAGGTCGTGCGTCAGCGGCCGCGGGGGCGTGACGTCATGGAGCCTGACGGCGATCGCGTCGGCCTCGGGCGAGCCGATCCAGATCGGCAGGAACCGCTCGGAGCCGCGCTGCTTCAAGACGACCACCCGTTGGTAGTTCATCAGGCTCACGCGGATGCTATCGATGACCATTTCCAGCATAGTTGGGCCGTCCACCCAGAACGTCTCATCATTCTACGGTGGGCCCGAAAAACGTGTCAACGAGAAGGCGGGCGCTGGCGCGCGTCAGTTATGGCTGTCCGACACGTCGATGCTGAGCAGCCTAGCCCCCAAGCACGCCGGAACCGGCGCCACGATTGGCGCAATCACGTCCGGCATGCCGATGCATCGCGGCGCGGTGGACTTGTATACTCGATCCCAGCCCGCCGCCGAGAGGTTCCTCCGCGTGCAAGCAGCGCGCCACGCACCCACGCTCATCGACGTCGCCCTCCCTGGGAGGGGGATTCTGCGCGACGTCGCCCTGATCGTCGGATTCAGCCTCCTGGTCGCCGTTTTCGCCCAGATCGCGATCAAGCTGCCGTTCACGCCTGTCCCCATCACCGGACAGACCCTCGCGGTGCTGCTGACGGGCGGCGCGCTCGGTGCGTGGCGGGGGGCGGCGAGCCTCGGGCTCTACGCCGTCTGGGGGACCGCCGGCCTGCCCGTCTTCGCGCCGGGCTCCGCGGCCCTCGAGGGGTCGCTCGTCCACTTCGTCTTCCCTTGGGCCGGCACGGGCGAACCCATCTGGGACCTAGCGAGCGGCGGCTACATCGTCGGCTTCATCGCCGCGGCGTACGCGGTCGGCTGGCTGTCCGAGCGCGGCTGGGACCGCGGCTGGTACGTCAGCGTCGCCATGCTCGTCGCGAACGTGCTCATCTACGTGCCCGGGCTCCTCTGGCTCGGGTACAAGATCGGATCGTTCGACAACGCGCTTGTGTTCGGACTCTACCCCTTCATCGTCGGCGACCTCATCAAACTCTACATCGCGGCCGTCGCGCTGCCCGGAGCATGGGCGCTCATCGGCCGCAGACGGAGCTGATCTCGTGGAGCTGACCTGGCTCGGCCACGCGGCCTTCCGCGTGCGCATCGGCAGCACGGCCCTCATCATGGACCCGTTCGGGCCCAGCCTTGGGCTGGCGATCCCGCCCGCGCAGGCACAGGCGAACCTGGTGACGCTGAGCAGCGACGACGTGCACCATGCCGCCGTCAGCATCGTGAGCGGCGATAAGCCACCCGTGGTCTTCTCCGACCCGGGGGAGTACGAAGCCGCCGGCCTCCAGATGCGCGGCATCCGCACGACCCGCAACGCCGGCAACGGCGATGGCAATGGCGACGGCGAAGGCGAGACCGAAGACAGGCCTCAGGCCTGGAACACCATCTTCGTCGTCGAGGCCGAGGGCATCGTGCTCTGTCACCTCGGTGATCCGGAGCGGCAGCTCTCGGACCGCCAGATCGAGGAGCTCGGCTCTCCGCACGTCCTGCTGCTGCCCGTCGGGAGCCCCACCGGGCTCTCCGCGGACGCGGCGGTGGAGCTCGTCAGCAGCATCTCTCCCCGCATCGTCGTGCCGATGCTCTTCGCGCACCCAGGGAACAAGGCCGGGCTGCGCGAGCTCAAGCCATTCCTCGCCGAGCTCGGCGAGAAGGCGCCCGAGGCGGTGAGCCGCCTCACAGTCACGCGCGCCACGCTGCCGGAGGAGACGAAGCTCTCCCTTCTGCAGCCCGCCGCGTCCGCGCTCTAGCAGCCCGCCGAGCGCGGTCGAGCCGGGTCAGGCGCCCATCGGGGTCACGACGGTGGCGGCGACGCGGCCTCGCTCGATCTGCTCTCGATCCCAGGTGACGAGTGGCACGCCCCGCATCGCGGCCAATGCCACGTAGAGAGCATCGGCGCCCTTCATCCGACACTCGGCCGCGATCCGCGCGCTGGCCTCTGCGAGCTCGCTGTCCACCTCAACGATACGAACGTTCGCGAAATCACGGATGATCTCGGTGGCTCGCACGCCGGCTGCCGATAGCTCCTCTTGCCTCGCGACCGCGCCCGCTAACTCCGGCAGGAGGACCGCAGGAGCCACGAGCACATCGGTTGCGATCACGCGGTGAAGCCACCGGTAGCTCGCCTCATGGTTGATATCGCCGGAGAGGAACATGCTGACCCACACGCTGGCGTCGACGACGAACACCCTATAGTTCTCGACGCTGCTCTCGCACTGCCTGAGTGGCTGAGACATCCGCGGGCCAGTGCGCGGCTATCTCCTTCGTCAGCTCATCGACGGCGGCCCAAACGGCGTCGTCACCGTTCCTACTGGACTCGGGAACGCCGACGGGGACCAGTCTTGCTATGGCTGTGCCGTCGTCCGTGATCGTGATGATCCCGTGCTTCTGACACACCTCATGCAGAACGTAATGACGGGCCCGTTTGGTGAACTCACCCAATCCCACCTGTTTCATCGTTCTCTCTCCGATGTGCGCGAGCGTCCCTGTTACTGGAATGCCCACAAAGGCAGCGAGCTGCTCGCGGACTCTGGGCTAGCTAGCGAAGAATGAGCGCCTCCTTCCAGGTTGAAAGGAGGCGCTCATTCACTCTCGCGATCACGGGGCTAGGGCATCGTGCCTACGGGACCAGCGTGCCTGCCTCGGTCGCCCAGATCCAGTAGCCCTTGCCGTTTACGACGCTGTCGTCTGCGTCGTCACCTGTGTACTTGGTCCATAGGCCCGAGGTCGTGTCGTAGCTGTACGCCACGGACCACGTGAGGCTGGCGAAGTACGCACTGGGCAACACATTCCACGGCCCTCTGTGTCTCCCGGCGCGTCGCCGGCATCCGCTTGGGCCAGGTCGACGATACCGACCAGGTTCCAGCCGCCCACGATATCCACGGTCGGCAGCACCGTTGCCGGGTACCGCTCCGGGATGAGCGTCTCGATGTCCTCGAAGGCGGTCGTGAACACCCAGTAGCCGGGGCCTGCAGTGATCTCAGTGATCTGGCCGCTCGGGTCCCACATCCCGTCGTCGCCGCGCTCGGCCACCTCGAAGGCGCCGCCCACCCACTGCAGAACCCTTGATGCGCTCATCGAGCTCGGGAGCACCGAGTCGATGGCCGGGTCTGCCGGCGTGCCTGGCAGCGACACCAGGTTCCAGCCGGGGTCGAGCGGCACTTCGTAGTCGCCGCGCTCCACGACCTCGAAGTCGAACTTACAGTCGTCCGCATCGATGTCGTTCCCCACCTCATCCACGGCCGTGCACGTCAGCGTGTACTCGCCAACAGCCAGGTCGCGGAGGGCGATCACGAAGGAGTCGTCGTCCCTCCTGCCCACCTGGCCACTCACGTCCACGCCGTCCAGCTCCACGCTGGTGAGCGTGACCGTGTCGTGCGTGTCGATCTCTATGTCGTCGATCTTGTCAGCAGGCCCGTCGAGGCCCGTCACACCAGCGTCGCTACTATCGGCGTCGATGTCGATACTGTATTCCTTGCCCTCGTCGAAGTCCAAGACGATGAAGGGGCTGCTGCTTTCGGTCGTATCGGCGTCGGTCTCCGGCCTCACCTCGAAGTCAGGGTCTGCGAACAGGCTGTCGAACTCAATCAGCGCGTTGTCACCGTCGGCGTCCGACAGGTCCACCAGGTCATTGGGTAGAGGCCTGGTGGGGGAGACCCCGCTTGGGTCGACGCCCTTGCTGGTGTTCTCATTCCCGTTCTCGTCGGTCCCCACCACGAACACCACCACCAGACCGGAGAAGGAGCTCGTGAATATGTCGCCGTCCTGTTCGGTCTCCCAGGTGTTGGTGCCCGCCGGGTCGGCGTTGAGCTCCGCTACGACAGTTTGCACCTCAACGTCGCTAAAGAAGGTTCCCTGATCGGATTCGGTATCGAGACTGAGGAAGTAAATGGCCGGCGGGTCATTGCCGTCCAGCGGCTCGTCGGACGTCACCGTGACGGTGAAGACGTGGTCGGCCTTCCCGATGACCACCGGGCGCGAACTGGCCTCACCATCGATGGTTATCGTGAACTCGGGCGCGATGCCGTCGTCGGCATCCAGGGACTGTGCGCTGTTGCCGTTGCCCGCCAGGTCCTCGACCGCCGCGGCGAGTATCTGGACGAGGGGCTCCTCATCAGCTTCAAGCTCGTCCCGCAGGGTCAGGAACACCACGTGCCGCGACTCGTCGTTGGGAGAGTCGCCGCCGGCGCCCGGCACGCCTGTGAAGTCCACTCCATTATCATCCTCGTCGCCGGGCTCGAGGTTGGGGAACACGACGCCGATAACCTCGTTGTTCTCCACCACGAAGTCGGACGCGTCCAGGGAGGCCTTGTCGAGGAACTCGTCGCTGCCATCCGTGTTCTCGAAGACGATTACAATGCTGTTGCGGTCCGCCTCGGTGCTCTTGTCGTCGCTGTCGTAGGCGATGCCCGTCGTGGCCTGCAGCATCCGGGGGTCGTCCCGGTCAACAGTCAGGTCGAAGTTGTCGACCGTCGAGTTTCCAACCAGGTCGAAAATCGTCAGCTCCCAGTCGTAAACATCCTCGACAAGGCCGAGGCTGTAAATCACCTTGAACACCGGATCGTCGTCGTCGTTGACGCTGTCGGGCTGGCCGATGATCCCCACTGGGGTGCCGTCTATGAATCTCAGCTCCGTGTTGGCTTTCACGTTAAGGTCATCGCCCAGGCCGACTCCGGAGTCGGTCACCTCCGCTCCCAACAGGATGGTGTTTGCCGAGAGGAAGGAGCCATCTGCCGGGAACTCGTCGTCAATGCTGGGCGCCTCCGCATCGACAGTGGTCACTGCGGCGCGGACCCCGTACGCCACGTCGATCTCGTCGCCGTCGTCCAGCGCCAAGATCGAGATCACGATGAGGATGTCATCGCCGTCGGTGTGAGTAGTTTTGGTGCTGCTATTGACGCCACGAGTAACAGTGATGTCATCGGTACCGAGATCGACGTCGGTGATCTTCATGAGCTCAGTGCCGATCAATATCTTCATGCCCGCGCTGAAGAAGTTGGCCTCGGCGGTACCACCGTCGACTGGCTCAGTATCAATAACCGTAGTAGTGTCGGTAGCGTTGAGGTCTGCA
>JADFRC010000094.1 GCA_022561455.1 Chloroflexota bacterium | reverse complement strand
GGCGAGGGCGCCCGTGGCCAGGAACTCGACGGCGAGCTCGCCCGAGAGCACCAGCCAGAGCCCGAAGAGTGCCGTGGCCTGGACGGCGCGGCGGAAGATGGGGCGCCTCCAGCCCGCAGCGGGGTCTGAGCCCAAGATTGAGCCAGGCACGGGGCGGGACGGTGGGGTCTGCATGGGCCCGTATCCTCGCGCGCGGGCTGACGGCCGTCGAGTTCCTGGCCGCGGGCGCCCTCTGGGGGCGCCACCTTATCGGGTGCGGGTTCGATTATCCTTACGGTGGCCACGCAATGTAAGCACATGGAGCAGCAGGATGGCCCTCACGTTCGATATCGGTGACGCCGGCCGGCCCAAAGGCCATGCCATCGTCTACTTCGTGTCGCCCACCACGTCGGAGGTGATCGCCACGTACGTCCTGATCCTGCCCATCCCGATGGACATCGGGAAGTACCTGCCGCCGCTCCTCGCGGCACAGCTGGGAGGCATGGCGGGAGAGGCGTTGGGCGAGGGCATGGGCAGCTTCGCGGCTCCCCCCATGCCGGAGTCCGTCGAGAGCGTCGGCTTTCTCCGCGACCTCGCGAACCTCCGTGGCGACGACCTGGTCTCCGGCGGCAGCGTGGTGCTCGGCGACCCAGCCGCCGCGATGCACGAGACGGCCGAGGCCGTCCAGGAGTACCAACGCCTCTACCGCGCCTACGCCGACTCGGCCAGCCCGACGCCGGAGGGGCACCGAGCGCTCGATGCCGAGGGCTCGTCGGCAGGACCGGCCGACGTCCAGCGCGTCCTGTACGAGCTGATGAGCGAGCGCGACCGCCTCGGCGAGCTCTCGAAGCTCGTCGGCGCGATGCGCTTCGCGGCGGGCGGCGGCGATAGCGCGCTGGCCGAGGAGACCGAGGCTGGGCTCGAAGCGCTGGAGCAGCTCCTGCCGGAGCACTTCTGGATCGCCAAGGTGCGCGCGGCCGCCCGCGACGCCTCCGACGCGGGCGCGCTGCTCGCGCAGGTGTACGTGGACCGCGCCTACAAGCTGGCCGACGAGGACTTCGGCGCCGTCCAGCTGCTGGAGAAGCGCATCGCCGACCTCACCGCCGACGCGCCGCCCTCGCAGGACCTGCGGGGGTAGCCGGGGCACCGCTACTGCGGGCGTTGGTGCCCACAGCCCTTTCGACCATCCCCCCGTCCCCCTTCCTCGCCAGGAAGGGGGTGATAAAGCCAAAGACGGGAGACACCCCCGCGCCCCCGGCAAAGGGGCTCTGCCCCTCTGCACTCCCCCTCTCGTACGCGAAAGGGGCTTTCGAGGCAAGGCCCGTGCGAGGAAGGGGGTGATAAAGCCGGATGCGGGAGACACCCTGTATCCCCCGATAATGGGCGTGCCCCCGGCAAAGGGGCTTCGCCGCTCTGCACTCCCTTTGGGTAGCCGAACGAGATTCAGAACGGTTGACCCGGTCTCGTAGGGGCGCACGGCGTGCGCCCTGCCCCCGAGTCGCCGTGTCCCCCTCCTCTCCCGCGAGGGGGAAGGGGCCAGCGATGCCTAGCTCATATCGGCCCAGTTGTCGCCTGTCTTCAGGTCGATCTTGAGGGGGACCGGAGAGAGGTCGAGGGCGCTGGGCATGACCTCTCGGAGCATCTCGCTCAGGGCCTCGATCTCGCTCGCCGGGGTCTCGAAGATGAGCTCGTCGTGCACCTGGAGGAGCATCTTGGAGGCCATGCCGTCGTCTTCGAGGCGCTTCTGCACCTGCACCATCGCGGCGTTGATGATGTCGGAGGTCGTTCCTTGGACGGGCATGTTGAGGGCCATGCGCTCGCCGGCCTGGCGCACCGCGAAGTTCGATGCGTTGAGCTCCGGCAGGTAGCGGCGGCGGCCGAGCAGCGTCTCGGCGTAGCCGGTCTCCTTCGCTTTGCGGACGGTCTCGTCGAGGTATTCGCGCACCTTCGCGTAGGTCGTGAAGTAGGTGTCGATGAACTCGGCGCCCTCCTCCCTGGTCATCTCGGTCTGGCGCGAGATGCCGAAGGCGCTCAGGCCGTAGGCGACGCCGAAGTTCATGACCTTGGCGAGCCGGCGCATGTCGGGCGTGACCTCATCGAGGCCCACGCCGTAGATCAGCGAGGCGGTCGAGCCGTGGATGTCCTCGTCGCGCTCGAACGCAGCGAGCAGCGCCGGGTCCCCCGAGAGGTGCGCGAGGGCGCGGAGGTCGATCTGCGAGTAGTCGGCGCTCAGCAGGACCCAGTCCGGGCGCGCCTCGGCGATGAACGCGCGGCGCACGCGCATGCCCAGGTCGGTGCGCACGGGTATGTTCTGGAGGTTCGGGTCGGTGCTTGCGAGCCGGCCCGTCGCGGAGCCCGCCTGGTTGTAGGTGGTGTGGATGCGGTGGGTGCGCGGGTTGACCTCCAGCGGCAGCGTGTCGGTGTACGTGGACTTCAGCTTGGTAAGTTCCCGGTAGTTGAGCACATGGCCGACGACCGGGTGCGCGGCCCGTAGCCCTTCGAGGATCGAGGCGTCCGTCGAGTAGCCGCTCTGCGTGCGGCGTCCGGCGGGCAGCTTGAGCTCCTTGAAGAGGAGCTCTCCGACCTGCGCCGGCGAGTTGATCGCGAAGTCGTGGCCCACGGCATGGTAGGCGGCGCGCTCCTCCTGCTCGATGCGGACGGTCAGCTCCTCGTCGAGCTCCGCGAGCACGCCGGTGTCGATGGCGATGCCGTGTACCTGCATCTGCACGAGAACCGGCACGAGCGGCATCGCATGGTCGCGGTTGAAGGCCGTGAGACCGTCGCGCTCGAGGCCGGCTTCCAGGTCCGCCATCAGCCGGAGTGCGATGTCGGCGTTGGCGCCCGCATACGCCGCCGCGTCGGCGATAGGCACGACGTCGAAGGCCGTCTGCTTGCGTCCGGTTCCCACCAGGCCGGAGAGCGGCGTGAGCTCGACGTTGAGGCGGTTGAAGGCGAGCGGCTTGAGCCCGAGCGCCTTCTCGCCCACGAGGTGCGCGGCGATCATCGAGTCGAAGCCGACGCGGACACTCGTCGGGCGGATGCCGTGGTTCGCGAGCAGCGTCATGCTGAAGTTCAGGTTGTGCCCCGCCTTGGCGACCTTATCGTCGCGGAGCACCGGCCCCAGCGCGTCCGTGACCGTCTCGGCCGGGAGCTGCCCGCCTCCTCCGAGCTCCTGGGCGGTGTGGCCGACCGGGACGTAGTAGGCGTGGCCCGGCTCGACGGCGAAGGCCAGGCCGACGAGGCTTGCTTCCATCGCGCGCTGGGTGCTGGCCTCGGCCTCGAACACGACGGTCCGAGCCGCCGCGAGCCGCTTCACGAGCGACTCGAGGGCGGCCGGCGTGTCGACGACCTCCACGTCCGTGGCGGCCGCTGAGCCGGGCGCAGGCGTCTGCTGGGCCGCGCCCGCGGGCTCGTCCGCTCCGGCGGGGATCCGCGGAACGAGGCTGCTGAACTCGAGCTCGGAGAAGACGGCGAGGACGCTTTCCCGCTCGAAGCCGCCGAAGCGCGCGTCGTCCATGACGAAGTCGTTGGGGGCATCGGTCGCGATCGTGACCAGCTCCTTGGCGCGCCGGACCGTGTCGGCGTGCTCGCGGACGAGCCCCTGGATGCGCGGAGGCGTCACCTCGTCGACGCGCCGCAGGAGGTCCTCGACGCTGCCGAACTGGTCGATCAGCTTGATGGCGGTCTTTACCCCGATGCCGGGAACGCCGGGGATGTTGTCGGAGGTGTCGCCGGTGAGCGCCTTCACGTCGCGCTGCTGGCCGGGCTCGAGCCCGCCGTAGCGCTCGCGGACGGCCTCCTCGTCGTAGATCTTCGTGTTGCCGAAGCCGGTGGTGAGCAGCACCCGCACGCGGGGCGCGACGAGCTGGAGCGTGTCGGTGTCGCCGGTGGCGATGATCGTGTCGACGCCGGCCTCGGCGGCACCCTTGGCGACCGCGCCCAGCACGTCGTCCGCCTCGTAGCCGGGCGTTTCGAGCACGGGGACGCCGAAGGCGGTCATGACCTGCTTGACGCGGACGACGTTCTGGGAGAGCGCGGGCGGCGTCGGCGCGCGGGTCGCTTTGTACTCGGCGTAGGCCTCGTGACGGAAGGTGGGGCCGGGCGGGTCGAAGACGATGGCGACGTGGGTGGGTTTGAGGTCGGCCAGCATCTTGAAGAAGGTGCTGGTGAAGGTGTAGACGCCGCGGACGTCCTCCCCGGTCGCGCGGATGGTCAGCGGCTGTGCGTCGGCCATCGCGAACCACGCGCGGTAGACCATGGCGTGGCCGTCCATGAGCAGCAGCAGTCCGCCGCTGGCTTTGGCCTTCGACGCGCGCGGCTTCTTCGCGGGCGCCGGCTGCTCCGGGGCCGCCGGGGCGTCGAACAGCGTGGGGTGCTCGGCCCCTTGCGCCTTGCGGGCCATCGCGCCTCCGCTCTAGGGGGTCTTGTAGGGCTTGAAGAAGCTGTGGAGGTAGTTGCGCTGGTGCGCCCACCGGTGGGCCTGGCGCAGCGCCTCGTCGGCGATCGTGGCGGTCGTCGTGGTGGTGATCTTGACGGCTTTGTAGCCTTTGGCGGGGAGCATCGGCGCCTCGTCGGCCACGCTGACGGCGTACCCCTGGGCCAGCATCGCGGCCTTGAGGGCGTCGTACCCCTTCGCCTTGGTGCGCGGCGTGACGTACACGTAGAAGTCGCGGCTGCCCGCCAGCTCGGAGAAGTGCTCGTCGGCGACCGCGATGCCCTTCCCCGAGCCCTCCCGCAGCTGCGCCTTCGTCATCCCCCGGTCCCGCATCGTCATGCCCCGCATTCTACAAGGGCTCGCCCTTGACCCAAAAGGGGGAGTGCCGCAGAGGTCGCGGCCGTGGTGGTTCAGGACGGAGGATCAACGTTGTCCGGAGACCCGTTCGTGCTGTAGGGGCGCCATTGATGGCGCCCAAGGGCGCGATGAATCGCGCCCCTACCTGTCAAGGAACGGGGACGTTGGATTCGCGGTGAGGAGAGGTGTAGGCTGGCGCGAGACACGCTGGCGCCATCGAGCCACGCCGGAGGAGATGAGACCATGGCAGACCTCGTTCTCGGTATCGGGTCCTCGCACGCACCGCAGCTCCGCATGAAGGCGGAGCAGTGGCCGCTGCTGCTCCACAAGGACACGAACGACCCCCGGTACAACTACCAGGAGGTCCTCAGCCGGGCGAAGCCGGACATGGAGGCGGAGATCACGCCGGAGGTGATGGAGCGGCGCTATGCCGCCAACCACGTGGCCCTCGGAAAGCTGCGGGACAAGCTCGCCGAGGCGGCCCCGGACGCCCTGGTGATCGTCGGCGACGACCAGCACGAGCAGTTCTGGGAAGACAACATGCCCATGTTCAGCGTCTACCGCGGTGCGGAGGTGACCGTGAAGCACCGCCGCCACGCGACGACGCAGCCGAAGAGCGAGGCAACGGCCTGGCTCACCGCTGGCGAGCGCGCCGAGGAGGGCGACTACCCGGCGGCGCCGGACCTCGCCGAGCAGCTCATCGAGACGCTGGTGGACCGCGGGTTCGACATCGCGGCCTCGAACAAGCTCCGGGAGGAGGTCGGCGTCGGACACGCCTTCGAGTTCGTGTACCAGTACATCATGCCCAAGGCGGACATCCCGATCGTGCCGGTGTCGGTCAATACGTACTTCCCGCCGAACCAGCCGACGGCCAGGCGCAGCTATCAGTTCGGGGGCGCGCTGCGGGAGGCCATCGAGGCGTGGGACGTCGGCAAGCGGGTCGCGATCATGGCGTCCGGCGGGCTCAGCCACTTCATCATCGACGAGGAGATCGACCGCACCGCACTCGACGCGATGAAGAACAAGGACGTGGAGACGCTCGTGACGCTGCCGAAGGACCGGCTGATGGTGCTGGGCACGACGGAGATCCTGAACTGGATCACGGTGGCTGGCGCGATGGAGGCGGAGGAGATGATGGTGCTCGACTACGTCCCCTGCTACCGAACGCCCGCCGGCACGGGCTGCGCGATGGCGTTCGCCACCTGGGAGTAGCGCTGGCCTTCGCGCACGCCTGACCGTAGGGGCGCACGGCGTGCGCCCTGCCGCCGGGATCGGCACCACCGGCATCGGGTGTGGACTGGCTCGGCGGTGGGCAAGCCTGAGGGCGCACGGCTGTGCGCCCCTACCGGGCCCGCCGTCGGCTTCGGTCGGCCGCTCAGTCTTCTTCCAGCGTCGAGGTGTCGCCCTCGGGCAGGCCGAGCTCTCGCGCCTTGAGCAGCCGTCGCATGATCTTGCCGGAGCGCGTCTTGGGCAGCGAGTCGATGATCTCGATCTCGCGCGGCGCGACGGCGGCCGAGAGCTTCTTGCGGGCGAAGCGCATCAGCTCCCGGCGCAGCTCGTCGGTCGCTTCGTAGCCCTCCTTGAGCGAGACGAAGGCCTTGACCACCTCCATGGCGATCGGGTCGGGCTTGCCGATGACGCCGGCCTCGGCCACGGCCGGGTGCTCGATCAGCGCGCTCTCGACCTCGAAGGGTCCGACCAAGTGCCCGGCCGTGTTGATGACGTCGTCGGAGCGGCCGACGAACCAGAAGTAGCCGTCCTCGTCGCGCGACGCCTCGTCGCCGGTGAGGTACCAGCCGTTCTGGAAGCGCGAGTCGTACCGCTCCTGGTCGTTCCAGTACGTCTGGAACATACCCGGCCAGGGCGGGCGGATGGCGAGGATGCCGCTCTCGCCCGCGGGCAGCTCGTTGCCCTCCGCGTCGATGATCCCCGCCTCGACGCCCGGTATCGGGCGGCCCATCGAGCCCGGCCGGATGTCCATCGACGCGTAGTTCGCGATGAGGATCGCGCCCGTCTCCGTCTGCCACCAGTTGTCGTGGATGGGGAGCCCGAACGCCTCCTCGCCCCAGACGACGCCCTCCGGGTTGAGCGGCTCGCCGACCGAGGCGACGAACCGGAGCGACGATAGGTCGAAGGTGTGCGGCAGCTCCGTGCCCGACTTCATCAGCATGCGGACGGCGGTGGGCGCGGTGTACCAGACGGTGACGTGGTAGCGGGCGACGATCTCGTACCACTTCCGGGCGGAGAAGCCGCCCTCGTAGACGACCTGCGTCACGCCGTTGGTCCACGGGGCGATCATGCCGTAGGAGGTGCCCGTCACCCAGCCGGGGTCGGCCGTGCACCAGTAGACGTCGTCGGGGTGCAGATCGAGGCACCACTTGCCGGTGGCGTACTGCTGGATCACGGAGTTGTGCCGGTGCACGGCTCCCTTGGGCTTGCCCGTCGTGCCTGAGGTGTAGTGCATGACCGAGTAGTCGTCGCGGGTCGTCGTGAGCGGCGCGATCTCGTCGGACGCCGCGGCCATCAGCTCGCCGAAGTCGAGGTCGCCTTCGACCGGCGGCTCCTTGGAGCGTCCGTCGCGGTTGACGACGATGATGTGCTTGAGCGCGGGAAGCTGGGGCAGGATGTCCGCGATCTTCTTGCGCAGGTGTGGCTGCGTGACGAGGACGGTGGCGCCGGCGTTATCGAGGCGGTCGCGGACGGGGTCGGGCCCGAACGCGGAGAAGAGCGGCCCGATGACGCACCCTGCTTTGAGCGCGCCGAAGAAGGTGAAGTAGATCTCGGGCACGCGCTCCATGAACGTGAAGACGCGCTCGCCCTTGGCGACGCCGAGGCCCGCGAGGACGTTGGCGAAGCGGTTGGTCTGCCGCCGCATGTCGTCGTAGGTGTACTGCGCGGTCTCGCCGTCCTTGCCCTCCCAGAGCATCGCCGGCTTGCCGGCCCGGCCCTGGGCGCAGTGGCGGTCGATCGCCTCGTGCGCGATGTTCA
>JADFRC010000093.1 GCA_022561455.1 Chloroflexota bacterium | reverse complement strand
GGGCCTCGAAGTCCTTCAGGAACGACCGCACGCGGGTGGGGAGGGAACCAACCGCCTCCTGACGCTCCCGCTGCTGGGCGAGCCACTCGGTGAGCTCCGTCTGACGCCCGGTCAGCCGAGCGCGCTCGTCCCGCCGAGCCTCGTTGGCCTTGCGGAACTCGCTCTCGTCGAGCACGTCGCGCTTGAGCAGTGCGAGGTTCTTGGCGAAGTCGGCCTCCACCTCGGCAAGCCGACGCTCCACCTGCTTGAGCTCCGCAGCGCGCCGCCGGATCTCCTGCTTCTCCGAAGCGTCGAGCAGCTCCCGCACCTTCTTCGGGTCGCTGTAGGCGCCGAGATGCTCCAGGATGGCCGCTTCGAGCTTGTGCGTGGCGTGCCCGTTGTAGTAGGCGCATCGGGCCCGCGAGGCCATCGCCGTCGTGCAGTAGTAGTTCCGGTACTGGCGTCCCTTGCGCGCGTACCCCTTCTTGCCCACCATCGGCCCGCCGCAGTGACCGCACCGCACGGTCCCGCTGAGCAGATAGTCGGAGGTGTGCGTGCTCCCGCGGGGGCTGCCGCGTCGGATCTGAAGCCGCTGCTCAAGGGCTGCCCACTCGTCGGGGCTGAGGATGGCGGGGAAGAACCCCTCGACCCGCACCAGCTCAACCGCCGGGTTCCCGGGCTTCGGTCGCTTCCCGTACACGAGCGTGCCGCCGAGCGCCTCGTTCGTGAGGATGTGCTGGACCGTATAGGCAGCCCACGGGCGCCCGTTGCGGGTGGGGTAGCCTCCCTCGGAGAGCCGGTCGGCGATGCGCTTGTGCCCGAAGTTCTCCTGGACGGCGAGCCGATGCATCTCGCGAACCGCGCGTGCCTCCTCCGGCTCCTGCTCCCAGGTCACCACGTCGTTGACCTTCATCCGGCGATACCCGTAAGGGGCACGACCGAAGTGCACACCCTTGCTCGCACGACTCGTCATATAGGACCTCACGCGCTCAGACGTTCTCCGACTCTCTGCCCCAGCAAGTCCCGCCCGCATCAGGAGCATCAGCTCCTCGCTGAGGTCCTCGTCCGTGGCGACAACCTTCACACCCCGCTCTTCGAGGTCCCAGTACCGCCGGAGGATCTCACGGGGGTTGCGACCGAACCGATCGAGGAACTGGACGACGACGGAGGCCCCACCGGCGAGTGCCCGCTCGACCATCTGTCGATACTCCGTGCGGTCGTCACGCCGCCCGGACTGCACGTCGACGAACGACGCGACGAGCCTCAGCCCGTGGGAAGCGCAGTACTCACGGGCGCGTGCCTCTGATGGGTATCGAGCGAGGCGTGTTGGTCCCCGGCCTGGGCGTCGGTGGAGACGCGCCCGTAGAAGAAGGCGTCGGCGGTGCTGGTAGCGACGACCATGCTGAGAGGCTATCTATAGAGTCATCTATTGTCAATCTCAGCACGAAGAGGCCCCGAGTTCAAATCTCGGCTCCCCGACCAGACAACGATGAGGCCCAGGCGATCTCGCCGGGGCCTCACTTCATTTGCCGCACCGCGCCGCCACGGGTGACGGCCGTGGCTTTCCCTTCGTCGCGGTCAACGTGGAGGTAGGCGGCAGCGTCGTTGCTTCTGGTAATCCTTTCAGCGTGAACTGCGGACGCCCGCGGAGGTCATCCTAATCCCGAGCCCTCAGCCCAACGACTGGGTTGTGCTACTGGACGGGGACCACCGCCGTGCAGCGGGCTACGCAGCCTCGGTACGCTCACAGCAGCAGGCTACCCGGGTCGACTCGACTGCCTCGCTGCCCCGGCAACGATCAGGACTCCTCGCGTTCAGTGAGGGCGTCCAGATGGCTCTGGCCCGTTGGAAACTAGCTCCTTCGGCAGGTTCCAGTCCCATCGTTGGGCCGTTCGTAGCGGCGCTCGTACGGGGAGTGTACGCGGGACGGAGCGGGCCGTTCCCGACTCTTCACGGTCTCCGAATCGTCCCGGGCGTGGACGGTGGCAACTTGCTTTCGGTGTTGGCCTACGGGCATCGCGTGGACCTGGGTGATCGCGCCATCGAAACAGCAGAAGCCCTGGGACTGCGGCGATCACCCATCGGACCAGGCCGTCTCGTCGATCAACCGCAGCTGATCGACGCCCAACTGCGGACGCTCCGCCGCATCGGCGGAATCCCGGTGAAGGAACTCGCGCGCTGGCGCGGTGTGGGTCGGCAGCGAGTGGAGCACATGCTGGGGGCCATGGACCGAGCACTCGACAACAAGCTGCCTCACGGTCGGGCCAATGCGGCAGGGTATTGATCAGATTGACGTCTGCCCCAACCTCCACCGCCACTCACAACTGAGCGACGAGCGTCCGAATTAGGTCGCAATGCCGGCCTCGCGCGATGCTTGGCGTTGCCATGCCATCGCGCTATGTGGTCGCCCTCAGATCGGCGCTTCCCCGCGACATTGTCGCGCGGGTTTCTGCCGTCCATGCTTCGGCCGTGCTGCTGCGTCAGGTGGGGCTTCGGCTCTCCGAAGACGTCCGCGATGCGCCAGCGGATGGCCAGACTGAACCGCTCGAGGAGGTCGGCCGTGCAGATGCTGAGATGTCGTGAGTGCGGCACGGAGTTCATCATCGACGGAGTCGTCGATGCGGAGGAGGTGGAGTGTCCCGTGAGTCGCTGCCGAAGCGACGATTTGGCCGAGTTCGAAGAACTGGACGAAGACGACGAGGACGAAGAAGGCGAGGATGAGCCCAAGCGTTCTTCAGGCCAAGCTCGGCGCGGCCGGTAGCCCGAGGAGAGCGGCCTGAGATTGCGGGCCTGCACCCCGGTCATTCGGATGAAGATTTGGAGGCTGCTGCGTGCTCGGCTGGATTTGCCCCCTCCATCGGGGACACAAAGGTCAACGAAAGTACAACAAGTCGCGCAAAAGTAAACGCGCTAGCGGCCGATCGTTCACGCACGTAACACGCCAAGACCGTGAAACCATCAGGGATCTGCGTCAACAGGGGCACAGCATCCGCGCGATCGCGGACCTGACCGGACGCAGCACGAGGACGATTCACAAGGTCATGGGCGAGATGGGGAGTGAGGTCCCGCTAGAACCGGCCTCGGAGGCGGACGCTGCTCGAGGGGTGGAACCGCGTGAGCAACCTGGACTCAGCAGGACGGCGCTCCGGGCTCGGTTCGCGGAGCTGTTGGAGCCGAGTCTCCTGGAGCACGTCGACGCGATCTTTGACCAGCACCTGGAGATTGCCGAGGCGGCTGTGTTCAAAGCACTCGACCTGAAGCAGCCGGTTCCCACGTTCGACGACAAGATACAGGCGCAGATCATGGAGTCGCCCGGGCACCTGCGCCAGGTCGTCGATCACCGGGTGGCGGAGCTGGTGCGCGGAGGTGAGACCGAATACGACATCGTCCTCCGCTGGCTCGAGCTGATACTCACCGTCGCCGAGCGCCTCCAAAACGCCACCTGGGGGCACGCGGCCCGGGATCTCGTGCAGAGCGGCGAGCTCTCGAAGACCGTCGGTGGGAGGGTAGTAGAGCTCACGCCGACGGAGTTCAACCTGTTGCGCGAGTTGATCTCGAACCGCGGGAAGGTGCTGACTTATCGAACGCTGCTGCACCAGGTGTGGGGGCCGGAGTACGGGGACGAGCGCGAGTACGTTCGGGTGTTCGTCAACCGCCTGCGCCAGAAGCTCGGCGACGATGCCAACGCCCCGCGTTTCATCAAGACGGAGCCTTCCGGTCGGATATCGGTTCCTGGGCGGCTGAGTCGGGTCGGAGAGGAATGAAGGAGGCCCGACTAGCTACAGCTAGTTCGGAGCGGCCGCCGCTGGCGGCCAACAAGCTCAGGCTTGTGAGCTGGCGCGGAACGTGAAGTCCCCGTGCGGCCTGCGAAGGAGACTTGAACCAGATCTGAGGCGCTCCGATGATCCCGGTTTCCCGATGACCTCCATCAACCGGGGATCGGAGGCGAAAGCCTGCGAGATGCCTTGTTAGGTTTCAGCACCGCGTTCCGGCCGGGAGCGGCCGCCTGTCTCCTTGGCGAGCGCGGCGACAAGGGCAGCGCTGACCAGCATCCAGCCCGCGACCAAGCCGAAAGCCGCGGTGGCCCCCACGAATTCGTACACGCCACCGATCAGCAGCGGGATGCTCACCCCGGCGAGACTGCGCACCAGGGACCACATACCCAGGAACGTCCCCCTGGAACGCACCGGCGCCAGGTCCATGGCGATGGCTTGTGTCGTGCCCATAGTCATCCCTTCGCCCAAGCCGTACGCGGCCATCGCCCATACCAAGACGATGAACCCTGGGCTGAGCGATAGCAGGACCATCCCCGCGGCGAGGATCAGGAGGCCTGGCACCAAGGAGAACTTGCGGCCGAGCCGGTCTGATACCAGGCCGTTGGGGTATGCGACGAGTATCGCGAGGAGCCCAGCGAAACTGACTAGGGCTCCTAGCTCGCTCGGAGTGAGGCCGACCGTCTCCTGCGCATGTACCGGGAGTACCGCGTAGAAGACCCCCTGCTGCATCATCGTCCAGGCCACCGTCGCGGCCGCTAGCGCGAGGAACGTGGCGTTGGCGAACGTCCGAAGTGTGATCGGGGCGTCCGATTCGCTGTCTCCCGTCGGCCGTGGTGCACGAGCCGGTGCCGGTCTCGTCTCTCTGACGGGCTTCGTTTCCCGGATCAGGAACAGCACGACCAAGACGATGGACCACTTAGTCACGGCATCGAACAGGAACACGTGCTGGAAGGAGAAACTGGCTGCAATGAGTCCAGCGGTTGCGGGTCCGGCGATGTGCCCGATCCGGCTGGATATCGAGCGGAGGGCGATGAACCTGCCCCGGCTCTCTCGAGACGTGACGTCCGCGATGAGGACGGAGACGCTCGTCTGGAACATCGAGACGCCTATCTGCGCCACGAATTCCAAGGCGACGAGCATGACGTAGCTGTCGACGAAGAACAGGCCGATCGATCCCGCACCTCGAAGACCGGCCCCGAGCAGCACGAGGGGCTTTCGGCCGATACGGTCAGTCAGATACCCCGTCAGCGGGCTGGTCACGATACGAGACGTTGCGGTGATGGCGACCATCAGCGTCACCAGGAAGACGCTGTCGGAAAGCTCGAACGCGAACAGCGGGCGCGCAAGCTGAACGGCGCCAGAGCCGAACCCCCACGTGAAGAACACGAAGAAGAGTGGGGACGCCTTGGCCAGCCGCCTCAGCGAGGTGGCGTCGATCTGATCGGCCGGTTCGTCAGAAGCCACTAATCGAGGATAACCTCCGCTCCCTCAGCGGCCGAACGCTGTATGGCCAGGCAGACCGCCAGCGTCGCTCGAGACCACCGTGCGTCGTGCTCCGGCGGCTCACCGCCAATGGCAGCCGCGTAGAACTGCCGCACGATCTCGTCGCGCCCGGTCTCGTCCAAGGGGAGCTCGATCCGATCGCGCGTTTCCTCGCCGTAGACCACCAACCCCGTGGGCGTGATCCGGATGTCCCCGCCCTCGCAGCTCACGACGATCACGCCGCTCGAGAGCCAGCCGAACGTCGTGGGCCGCGTCGATTCCCTGTCTCCCCTGCTCATCGAGCCGCCGTACCGGACTTCCCGCCGATGGACGGCTTCCCGCTCGGCGGCCCCTGGTGAGCGCAGCGCCTTCCTCGAGCGGGCGTACTCCCGGTCGTCCTCGGCCTGGATGCCGAGGTTCAGGTCGGCGCTCTGGAAACGGTCGTAGCCGCTATAGACCGCGGTTGCGACCGTTCCGTTGTCGAACTCCAGCCAGGCCGAATACATGCCGACGACGGGGCGGGATTCGTCCCAGATGCCGACCGACCCCCGCACCTTGCGGACATTGCCGCCCCCGAGCGTACGCACGATGTTGAGCTGGTGCGGGCCCTGCCGCATGAGCACGCCCCCACCCCACTCAGGCCCCGGCTTCAGCTCCTCCGGCATCCGTGGTGAGTAGAGCCAGCCACCGTAGTGCAGCGCGTGGATCATCCGGGGGCGGCCAAGGGCTCCTGCGGCTATGACCTCCACGGCCTTCCTGACGGGCGGGTCGAAGCTGTTCTGCTCGTCTTCCATCAGGCACACGTGGTGCCGATCGGCATTCTCGATGAGCGCATCCGCGTCCGACAGACTGAGGGCCATCGGCTTCTCCACCAGTACGTGCTTGCCGGCAGCGATCGCCCGGTCGGCCAAAGCGACGTGCGTCGGGCTCGGCGTCGCGATATACACGGCCTCCACGTCAGCGGCGTCGATGAGCTCCTCGCCCCGCTCGTAGACCTTGGCATCGAAGTCCTTCCGGAACCGCTCGCGGATCTCCGGGTCGATCTCCGCCGCAGCGCTCAGAACGATCCCCGGGTGCTTGGAGAGCACCGGAACCATCGCGCGAGCCGCCGCGCCCAGGCCGACGACGCCTAGGCGAAGCCTCCGATCCGCTGTGCTCTCGGCCATCTCTCCACCTCCTGCTCACGGTGGCTTGTGATCGGTTCGCGCGGAGCCGATGCCATGCCGGGAGCTAGTATCACACGAGTTGCAATCGCGAGCCCTCTGCCGCATGACCGCCTGGTTTGACACCGGGGAAGGCGAGTTTTTAGATTCGCGCCGTCTCGCCAGTCCGGCTATCTGGTCGTTCGATTTTCGGCGACGGCCGGACGCGTCGGTCACGGAAACTAGCGTGCGAGGCGACGGCGTGAGCGTCGCCGAGCGAAAGGGGTGGGCATGAGGACCGTTGAGGAGCTCGAGCTGGTACGGGTCGGTCCGGGGACGCCGTCCGGCGAGGTATTCCGGCGCTATTGGCTGCCGGTGGAAGTGTCGGCGAACCTGGGTGGAGGACGCGGCGGAAATTCGTTCGCCGGCGCTCGCAACCCCATCCGGGTCAAGATGCTCAATGAGCACCTACTCCTCTTCCGCGGTTCCGACGGCGCCCCGCACCTGCTCGAGGAGCACTGTAGCCACCGTGGAACGTCGTTGTTCTACGGTCGCGTCGAGGGCGACTGTATCCGCTGCATATACCACGGCTGGCTCTACGACGGCGACGGCCATGTGGTGGAGATGCCGGGCGAGCCACCTGACAGCGTGTTCAAAGAAAAGGTCCAGCACCCGTCCTATCCGACCATCGAGGTGGCGGGGCTGATCTTCGCGTACATGGGCCCTCCGGAGTTGATGCCCGTATTCCCCAAGTATCACCAGCTGTTCTCGGACGATGGTGTCCGGGTTCCGGGAAACGGCGGGTACACGGAGCACTGCAACGTGTTTCAGGCGATGCACGACAACAACTTGGACCCGTGGCACGGGGAGATCCTTCACGGGTGGTTCCGAGAGTCGCCCATGGCGTCGGCACAACTCCGCAGCCGCCGCTCCGGCGTCCGCCTCCTTCAAGACCCCGATCATCTGCTCGTCGGTGAACCTGCTTCCACGCATGCCGTCCTCCTGTCGTTTTCTCGGAGGACTCTAAGTATCCGTGGACCTATTTTCGGGGGGCACGTCAGCTCCCTCAATCATTACCTTCTTCGCATGGAGGATCTCGGCCTGGAACGACGCCTCGGCTTCCGCATCGGGGAAGTCTGAGTCTGCGGTCCCCCCACGACAAGGGCCGGGACTCATACCGAGGGAAGGCGGTGCTCGGAGTCGTTCTTGGGCGCGGCCGCGATCTTCTTGAAGGCGGAGAATCGTCCCGTTTCCTTACGGTCACTATCGCTGTGGGCTGACAGGGCTGCACCGATTCACGGCGCCTGCGCCCCCAGGGCCGCTCTGAGCGCCTCCAATTCCTTCCTCAGGGGCCTTCCCAGCAGGAGCCCTTTGATCGGGAGCATGAATATCGCCAGAAAGGTCGCCCAC
>JADFRC010000092.1 GCA_022561455.1 Chloroflexota bacterium | reverse complement strand
CGGGTACTACGGAAGTAGAGGAGCAGCGTGGCCAGAGCGAACCGAACGAGGTCCCGGAGGCGCGAGCGCAAGTTCGTGCCGCGTGGCAAGGCGTACATATCGTCGACCTTCAACAACACCGCCGTGACGCTCACCGACCCCGAGGGCAACGTGATCGCCTGGAGCTCGGCGGGGGCCGTCGGCTTCAAGGGCTCGCGCAAGAGCACCGCATTCGCGGCGCAGCGCGTGTCGGAGGCCGTCGCCCGCAAGGGGCTGGACAACGGCATGCGGCAGGTCGAGGTGCTGATCCGTGGCCCCGGCGCGGGGCGCGAGGCGGCGATCCGCGCGCTGCAGAGCTCCGGGCTCACCGTGACCAGCATCCGCGACGTCACGCCGATCCCCCACAACGGATGCCGGCCGCCCAAGCGGCGGCGCGTCTAACCAGCAGTCATGGCGAGTAGCTAGAGGAGACATGGGAAGATATACAGGACCCGTCTGCCGGCAGTGCCGGAGAGCCGGCGAGAAGCTCTTTCTCAAGGGCGAGCGCTGCTACACGCCCAAGTGCGCGTTCGAGAAGCGCCGCAAGACGCCCGGCGAGCGCGTGCCGCGCCGCCGCCGCATGTCGGACTGGGGGCTGCAGCTGCGCGAGAAGCAGAAGGCACGCCAGTCCTACGGCGTGCTGGAGCGGCAGTTCCGCCGCTACTTCTCCGACGCCCGCAAGCTCCCCGGCGTGACCGGGGACAACCTCCTCCAGCTGCTGGAGCGGCGGCTGGACAACGTCGCGTACCGGGTCGGCTTCGCCGACTCCCGCGCGCAGGCACGTCAGTGGGTGCTGCACGGTCACTTCACCGTGAACGGCAAGAAGGTGAACATACCGTCCTACCGCGTGCGCACCGGCGAGGTGATCGCCTGGAAGGCCGGCCGTCTGGACGTCGACTTCGTCCAGCAGGTGGTGCGGACCGTCGGGCAGCGGCCGCTGCCCGAGTGGATCGAGCTCGACAAGACCGCGATGACGGCCACCGTGCTCCGCAACCCCGAAGCGGCCGACATCGACGCGCACATCGAAACGCGCATGATCGTGGAGTTCTACTCCCGTTAGTCCGCGAGGCAGAGCGCCTCAGGTGGAACCGGGGCCGGGCCCCGGGCCAGACGTACGCCGAACGCGTACGGTGTAAAGGATGAGTTGAAGATGCTCGAGATCGGGTACGACGAACCACGTGAAGTGACCATTGAGCCGGAGCCGATCCCCGCTGCCTCGGCCAGGGTGGTCGAAACGGACGCGACCTACGGATCGTTCGTGGTCGAGCCCCTGCCGCGAGGCTACGGCATGACGCTGGGCACGCCGATGCGCCGCGTGCTGCTGAATTCCATCCAGGGTATCGCCGTCAACTGGGTGCGCATCGAAGGCATCGAGCACGAGTACTCGACCATCCCCCACGTGAAGGAGGACGTCGTCGACATCCTGCTCAACGTGAAGGCGATCGCGCTGCGCTCCTTGAGCAACCGCCCGGGGAAGCTGCGCCTCGAGGTCCAGGGCCCCGGCGAGATCGTCGCGGGCGACATCATGAGCTCCTCGGACTTCGAGATCGTGAACCCGGAGCTGCACATCGCCACGCTCGATACGAAGAGCTCGAAGCTCATCATGGAGATGAACGTCGAGGAGGGGAAGGGGTACCTGCCCGCCTCGAGCAGCGACGGCCTACCCATCGGCGTGCTGCCGGTGGATGCCGTCTTCACCCCCGTCCGCAAGGTCAACTTCACCGTCGAGCGCACACGCGTCGGCCAGCAGACCGACTACGAGCGGCTGCTGCTCGAGGTGTGGACCAACGGCGCCGTGACGCCGCTGGAGGCCGTGAAGCAGGCCGGGCAAGAGCTTGTCGAGCACTTCTTCCGGTTCGCGACGCTGTCCGAAGACGCTGCCGATGACCGGCCGTCCTGGCTGCCGGCCATCCCGGCCTCGCAGTACAACATGGGGGTCGAGACCCTCGGGCTCAGCGCCCGGACGCTGAACTGCCTGAAGCGGGCGTCGATCCACAAGGTCGGCGAGATCCTCGACCGCAGCCGCGCCGACCTCCTGCGCATCCGCAACTTCGGCGAGCGCTCGCTCGAGGAGCTCGACGAGAAGCTCGCCGAGCACGGGATCTACCACCCGGAGCTGGCCCAGGCGAGCGCTCAGGCGGCCGCCGATGCGTCTGATGCCACGGAGGGGGGCGAGCAGGGCGAGGCCGAAGCGGCGGCGAACGGGGATGAGCCCGCCGCCACCGAGGGCGGCGGGGACGACGACACGGACAAGAAGGAGTAGGGACAGTGCGACACCGGGTTGCAGGGCGCAAGCTCGGACGCCGCTCCGAGCACCGCGAGGCTACGTTGCAGAACATCGTGGTGGAGCTGCTCACGCATGAGCGCGTCACCACCACCGAGGCGAAGGCGCGCTCGGCGCGGACGCTCGCGGAGCGCATCATCACCAAGGGCCGCCGCGGCTCCGTACACGACCGCCGGCTGGTCATGGCGTTGCTCACCGACAAGCACGCGCTGCGCCGGCTCTTCGACGAGATCGGGCCGCGCTATGCGGACCGGAACGGCGGCTACACGCGCATCATGAAGCTGATGCCACGCAAGGGCGACGCGGCCGCCATGGCCATGCTCGAGCTGGTCGAATAGCACCATGACGCGACGCATCGCCCTCATCATCGAGTACGAAGGAACGGCGTACGCCGGCTCGCAGCGCCAGGCCGGAGTGCCCACCGTGCAGGCCGCGCTCGAGGAAGCGCTCGAAGCGCTCACGGGCGCCGGCTGCCGCGCCTCCGCCGCGGGCAGGACCGACGCAGGCGCGCATGCCGCCGGGCAGGTCTTCGCGTTCGACACCCGAAGCGGTCTCTCGACTCAAGCCATCCGCGACGGAGCGAACCACCACCTGCCGGAGGACATCGCCGTCGTCTCGGCGCACGAGGTCGAGGGAAGCTTCGACCCGCGGCGCCATGCGGCATCCCGCGTCTACCGCTACACCTTCTCGGAGCGCGCCGTGCGCTCGCCGTTGCGGCGGCGCTTCGTCCATGCGGTCGGACGGAGCTTGGACGTCGAGGCGATGAGCCAGGCGCTGGCGTATCTGGAAGGCACGCGCGACTTCGCTCCGTTCAGCGGCGCGCTGCCGCCTGAGAAGAGCACCGTGCGCCGCATGTACCGCGCCGAGGCGTGGCGCGAAGCCGGCGAGGTGCACCTGGAGCTTGAGGCCAACGCGTTCCTGCCGCAGCAGGTGCGCCGGACGGCCGCGGCGGTGCTGCGCGTCGGGCTCGGCAAGCTGACGCTCGAGGCGTTCGAGACGCTCGCCGATGGCACCGTGCGGGGTGCGGCCGAGCAGGTGCTGCCCGCCCGGGGCCTCTGCCTCCAGCGGGTCGTATACCCGGACTTCCCTCCCGAACGGGCGGCGCAGGACGCGATGGGGGCTCAAACCAAGATGGTGATCGGGCAACATGCAGATCTATAGGGAGACGACACACACCAAGCCCGCCGACCGCGTGTACCAGTGGCACGTCATCGACGCCGATGGCGAGCGGCTGGGACGCTTGGCGTCGAGGATCGCCGTGCTGCTGATGGGTAAGCACAAGCCCGACTACAGCCGCCACCAGCTCGCTGGCGATTTCGTCATCGTGGTCAACGCGGTGAAGGTCGGCTTCTCGGGCAACAAGCGCGCGCAGAAGATCTACTACCGGCACACGGGCTACATCGGCCACCTCCGGGAGCGGACCCTGGACGAGATGATGGCCAAGTTCCCGACGCGGGTCATCGAGCAGGCCGTGAAGGGCATGCTGCCGCGCAACCGGCTCGGCCGTCAGATGCTGCGGCGGCTCAAGGTCTACGCCGAGGCGGAGCACCCGCACGAGGCCCAGGTGCGTGCCGGGCTCGGCAAGGCCAAGGAAGAGCCCGCCGCGCCCACACGAGCTCCTCGCCGGCCATCCGCCGAGGCGGTGCAGGCCCCGGTGGCTCCTGCCGCGCCCGAGGCCGAGCCGCAGGTGGCTGAAGCGCCTGCCGAGGCTCCTGCCGCGGAGGCCGCTACGCCGGCCCGCCGCCGGACGACCCGGCGCGCCGCCCCGAAGGCGCCCAAGGCCGAGACCACGCCGAAGAAAGCCGCAGCGACGACGCGCCGCAGGGCTCCCGCCGCCGCCAAGGACGCCGCCGAGAGCCCGGCGCCGCGCCGGCGCACCAGGCGGGCGCCAGCGTCCGAGGGACCGAAGCCGGAGGGGGAGTAAGGCGAGATGACGACGAGCGGGATCTACTACTACGGCACTGGCAAGCGCAAGAGCGCCATCGCGCGCGTCCGCCTCTACCCCGGTGGCACCGGAACGATCGTGATCAACGGCAAGCCCATCGAGGAGGTGCTGACGTGGCTCGGCTGGCGCAAGCGCGCCGAGCAGCCGTTCGAGGCCATCCCGTCCGTGGCGAACAGCTTCAACGTCGTCGCGAAGATCACGGGCGGTGGCATCTCGGCGTGGGCCGATGCGCTCCGCCACGGCATCGCGCGCGCCCTCCTCGTCTTCGACCCGGAGCTCCGGCCGGAGCTCCGCAAGCACGGCTTCCTGACGCGCGACTCGCGGATCAAAGAGTCCAAGAAGTACGGCCTCAAGCGGGCCCGCCGCGCTCCGCAGTACACCAAGCGCTAGACCCCTGCTGCCCCTCGCAGCGCCTCGATCATCTCAGCCACTCGCGTTGGGCTGTCGCCCTCCGCGTAGATGCGTAAGAGCGGCTCCGTGCCCGAGGGCCGGATGAGTCCCCAGAAACCGTCCTCTAGCAGGTAGCGCACGCCGTCCGTCGCGTCGGTGCCCTCCACGCGCAGCCCCGCCAGGCGCTCGGGCGGCGCGGCGGCAAGCGCCGCCATGTCCGGAGCGGGCGCTCCGGCCTCAAGCGCCACGTCCAGCCGGTCGTAGGCGTGCGGGCCGACCTTCTCGTGGAGGTAGGCGAGCAGCTCCGAGGGCCGCTTGCCGGTCTGCACCATCAGGTCGAGGAAGAGCAGCGCGCTCAAGATGCCGTCCCGCTCGGGTATGTTGCCGCGGAAGGCGTAGCCGCCGCTCTCCTCGCCCGCGGCCACGGCGTCCGTCTCCATCATCACCGGCCCGAGGAATTTGAACCCCACGGCCGTGCGGTGCACCGGCACATCGAAGAGCGCGCCCAGCTTGTCGACCATCGCGCTCTGCGTGATGGACCGCACCAGCGGACCGCGCAAGCCCCGCACCTCCAGCTGGTGGAGGCAGAGGAGCGAGAAGACCTCGAGCGTGCTGATGAACTCCCCGCGCTCGTCCAGCACCCCGAGGCGGTCGGCGTCGCCGTCGTTGGCGACGACCACGTCGAACCGCCCCGCGCGCGCCTCGGCGATCGACGGCGCCAGGTTCGGCGCGATGGGCTCGGGCTGTCCCATGCCGGGGAAGGCCGGGTTGTGCTCGCCGCGCATCTCGACGACGCTCGTGGACCCGGAGCCGAGCGCGGCCTCGAGGTAGCCGGCGCCCGCCCCGTGCATCGCGTCGAAGCCGACCCGCAGACCGGCGTTGCGGATCGAGTCGAGGTCGACGACGCTTGCGAGGTTGGCCATGTACGGCGGCGCCAGCTCGGCGGTGGTCAGGAGGCTGGGGGCCGCCTGCGGCGTCGGCGTCGCGGCGCCTTCGGCGAGCACGGCGGCGATATGGCTTTCGAGCTCATCGACGATCTCGGGCGCCGCGCTCCCGCCGTAGTCGGGCTTGTACTTGAAGCCGTTCCAGGCCGCCGAGTTGTGGCTCGCGGTGATGACGACGCCGCCCCCCGCCTTGCGGCGGATCACCTCGAAGCTGACGACCGGCGTCGGCACGACGCGGTCCGACAGCGTCGTCGGGACGCCGAGCGAGGTGGCGACGGCCGCGACCTCGGCGGCGAAGTCGGCCGAGCCGAACCGTGAGTCGTAGCCGACGACGAGGCCGCGGCTCGCGTCGCCGTGTGCCGCGAGCAGACGGCAGACGCCGTGGGCGCAGGCGCGGACGTTCGCGAAGGTGTAGTCGCGGGCGATGAGCGCTCGCCAACCGTCGGTCCCGAACCGGATGGGGCTCTCAGCGGCCATGAGCTCAGGTGAGCTTCGCGTCCCTGCGAAGCGCCTCTGCCTTGTCGGTGCGCTCCCAAGGCAGGTTGAGGTCGAGGCGGCCGAAGTGACCGTAGGAGGCCGTCTGCGCGTAGATCGGCCGGCGCAGGTCGAGGTCGCGGATGATGGCAGCGGGCCGCAGGTCGAAGTGCTTGTGCACGAGCTCTAGGATCAGCGCGTCGTCGACCTTGTTCGTGCCGAACGTCTCCACCGAGATGCTGATCGGGGTCGCGGCGCCGATCGCGTACGAGACCTGGAGCTCGCACCGGCTCGCGAGCCCGGCGGCGACGACGTTCTTCGCCACCCACCGTGCCGCGTACGCCGCGGAGCGGTCCACCTTCGTCGGGTCCTTCCCGGAGAAGGCGCCGCCACCGTGCCGCGCGACGCCGCCGTAGGTGTCCACGAGTATCTTGCGTCCCGTCAGACCCGCGTCCCCGTTCGGCCCGCCGACCACGAAGCGGCCAGAGGGGTTGATGAGGATCTTCGTGTCGGCGTCCATGAGGGCCGCCGGCACGACCTCGTCGATGACGTGCTTGCGGACGTCGGCGGCGATCTGCTCCTGCTCCACGTCCGCGGTGTGCTGCGTGCTGACGACGATGGTGTGCACGCGCTTCGGCTTCCCGAAGGCGTACTCCACCGTGACCTGCGCCTTGCCGTCCGGGCCGAGGTAGGGGATCACGCCCTCTTTGCGCACGATCGACAGCTTGCGGGTCAGCTGGTGGGACAGCGAGAGGGTGAGCGGCATGAGCTCCGGCGTCTCGTCGCAGGCGAAGCCGACCATCATCCCCTGGTCGCCTGCCCCCAGCGCCTCGATGTCGCTGACGGCGCCGTCCCCGTCCCGGTGCTCGAGCGACGTCGTCACGCCCTGGCTGATATCCGGGGACTGCGGGTCCAGCCGGACGATGACCTCGCAGGTCCGGTAGTCGATGCCGACGGCCGCGTCGTCGTAGCCGACGCTCTTGATCGTCTCGCGCACGACCGCCTCGTAGTCGACCTTAGCCGTCGTCGTGATCTCGCCGAGCACGACCACGAAGTCGGTGGACGTCGCGGTCTCGCAGGCCACGCGGGCGTTGGGGTCCTGGGCGAAGACCGCGTCCAAGATCGCGTCGGAGATCTGATCGCAGAGCTTGTCGGGATGGCCTTCCGTCACCGACTCCGAGGTGAAGAGATAGGAAGGCGAGTGCGAGAACGTCGTGCCGTTGTTTCCAGCCATCGGTCGGGTCCTCCGGTGCGTGGTTGGGGGGCTAGGTCCCGGACTCCCAGCCGGCGAGGTAGGCCGCCTGCTCTTCCGTGAGCTCGTCCATCGCGATGCCCATGGCCGCGAGCTTGAGCGCGGCGACGTTGTCGTCGATCGCGCGCGGCACGTCGTAGACCTCAGGCTTCATCGTCGCGGCGTTCTTCGCGATGTACTCGGCGCAGAGCGCCTGGTTCGCGAAGCTCATGTCCATCACCGCGGACGGATGGCCCTCCGCGGCCGAGAGGTTCACGAGCCGGCCTTCGGCGAGCAGGTTGATCCGCCGGCCGTCGCTCATGGTGTAGCGCTCGACCATCGGGCGGACCCTGACCTTCTCCGTGGACAGATCCTCGAGCGCCTCGATGTTCACCTCGACGTTGAAGTGGCCGCTGTTGGCGACCACCGCATCGTCCTTCATGTGCTGGAAGTGGTGGCTGTCCAGGGCGTGCTTGCCGCCGGTCACCGTGATGAAGACGTCGCCTTGGGGGGCGGCCTGCTCCATCGTCATCACGCGGTGGCCGTCCATCAAGGCCTCGAGCGCCCGTACCGGGTTGACCTCGGTGACGATGACCTGCGATCCCATCCCGCGAGCGCGCATGGCGATGCCGCGCCCGCACCAGCCGTAGCCCGCGATCACGACGGTCTTGCCCGCCCACAGCAGGTTCGTCGCGCGCGTGATGCCGTCGAGCGTGCTCTGGCCCGTGCCGTACCGGTTGTCGAAGAGGTGCTTCGTGTCCGCCTCGTTGACGGCGACGATCGGGTAGCGCAGCTTGCCGGCCT
>JADFRC010000008.1:13884-32484 GCA_022561455.1 Chloroflexota bacterium | reverse complement strand
GCGACGAGCACGCCCTTCTTGAGCGTGGCCTCGGCGCGCTTGCGCACCATCGCGCCGAAGATGGGGCCGACGTCGCCGTAGGACTCGGTGGTGCGCTCGTAGATGTACTCGGAAACGCCGCCCGAGAAGACGATGTGGTCGATCACATCGAGCGAGTCGTAGTGCAGGGGGTCGGTCAGCATGAGCGACTCGCTGAGCGCTTCGAGCTTGCCGCCGCTCACGACGTCGAACAGGATGTCCGTCATCTTCTCGGAGAAAGCCTCCGCCTGCTTCGTCGTGAGCTTGCCGCCCACCTCCACGGAGTCGCCGAGCGCCTTCATGATGGTGTGCGCGGGCTGCTCGACCCGCGTGATGGTCATGTCGTCGTCGTAGGCGATCAGGCGTGCGCCGATCTCCACCGCGATCATCTGCACGACCTCGCCGCCCTGGATCAGGGAGACCTTGGTGGTGCCGCCGCCCATGTCGATGTCGAGCACGGCGTTGGAGTGGTGCTTGGACATGCCGACGGCGCCGGAGCCGTGCGCGGCGAGGAGGGCCTCGTGCATCGGCCCGGCCGTGGCGCAGATGAAGCGCCCGGACTCCTCCGAGAAGTGCTCGATGATGGGCTGGGAGTTCTCCTTCTTGAGCGCCTCGCCGGTGATGACGACCGCGCCCGTGTCGATGTCGCCGGGCGTGAAGCCTGCGCTTGCGTAGGATTCGTTGATGAAGGCGGTGACCTTCTCCACGTCGATGAGCGTCCCGCCGAGATACGGCGTGAGCATGATGGGCGAGCGGTAGAGGATGTCGCGGCTCGCGACCACGAACTTGGACGACAGCCCGGCGCCCTCGCGCCGCAGGACGAGGCGCGAGAAGATGGTGTGCGTGGTCGACGAGCCGATGTCGATCCCGACGCTGCGGAGCGTGAACTTCTCGATGCCCTCGATCTCTTCGACGTCGTCGCCCTCGAGGAGCTCCATCACGTCGTGTTCGTGCATCTCGTCTTCGTCGTGCATCCTTGGTCTCTCTCCAGGGCTAGATTTCGCGCGGGCCGCGCAACGGGCGGGGCTGCTGCCCCGCCCGTCGTGCCTGTGAGGCCGGCGGCATTGTAGCAGGGCAGCGCCCTGCGTCAGGGGTCAGCTCTTCGATTCCGCGTAGTCCCACTCGTAGTCCGGGTCCTCGTACGCCTCCGGGACCATCTCCGACTTGAGACCGCGGGCTTCGAGCTCCGTCTCGAACTTCTCGCGGATCCACGGGTCCTCGTAGGGGTACTCGATCTGGTCCTTCGCGCGGTCCTCGACCCGCTCGCTGCGCCCGGCGAACTGCTCCGGTGGGTGCAGCGCGAGGTAGCGGGCAGGGGTCTCGCCGAGGTTGAAGTGCTGGTGGAACCAACGGTTCGGCGGCACGAAGCAGCTGCCCTCGTGCCACGGGACGACGATCTTCTCCTCGCCCTCCTGCCAGAGGACCGAGTAGCCCTCGCCGCCGGGGATGACGATGATGCGGCCGGGGCCGTGGCGGTGGCCTTTCTTGTAGGTCTTGGCGTCGAAGACCGACATGTGCGCGGACATCTCGGAGCCGGGCGGGCGGATGAAGACGACGTGTCCACCGGCGCCGCGGCCCCAGAAGGGCACGAGCTTGTCCCACGCGCCCAGGTCGGGGAAGAAGTTGCCCTTCCAGATCTGGCGCTCCCGGCCCTCGAAGTGGCCTGTCCCCTTCTCGGCGATGGCGACCGCCTCGGAGTAGAACTCGCCGTCGCCACCGCTGAGGTGCTTGGGCGCGGGGTAGGGGTTGTTGAAGAAGAAGTCCGGCTCCGGGATGGTGGACATCGCGATGGGCAGGAAGTTGTAGTGCAGCAGCCGGACGGGGTGCTCGCCGTCCATGTTGGAGAGCTGGCAGAAGGAGTTGTGCGGGATCAGGAAGAGGCTGCGGGTCGACCACTCGAAGGTCTTCTTCGCCTGGGCGTCGTCGCCCCAGACGGAGGCGACGCCACGGCCGTTGAGCACGTAGACGAGCTCGTCGAGCGCGAGGCGGAGCGGCGGCAGGGTCTCGCCGGGCGGGATCTCTTCGACGCGGCCCTCGACGACGCCCTGCATCCCGTTGAGCTGGATGAAGGCGGCCTTGACCTTGCGCTCCTCCCACCACTCGAGGCCGACGGTGCGCAGGTCTTCGATGTAGTAGCCGCGGTGTATGGGGAGTCCTTGGTTCTCCATCCACTCGTCGTAGGTGAATCCCATGTGGTTGCCCTCCTTTGTCTTACTACCTCGCTCATTCGCGCTGGGGGCGCGAATGGCTCACATCCGACTACTACCTCGCTCATTCGCGCTGGGGGCGCGAATGGCTCACATCCGACTACTACCTCGCTCATTCGCGCTGGGGGCGCGAATGGCTCACATCCGACTACTACCTCGCTCATTCGCGCTGGGGGCGCGGATGGCTCGCACGGCCCGCAGGCCTCGCGCATCTTACTTCGGACGGTCGCGTGTGTCGCGTTGGGGCGCCTTCCTCGGCGGGTAGGGGCGCCATTGATGGCGCCCTGGGGCGCGATGAATCGCGCCCCTACGCGTTCCTAGGAGCCGGCGGGCGGCGCGAGCGAGTGCAGGGCGGTGCCCTGCTCAGTCGCGGATGTCTTGGAGGAGCCACTCGGTGGGCAGGTCGCGGCCGAGGCCCTTGGCCTTTGCCATCTCGTAGGCCCGCCCAGCGACGGCGAAGAACTGCGCTCCCTGGATGTTGCCGCGCGCCGAGTACGTGACGGCGGTGGGCGACGGCCGCCCCTGCTCGCCGGCGAGGAGCTGCTGGAGGAAGACTGCGCGGTCCTCGGCGACGATGCCGTGGCCGCGGACGCTGCCGGCCTGGAGCTCTCTGCGTGGCGGGCGGCCGCCCGCAGCCTCGTATGCGATGGCTTCGTCGTGCACCGCGAACTCGGGCAGGCCGACGGGCGCAGGCGCGGAGCCAAGCCGCAGCGCGCGGTCGATACGCTCGAGCGCGTCGCCGTCGAGCGCCCCGCCGACGCAGGTGATGTGCGTGCCGTCCTCGATGTAGCGGCCGAAGACGACGGGGATGGAGGCGTCGGTGCATCCGGCGACGATGTCGGCGCCCCGATACGCGTCCGCGGGGTCGTCGACGGCGACCGTCTCGATGCCGAGGCGCTCGGTGATCTCGGCCGCGTACGCCTCGCGGTGCTCCTTCGTGGGGCTGTAGACCTGGATGCGCTTGATGTCGCGGACGGCGGCGAAGGCTTCGGCGTGGGAGCGCGCCATGCCGCCGGAGCCGATCATGCCGACGACGGCCGCGTCCTCGCGGGCCATGTACTTGGTGCCGATGGCCGAGTCGGCGCCGACGCGCATGTGCTGGAGATAGCCGTCGTTGATGATGGCCAGCGGCTCTCCGTTCTGGATGTCGAAGAGCATGATGAGGCCGCAGTAGAGGCCTGGCCGCACGCAGTACTTCTCCTGGGTGCGCGTGCCGGCGTAGGTCTGCTCGTAGACGATGTCCGACTTCATGCGGATGGCGAAGTAGCCGGAGATGGACCCGCCCTCCATCGTGCCCCACTGGTAGGTCTTCTCGGGGTCGGCGGTGGGGATGCGGATGTCGATGCGCGGGCGGCAGACGGCCTCCTCGCGCGCGAGCTCCTGGTAGGCGCGCTCCAGCGCGTCGATCGTCTCGCGCATCGTGAGGACCTTCGCGATGTCGTCGTTGCTGAGGATGAGTGTCATGGTGTGCTCTCCTATTGCTGTGGCGCCGATGCTCCGCCGGCCCGTTCGACGATCTCCCGGCTCTCATCCTCAAGGGTGTAGGGGCGACATTCATGGCGCCCTCGGGCGCGATAAATCGCGCCCCTACGCCTGGTCAGGGGCTGCCCCAGCGGACGGCCCGGATGCGCGCGCAGACGTTCGGGATGACGCGGCTGGATGGCGGAAGGTGGGTCCGGGCCTAGAGGAGGCCCGCCTTCTCCCGCGCGTTCAGGATGGGGCTGTACATGGCCGCAGCGCCCTGGCGCATGCCGGTTGAGACGTACATGGACTGCTCCGTCATGAAGGGGATGTACACGTTCTGCGCGGGGTCGCGGAAGGTGCACATCGGGTCGCCGCCGTCCTCGACGACGCGGATCTGCTCCTCGAGCATCTGGCGGAACTGGATGATGCCGGCATCGGAGCGTCCGAGGTGCTCGCCGGTGCGGTCGGCGATCGCGCCCTGCGTGATCCACGCCGCGGGGTCCTGGGCGCTGTTGCTGAGGAGGTCGGCCCAGGGGGGCTGGCCGTTCTCGTCCAGGACGGGGACGGGTGGGTTGTAGAAGGGGATCTCCTCGGCCGTCTGCTCGACGTCGCCCTCGACCATCGGATAGCAGGCGACCCACCAGTGGCCGGTGGTCTGATCGTCGATGGGCACGCGTATCTGGAAGGCGGGGCCGAGTGGGAAGGTCTTGCGCCGCTCGTTGTCTCGGATGTTGTAGCCGTCGCATCCCTGGCGGAGCATGTTGGGGAAGACGATGGGGTGGCCGTCCTTCCACTCCGTGTCCTCCTCGGAGCCGCCTTCCCAGATGCGGCGCTTGATGATGCCGTATTCGAAGTTGTCGAAGTGGATGACCTTATGCGCCCGGCGCGTCTTGAGGTCGTCGGTCTTGCCGAGCCGCTCCCGGATGAAATTCGCCCAGGCCACGTGCAGCCACTCCAGGTGGACGGGGTCCAGCGAGTTCTCCTGGCACTGGAGCCAGTTGCAGGAGAGCTCGGCGTAGCCGATGTCGCGCACGACGCCGTCCGCCGCATACACGTCCCAGTTGGGGATGAGCGGCGCCGGTGCCGGGCCGAGGTAGGCGAAGATGAGCCCCGCCTTGACCTCGACGGGGTAGGCCTTCATCTTGATCTTGTCCTTGAAGCGCGCGTCCGGGTCCTCGGTCTCCTCGTACGGCTGCTCGATGCACTGGCCACTCTCGTCGTAGAGCCAGCCGTGGTAGGGGCAGCGCAGGCCGTGCTCCTCCGGGATGCCGTAGATCAGGTTCATGCGCCGGTGGGCGCAGTGCGGCTCGATGAGGCCGAAGGTGCCGGAGCGGTCCTTGTAGAGGATCAGGTCCTCGCCGAGGAGGCGGACCTTCTTGGTGGAGATGTCGTTGAGCTGGGAGACGGCGGCGATGGGGTGCCAGTAGCGGCGCATGAGCTCGCCGGTGGGTGTTCCCGGGCCGACCAGGGTGTAGCGGTCGTTCACTTCTTGGGTGAGCATGAACACTCCCTGCGCGTGTGGTTCGCGCGGCCAGTATAGCGGTCACTGTCATTCAGAGGAGGCCGCTAGGCCGACGAGGAATCCCTCAGGCGGGGGAGTGAGAGATTTCTCGCTGCGCTCGGAATGACAGATGGGGTAGGGGCGGGGAGAGCGGCGCCGCGGTCTACGGGCTGCCTAGTACTTCACCACGCCCTCGCGCTCGATCAGGATCGGGCTGTACTTCGTGGCCGCGCCGCCGCGCTGGCGCTGCGGGCCCTTGGTGAACGCCCGCACGTTGTTCTCCGTGGGTAGGTGGTGGTAGACGTTCGCCGCAGGGTCACGGAAGACGTTGAGGGGGTCGCCGCCGTCGGCGACGGTCGCCATGCCCTCCTCCAGCAGCTGGCGGTAGAGGATGATGCCCTTGTCGGAGCGGCCCAGCGATTCGTGCTCGCGGTCGGCGATGGCGCCCTGGGTGATCCAGGCGACGATGTCCTGGCCGCTGTTGTTGTCGAGCACGTCCCAGGGGACGCGGCCGTCCTCGTCGATCTCGGGCACCGGGACCTTGTAGAAGGGGACCTGTTCGGGGGTCTGGTCGACGTCGCCCTCCTTCTTCGGGTACCACCGGAGCCACCAATGCCCGGTCGTCTGATCGTCGATCGGCACGCGGATCTGGAACGCTCCGCCGCTGCCCCGCGAGCCCTGGCGCAGCATGTTCGGGAAGACGATGGGGTGGCCGATCTTCCAGTCGTCGTCGTCTTCATTGCCGCCCTTGATGACGCGGCGCTTGACGATGCCGTACTCGGTGCGGTCGAACTGTATCTTCTCGTGGATCGCGCGCTCGCGGTTGAGCTCGGGCCGTCCGAGCTTCTCGATGACGTAGCCGGCCCAGTACTGGTGGAGCCATTCGACGTGGATCGGGTCCAGCGAGTTCTCCATGACCTGGAGGTAGTTGCAGGAGAGCTCCGCGTAGCCGATGTCGCGGATGACGTCTTTCTCGACCATCACGTCCCACGCGGGGAGCAGCGGCACGGGCGCCGGGCCGAGGTAGGCGAAGATGAGGCCGGCCTGTTCCTGGACGGGGTAGGCCTGCATCTTGATCTTGTCCTTGAAGCGCGCGTCGGGGTCCTCGGTCTCCTCGTAGGGCTGCTCGATGCACTGGCCACTCGCATCGTAGAGCCAGCCGTGGTAGGGGCAGCGCAGGCCGTGCTCCTCCGGGATGCCGTAGATGAGGTTCATGCGCCGGTGGGCGCAGTGCGGCTCGATGAGGCCGAGGGTGCCGGAGCGGTCCTTGAAAAGGATCAGGTCCTCGCCGAGGAGGCGGACCTTCTTGGTGGAGACGTCGTTGAGCTGGGAGGCGGCGGCGATGGGGTGCCAGTAGCGGCGCCACAGATCGCCCATAGGCGTTCCGGGACCGACCTGCGTGAAGCGCTCGTTCTCTGCGACCGTCAGCATGGCGTGCTCCTGCGTCTTCGGTTCGCGGCCAGTATAGCAAGCGGCATGGCTGTCATTCCGAGGAGGCCGTTGGGCCGACGAGAAATCCCTCGGGGGACCGGTGTGAGAGATTCCTCGCTGCGCTCGGAATGACAGATAGAGGTGAGGCGCGAGTCACAGATAGAGGTGGGGCGCGAGTCACAGATAGAGGTGGGGCGCGAGTCACAGATAGAGGTGGGGCGCGAGTCACAGATAGAGGTGGGGCGCGAGTCACAGATAGAGGTGGGGCGCGGTCACAGATAGAGGTGAGGCGCGGTCACAGATAGAGGTGAGGCGCGAGTCTAGGATTGTTGCGCGCCGGCGGTGGCGCGCTCGCTGCGGCGGCCCTGCCACGTGGCGAGCGTCTCGTCGACGAGGCTGGCGACGGGCGCCTCGCCTGCTTCGACGAGGGTGTACTTGTCGCGGACGCGGCTGCCGAACTTGACGTGCTCGATGGGCAGCTTGATCGAGGTGTTCGTGGCCGGGTCGCGGAAGGTGTTCATGGGGTCGCCGCCGTCGGCGACGATCGCCATCTGGTCGCGCAGCATCTTGCGGAAGAAGATGATGCCTTTGTCCGACTCTCCGAGCTTCTCGCGGTCGCGGCGCGCCACGGGGCCTTGGGTGATCCAGGCCATGTAGTCCTGGTTGAACAGGATGTCGACGATGTAGCGGCCCGTCTCGTCCTTGAGCGGCACGTAGCGGTAGGGCACGGCGTCTTGGGCGGGCGCGGTAGTGCCGGGGGCGGAGCGCCAGACGTAGTAGGAGACGTGGAGCGTGTTCTCGTCGTCGACGGGGACGCGGAACTGGACGGTCGAGTGCGCCTCGTCGCCGACCAGCAGTATGTTCGGGAACATGACGGGGTGGCCTTCGCGCCAGTCGTCGTCCAGCTCGGTGAAGCCCTCCTCGACGCGGCGCTTGATGATGCCGTGCTCGAAGATGTCGAACCCGATCTTCTGATGCGTCCCGCGCCCGGGCGACAGCGCGTGGACCCCGTTGCGGACCACGTTCCCCATGTAGCCGTGCAGCCACTCGTTGTGGACGGGGTCGAGGGAGTTCTCCTGGCACTGGAGCCAGTTGCAGGGCAACTGGGAGATGCAGACCTCGCGCACCGCGTTGTCCCAGACGAGCTGCTCCCAGTGCGGCAGCAGCGGGACGGGCGCGGCGCCCAGGTAGGCGAAGATGAGGCCGCCGAGCGCCTCGACGGGGTAGCCGGCGAGCTTGACCTTCTCTTTGAAACTTTTGACTACTACCTCGCTCGATCCCGGCGCGGCGCCGGGACGGCTCACACGGGGCGGGTGGACGGTCTCCTCGAAGGGCTGCTCGATGCACTGGCCACTCTCATCGTAGAGCCAGCCGTGGTACATGCAGCGGAGGCCGTGCTCCTCGGGGATGCCGTAGGCGAGGTTGACGCGGCGGTGGGCGCAGAGGCGGTCGATGAGGCCGAGCGTGCCGGAGCGGTCCTTGTAGAGGACGAGGTCCTCGCCGAGGAGGCGGACCTCCTTCGTCGGACGCTCATCAAGCTCGGCGCTGGCGGCGATGGGGTGCCAGTAGCGGCGCATCAGCTCGCCCATCGGCGTGCCGGGGCCGACCTGCGTGAGCCGTTCATTCTCCTGGACGGTGAGCATGCATGCCTCCCGTGGACCGCGGACGCCGGATCGTGTCAGCCTAGTGCGGCGAGCGCCTATCTGCAAGGTACCGGGTGGGCGCAGCGAGGGGCAAGGCCCCGTAGGGGCGCAATTTATTGCGCCCTGGGCGCGATGAATCGCGCCCCTACACCTGGCGAGCGTCAGGCATCAGTGGCCGGTGTCCGCCAGCCCCGCCCAGGTGGCCATGACCTTCTCGATGTCGGGCACGGCGTCGCTGTGGCCGGCCTCCGGGGGGACGTACCGCGTGGCGGCGCGCAGGCCGAACTTCACCTTCTCGACGGGCGAGTGCAGGAGCTCGCCGGGGCGGCCGCGGAAGACGTTCATCGGGTCGCCGCCGTCCTCCATGATCTCGATGTTCCGGCGGAGCTGCTTGCGGAAGAGGATGATGCCCACGTCCGAGGCGCCGAGGATCTCCCGCTCGCGTTGGGCGATGGGGCCCTGGGTGGTCCAGACCATGTAGTCCTGGTTGAAGGTCCAGTCGAGGATGAAGCGCCCTTCGTCGTCCTTGAGCGGCACGTAGCGGTAGGGGACGGCGTCCTGGCGCGGCGCGGTGGTGCCGGGCGCGGCGCGGTGGTTGTAGATGGAGATGTGGAGCGTGTTGCGGTCGTCCACCGGGACGCGGAACTGGAAGGTCGCGCGGGCCTCGTTGCCGACGAGCAGTATGTTGGGGAAGAGGACGGGATGGCCCTCCTTCCACTCCTCGTCGTCTTCGTCCTTGCCCGCCAGGACGCGGCGCTTGATGATGCCGTACTCGAACTCGTCGAAGCCGATCTTCTGGTGGGCGAGGCTCGAGCCGCGCTGTGCCAGTGCGTTGCGGTCGGTTGAGCGGTAGCCGCCCATGTAGGCGTGCAGCCACTCCACGTGGACGGGGTCGAGGGAGTTCTCCTGGCACTGGAGCCAGTTACACGGCAGCTGCGTGATGGCGATGTCGCGCACCGTGTTGTCCCAGACGAGCTGCTCCCAGTGCGGCAGCAACGGGGCGGGCTCGGGTCCGAGGTAGGCGAAGACGAGGCCCGAGAGCTCTTGGACGGGGTAGCCGGCGAGCTTGACCTTCTCTTTGAAACTTTTGACTACTACCTCGCTCGATCCCGGCGCGGCGCCGGGACGGCTCACACGGGGCGGGTGGACGGTCTCCTCGAAGGGCTGCTCGATGCACTGGCCACTCGCATCGTAGAGCCAGCCGTGGTACATGCAGCGGAGGCCGTGCTCCTCGGGGATGCCGTAGGCGAGGTTCACGCGGCGGTGGGCGCAGAGGCGGTCGATGAGGCCGATGGTGCCGGAGCGGTCCTTGTAGAGGACGAGGTCCTCGCCGAGGAGGCGGACCTCCTTGGTGGGGCGGTCGTCGAGCTCGGCGCTTGCGGCGATGGGGTGCCAGTAGCGGCGCATGAGCTCGCCCATCGGCGTGCCGGGGCCGACCTGCGTGAGGCGCTCGTTCTCCTGGACGCTGAGCATCGTTTTCCTCCGCTTGCGTACGCGGCAAGCGTAGTGCGGCGGGCGTCTGGCCGCAAGGTGCTCGGCGGGCGCGGGGAGAGGCGACTGCCCGGTGTAGGGGCGTAATTCATTACGCCCAGGGCGCGATGAATCGCGCCCCTACGCGCCCGTGGGCCCGCCCTGGCCGCGTCTCAGCCCTTGTCGAAGTGCGGGCGGGCCTCTGGGTTGTCCGTCACGATGCGGGTGTAGTACTCCCAGACGCCGTTGACGCGCGGGCGGCCTCCGCGTCCGACGACCGACTTGAAGTGCGGGAGCTCGGCGATCGGCGGGCGGTCCGACATCTCGGCGATGAGCTCGTCGGAGATGTAGCCGTGGTCGGGACCAACAGCCGAGAGCGCCCAGTAGTTCATCTTGGCCTGCTCCTCCAGATGGAGCATGTTCATGACGGCCTCCTGGAGGTCGGCGCCGACGGTGGTGGCGCCGTGGCCGCGGAGCAGCAGGGCCTTGGAGCTGCCGAGCAGGCCGGCGACCTCCATGCCCTCCTCGTCCGTCTGCACCGTCTTCACGTGCTCCCACATGGGCAGCTCATCCTTCACGAGCGCGATGCCCTCCTGGTTCATCGGCCGCAACCGCTTGCGGAGCGTGGTTGCCAGGATCGTGTAGTACGGGTGGACGTGGACCACCGACATCACCTCGGGGTGGGTCTTGAAGATGCAGGAGTGCATCTTGACCTCGTAGCACTGGGTGGTGCCCACCGGGCCGTCGACTTTGTTCCCGTCCATGTCGCAGACGATCATCTGGTAGGGGCTCACGCTGTGGAGCGCGTCGACCTCGTAGCCGCGGCCCTTGACGATGAACTTGTCCGGCTCGTTCGGGATGCGCATGCTGGCATGCCCGAGCGAGGCGCGGAAGCCGGTGGCCAGCCCCGTCTCCGCGAGCACTCGGTTCGCGACCGCGACCTCGTATTTGACGTCGTCCCACTCTTTCCCCATGGTGCTCCTCCTATGCGTGTTGGTGCTTGGTCATCCAGCGGGCCGGAACTTCGGCAGCGTGATCTCGTCCGTGACGTCGTCGAACGTCACCTCGAGCGCCATGCCGACGTGTACGTGCTCGGCGTCCGGCTCGACGCCGACCAGGTTCGTCGGCATGCGTGGGCCCTCTTCCAGGTCGACGAGAGCGACGACGTAGGGCACGTGCTCGCGGAAGGCGGGCGTGGGCCCGCGGTGCACGATGCCGAAGGCGTGCAGCGTGCCGCGTCCGCTCGCCTGGCGCCACTCGACGTCGCGCGAGAAGCAGTGCGGGCAGATGTCGCGCGGGTAGAAGTACGTCTGCCCGCAGGCGTTGCAGTGGCGGAGCCAGAGCTCGTGGGCCTTGGCGCGCTCCCAGTAGAAGTCGGACTCCGGCTGCCGGACGGGCAGGGGGCGGTCGTAGGAGTCCGCCATCAGCCCACCCCCAGCACGACGGTGCCCGTCGACGACAGGGCGCCGCCGGTGCCGTTCACGAGGCTCAAGCCGACGTTTTGGACCTGCCGGTCGCCCGCCTCGCCCCGGAGCTGGCGGACGGCCTCCACGACCAAGAAGATGCCGTACATGCCGGGGTGCGTGTAGGAGAGGCCGCCGCCCGAGGTGTTCAGCGGGAAGCCGCCGCCGGGGGCCGTGCGCTGGTCCGCGACGAAGTCCGGCCCCTCCCCCGGACCGCAGTAGCCGAGCGATTCCAGCGTCACGAGCACCGTGTAGGTGAAGGAGTCGTAGATCATCGTCAGGTCGATGTCGCCGTGCGTGACGCCGGCCATGGCGAGGGCGGCTGGGCCGGTGACGTGGGCGGGCGTGAGCGTGAGGTCGGGCATCTGGGAGATGGAGGCGTGGTCGTGGTGCTCCGCGGCGCCGAGGACCCACACCGGTTCCTTGGGCAGCGAGCGGGCGCGCTCGGCGCTCGTCACGACCACGGCGGCGCCGGCGTCGGTCACGAGACAGCAGTCGAGCAGGTGGAAGGGGTAGGAGATCCAGCGCGAGTCGTGGTAGTCGTCGAAGGAGAGGGGCTCGCGCATCATCGCCTTGGGGTTGAGCGTGGCCCACTTTCGCGTGGCGACTGCGATCTCTGCGAAGGCTTGGCGCGTGCGGTCTTCGCCGTAGCGGTGCATGTAGCGGCTCGCCGCCATCGAGTAGGCGATGGGCGGGCCGATGATGCCGTAGGGGCTCTCGTATTGGAGCGTCGGCAGGTTCGGGTCGCGCTCGACGCGGGCGCGGGCGCTGCGCCCCGCCTGGCCGTGGGTGATGAGCGCGACCTCGCACATACCGGCGGCGATGGCGGCGACGGCGTGCCCGACGTGGATGACGAACGAGGAGCCGCCCACGGTGGTCGAGTCGGTGTAGCGGGGGGTGATGCCGAGGTACTCGCCGGTGTCGTAGGTCGAGTAGCCGGCGGTGAAGAGGCCGTCGACGTCCGCCTTGGAGAGGCCGGCGTCCTCGAGGGCGTTGTAGGCGGCCTCGGCGTGCAGCTGGAGGGCGGACTTTCCGGGGACGTTGCCTATCTCGTCGGACTCGGCGACGCCGACGATGGCGGCGGACTTCGAGAGGGGGGCCACGGTCTCCTCCGGTGGGCCGGGCGAGTATAGCCGCTGGCGGTGGCGGCCGTTGCCGCCCGATGGCCGCTTGGCGCATACTGGTGGCCGCTTGGCGCATACTGGCGCTGCTCGGATCCGGATGCGCTGAGCCGTTCGCGCCACAGCGCGAATGAGGGAGGGAGTAGTCAAAGCAGCCATGACCACGCAAGTCGAGCTCAGAGCCGTCGACGCGGACGCCCACGTGCTCGAATCCGAGCGGACGTGGGAGTACCTGGACGCGGACGACTTGAAGTACCGCCCTCAGACGTTCGCCTCGGACGACGACCCGAACCGGCGTGCCTGGGTCATCGACGGCAAGATCTGCGGGCTGCGGCCGGCCACGCTGGGCGAGCAGCAGCTGGCGGCGCTGTCGAAGCGCTCGGGACGCGAGCTGGCGACGGCGCCGGGGGCGGGGGAGCTCGAGGACGTCCCGCTGCGCCTGGAGCACATGGACCGGCTGGGGATCGACGTGCAGGTGCTCCACAACACGCTGTGGATCAGGAGCGTGACCCAGCGGCCGGAGGTGGACGTCGCGCTCACGAAGGCGTGGAACCGCTGGATGGCCGACGGCTGGAAGCAGGGGCGGGGCCGCCTGCGGTGGACGAGCGTGCTGCCGCTGACCGACATACCGACCGCCATCGGCATGATGCGGTTCGCGAAGGACAACGGCGCGGTGGGCGTCGTGATGAAGCCCTTCGACGGCTCGCGCTTCATGCTGGACCCGTACTTCTACCCCTACTACGAGGCGGCTGAGAAGCTGGACTTGAGCATCACCATCCACATCGCGAATGCCAGCGACCAGCTCATGGACGCCGTCTCGACGCCGTACGACCCGAGCGGCGGCCTGCCCCAGTTCCGGATGCCGACCATCCACGCATGTCATGCGCTGCTGCTGAGCGACGTGCCGAATAGGTTCCCCAAGCTGCGCTGGGGGTTCATCGAGTCGTCGGCGCAGTGGGTGCCGTGGATCATGCACGAGACGCGGCGGCGGGCCCGGCAGAACGGCACGCCGCTGCCCGAGAACCCCTTCAAGGACTACCGCATCTACGTGTCCGCGCAGACGGACGACGACTTCCCCTATGTCTTCAGCTACATCGGCGACGAGAACGTGGTGATAGGGACGGACTACGGGCACACGGATACGTCCAGCGAGGTCGACGCCATCGAGGTGTTCAGGAACCTGGACACGATCAGCGAGGAGCAGAAGCACAAGGTCCTCGTCGACAACCCGGTCGCGCTTTACAGGCTGTAGCTCAGCGCGCTCTCAGGGGCGCGCATCAGCATTCGTTGGCTCCGGTCCGGTCGAGCGGGACGCCGGCGGCTTGGGCGATGCCGCTCGCGACGGCCTCGTGGTCGAAACCGCTCGGTATGTCCAGCCACGTCCTGGTGTTGCGCACGATGCTCAGCCCGGTCGCCGCCTGGCAGGCCTCGGCGTTCCCGATGCGCTGGAGGGTCCGGTGGACGCGGAGGTTGACCCTCGCGATCTCGTCGAATGGGAGCACCTCGATCTTCTCCGCGTAGAGCCATCGTGACTCCACCGTGAAGGCCTGTGCCCCCTCGTCGATCACCATGATCGTCTTCGAGGGGAACAGGATGGGCAGCGAGAGTCCGAGGACCGTGACTACGACGCCGGAGACCAGCCACACGCGGCTCCACCCGGGCGAATCGGCCGCGAAGGCGCCCCGCTTGACCAGCAGGCTGACGCCTACGGCCGAGAGGAAGAGCCCGATCCCCGACGCTATCCACAGCACGCGGAGATCGCCCGCTTGATTCTCGAAGACCGTCAGTCCGGGGCCGGCCTCGCGGCCGTAGCGCTCGAGCAGCTGGGCCTGCCACGCATAGACCCAGCCGAGCGTCCAGCCGGCGAGCGGGATGGCGAGCGCTATCCATGTGCGCAGGAGCTTTGGCACTAGGCCTGCGCCAGCGCGTCGGTCTTGGCGGCCATGATGAAGTCGTTGCGGTGCAGCCCGCCGGCGACGTGCGTCCACCAGCGCACGGTCGTCCGGCCCCACTCGGTGGTTAGCTGCGGGTGATGGCCCTGCTCCTCGGCGATCGCTCCGACTTTGCCGGTGAACGCCAGCGCATCGGCGAAGCTCTCGAACGTGTACGAACGCTCGAGCTTGTCCATCCCGTCGCTCACGACCGTCCAGTCGGGCACCTGGGACTTCAGCTCCGCGACTTCGGCTGAGGATGCGGGCGCTGAGCCTGATGAGAGGGCAGCGCACTGCTCATCCGCGAGTCCTGGCATGTCAGTTCCTCCGTACGGGGCGTATCCGTCTCGCGCGCATGCTGCACCATGTGGCTTTCTCGCGCAACGCCCGCCGAGCGAGGGGTTGCGCGTTTTTGCGTAAGCATAGAGTTCTTGCGCCTGATGAAAGGCATATGGGATGTTCCCCCTAGTGTAGGCGTGGAGAGCGCTGGATGGGACCCCAAAGGTGGCGTATGGGGCTACTGGCCGGGCCAGAACCCCCACTCGGCCTCGTGGCCGCAGCTCGTGCAGCTGACGGGCACGGCGATGGTGCCGTGGCTGCCGCACGATGGGCAGTCGAAGGTGTGCTGTGCGTCGAACCCGAGCGAGGCCTGCGACTGGAGGGTGAGCTGCTCGACGGGCGCCGACAGCTGCTGGACGGTGGCGTTGGCTTGCGCGAGGGCTTCGCGCAGCTCCTTTTCGCTTCGTGGGATGCCCCACGGCGCCCACACCGACATCCGTTGGGTGCGGGCACCCGCCGCCGTATGCAGCCGAGGGCGGCCAACGGCGTCCAGCCCACACCGGCGCCATCGCGCCGGACTTGACACCACCTCGGCGCAGGGCGTTACATGGCGCCCCGGCCGCTCATTCAAGGTCAAGGAGGACCCGTGAACATCCAGCTCAGCATCGGCATGGCTTCCAATCCGCGCACGTGGGCGTTGCACGACGGCACCGTGTCTCCCGATGGCATCGATCTGATACCGAGCGTGGTGCATCCGTCCGAGCTGTTCTGGCGTCAGCTGCGGTTCGCGGACTTCGACATCTCGGAGATGTCCTTCTCCTCCCTCATCATGGCGCTCGCCGGTGGCGACGACCGCTGGGTGGGCCTGCCGATCTTCACGACGCGCCGCTTCTTCCACACCGGCGTGCTGGTCCGCCGCGATGCAGGCATCGAGTCGCCGGCCGACCTCAAGGGCAAGCGCGTGGGCGTGCCGGAGTACCAGCAGACGGCGGCGCTGTGGACGCGCGGCGTCCTCCAGCACGAGTTCGGTGTCGAGCCGAAGGACATGGAGTTCTGGATGGAGCGGACGCCCGACCACAGCCATGCCGGCGCGGTCGGCTTCAAGGCGCCTGAGGGGGTCACGATCCATCAGATCCCGATGGAGAAGGACATCGGCTCGATGATGCTCTCAGGCGAGCTTGAGGCGACGCTGCTCTACATCGTCGATCCCAACCTGATCGACCGCAGCACGGCTGACCTATGGCACCACCCCGATATCAAGAACCTCTTTCCGGACCTGGTCGCCGAGGGCACCCGCTACTACGAGAAGACGGGCATCATCCACATCAACCACGGGATGATCATGAAGCGGAAGATCGCGGAGCAGCATCCGTGGGCCGTGCTGAACGTGCTGAAGGCGTTCGAGAAGGCCAACAAGCTCGCAGCGGCGCAACGGATGGAGCACGTGGAGTACTACATCGACGCGGGCCTGCTGCCCCCAAGCTCACGCGGGGTGCTGGCGTCGAATCTCGTCCAGCACGGGGTCGCCGCGAACCGCAAGACGCTGGAGACCGCGGCTCAGTACTCGTATGAGCAGGGCCTCACGCCGCGGCTGATCGGTCTGGAGGAGGTCTTCGCCGAGAGCACGATGGACCAGTAGCTGGCGCCTGGGGCCCACCAGGCGGTGGCCTCCGCGCGAACGGGCGGCCGGTGCTGGCCCTCGCTCCGATTGCGTGCTGGTACCAACGTCCGTTGGGGGTCGTGGCGGTGCCGCGGCTGTCCGAGTGGGCCTGCGGCGAAGGACCCTGAGGGTCATAGACCGAGGCCCCGGGTAAGTTGGTACAGTAAAGGTTAGCCAGCTCCTGTATGAAGGTTTGACATGCCCACTGTGGCAGGATGCATGCGGTCTCACCCTACTAACATTGGAGGTCCGTCGACATGCCGATAACGGTCAGTGTTGCGATCGACCGACCTATCGAGCGAGTGTTTGAGTTCATGGCTGACTTTGCAAACAACCCGAAGTGGCAGTACACGTGCTTGGCAAGCAGCAAGGTCTCTGAGGGGCCGATCGGCGTCAGAACCGCTTTCGTAGAACAGCTCCGTGCCATGGGCATGCGTGGCAACGTAACCCTGGAGGTAACCGAGCACGAGGCACCGTCAAAGTTCGGGTTCAAGGCGACCCCCTTCGGCCCCATTGCACCAACGGCGAGTTTCACCATGGAGACCGCCGACGGCGCGACTCGGGTTACCCTAGTCGCGAATCCGAACCCACGAGGCCCGTTCAAACTCTTGTCTCCCTTCATTTCGTGGTGGGCGGCAGGTCTGTGGAACAAGCATTTCCGCCAGCTGAAGAAGGTTCTAGAGGAGGGGTGACGGAAAGGCTGGAGCTATCAGCGGCGGCCGCCAACGACATCACCCCCTAGTCGAAGACTGCCCCAAATCCCGTAGAAGTGGCGGCCGCCCGCCTTGGGACCCGGCCCCTTGGCTCTTGCCGAGCCGGACTCCAGCTCCCGCAGCTCCAGCGCCGGCATCAGCGCCTCCGGAGTGGGCATCGACGGCGCTTTGCTTCTGAGCCTCCGCAACGCGAGTGCCCCACGGTGCTTTCGACCATCCCCCCCGTCCCCCTTCCTGGCCAGGAAGGGGGCGATAAAGCCGATGACGGGGGACACCCCCGTGCCCCCGGCAGAGGGGCCTCGCCCCTCTGCACACCCCGTTGCTATGCTTTCCAAAGCCCGAAGCTAGGAATGGGGTGATAAAGCCGATGACGGGGGACACCCCCCCGTGCCTCCGGCAGAGGGGCCTCGCCCCCTTCGACAGGCTCAGGGCAGGCTCTCTGCACACCCCGTTCGCTGTATGGGGCCCGGTCTTGAGGCAACGCCCCCGGTGGAGGCTTAGAAACTCTCGTCGAAGGAGACCTGGCCGGTGACGGCCGTCTGGTAGGCGGAGACGCGCCGCTCGAAGAAGTTCGAGAGCTCCTGCACGTCTTGGAGGTCCATGAACGTGAGTGGGTTGCGCGTGCCGTAGCGCTTGGCCATGCCCAGGTTCACGAGCCGCTGGTCGGCGACGTTCTCGAGGTACGCGCGCACGTCGGCAACCGTCAGGCCGGCGACGGAGCCGCTGAGCAGGTCCTCGGCGAACTGCGTCTCGCAGGCGACGGCCTCGTCGATCATCTCGCCGACCTGCCGCTCGAGCGCCTCGTCGAAGAGCTGCGGGTACTCCATTCGCGTCGTCCGGACGACGGAGATGGCGAAGCTCATGTGGCAGCTCTCGTCGCGGAAGACCCAGTTCGTGCCGGAGGCGAGGCCGTTCAAGAGCCCTTTGGAGCGCAGGAAGTAGACGTAGGCGAACGCGGCGTAGAAGAAGAGGCCCTCCACGCAGGTGGCGTAGCAGATGAGGTTCAGCAGGAACTTGCGGCGGTGCTCGTCGGTTTCGAGCCTATCGAGGTCGTGGATCGAGTCGAGCCAGCGGAAGCAGAACTCGGCCTTGCGCTTGATCGACGGCACGGTCTCCACCGCGCGGAACATCTCGGCGCGCTCGTCGACGTCGGGGACGTAGGTGTCGAGCAGCGTCAGGTAGAACTGGATGTGCAGCGCCTCCTCGAAGAGCTGGCGGGAGAGGTAGAGGCGCGCCTCGGGCGAGTTGAGGTGCTTGTAGAGGTTGAGCACCAGGTTGTTGGCGACGATGGCGTCGCCGGTGGCGAAGAACGCCACGAGCCGCCGCACCAGGTGCTGCTCAGGCTCCGTGAGCTTCGTGTGCAGGTCCTTGATGTCGTCGGAGAAGTCGACCTCGTCGACGGTCCACGTGTTGCGGATCCCGTTCTTGTACATCTCGTAGAACTCGGGGTAGCGCATGGGGCGCAGCGTGAGGTCCATTCCTGGGTCGAGGATCGCCATGATGCTTCGTTGCTCCGTTCCTGCGTCTTCGGTCGAGCGCCCTAATTTGACGACTGGCCCATGCCATCCAGCAAGAGCTTCTTGGCAGCTTCAAGCTCGGTTCTGTACGCGCCGATCCGCTGCCGCAGGTCCGCGATGATGCGCTTCTGGATGCCGTCCTGCGCATCGAGCGTCGACTCGCGCACGGTCAGCTCGCTCTC
>JADFRC010000008.1:0-13790 GCA_022561455.1 Chloroflexota bacterium | reverse complement strand
CCAGCAAGAGCTTCTTGGCAGCTTCAAGCTCGGTTCTGTACGCGCCGATCCGCTGCCGCAGGTCCGCGATGATGCGCTTCTGGATGCCGTCCTGCGCATCGAGCGTCGACTCGCGCACGGTCAGCTCGCTCTCGAGCTGCTCGATGGCCTCGCCGGCCGCGAGCCCGAGGCGCTCGAGCAGCACCCGCGGGGTCGGCGACTCCGGGCGCTCCATGAGCATGAGCTGGCCCTGGACGACCGTGGCCCGGACGGCGAGCGCGGGCTCGTAGTCGGCGGCGAGCGCGCTCAGCCGCTCGGCCGCTTCGGTGACGACGTCGACGAGCTTCTCGAGCATGGGGTAGTAGTCGGGCTCGTCGGTCCGTGCGACTTCGAAGGGCTTCTGTGGGTGTTGGTTCATGCTGCTAAGCTCCGGTTCCTGCTTCCTAGCTGACCGTGGCTCAAGACCCGCTCGTCCTGAGCTTGTCGAAGGATGAGGAGGCGAGCCTGGGCAGTCGGCTCCACTCACCGCGGATCAGCGCCTCTTTCTTGGCCCTCGTCCAGCCCTTGATCTGCCGCTCCGCCGAGAATGCTTCCTCTCGGCTCGCGAACTGCTGGCTGAACACAAGGCTCACGGGCCGCCTCGTCTGCGTGTGGCCTGCGACCCTCCCCATCCGGTGCCCTGCGAGCCGCGCCTCCAAGTCTTCCGTGTGACCGGTGTAGTACGAGTTATCCGAGCAGCGCAGGATGTACACGGAGAACGCCATGCTTGGCCTACGTCTCCTCGCCCTTCGACAGGCTCAGGGTGAGCGGGCTTCGGTCAACCCTGCTTGTTGCCGGGAGGTGGATGACCGTGTCGCTGAGTGTACTGTTCAATCATCCGCTGTTCCCAATTGCGTGCTGACTCGTCTGTCACCTTAGGACCCTCTTTTCGGAGAGCCCCGCCGATGCCGTCTCGTTGATTTTCCGGCTCACGGCGTTCTGGATTATTCGTTTTTCCGTACTTGAGAATGGTATTACCCTTCCGCATCGTGTAACGCGTGGTGTCTCTCTTCGCGCCCATGGCCTGTCTCCTTCCTGTACGCATCCTTTCTAAGTGATCTCCCCTTCCGGATCGGAGCGCGCCCCGGTGTGCGAGACCGGGGCGCGCCATGCGGTGCTCTACTGGCAGGCTTCGCAGTCTTCTGGGTTCTCCAGCGAGCAGGCGAGGGCTTCGGCGTCGGTCAGCTCCGCGACCGCGATCGCTCCCGTGGGCGCTGCCGGGGCTGCGTCCGTGGCCGTGGCAGGCTCGGCCGTCGTGGTTGTTTGCATGATGCGCGTGGCCGGGCGCGAGCGTAGGTAGTAGGTGGTCTTCAGGCCCGACTTCCATGCGTAGAGGTACATGGACGAAAGCTTGCCGATGGTCGGCGAGGCCATGAACAGATTCAGCGACTGGCTCTGGTCGATGTAGGGCCCGCGCGCGGCGGCCATGTCGATGAGTGCCTTCTGCGGCAGCTCCCACGCGGTCCGGTAGAGGTCGCGCAGGTCTTGGGGGATCTCGTCGATGTCCGCGATCGACCCCTCGCTGAGCTTGATCTTGTTGCGGACCTCCTCGGTCCACAGACCGCGCTCCTTCAGGTCGTTCACCAGGTAGTTGTTGATCTGGAGGAACTCCCCGGAGAGCGTCTCGCGCTTGAACAGGTTGGAGATCTGGGGCTCGATGCACTCGTACGCGCCGGAGATGGACGCGATGGTGGCCGTCGGCGCGATGGCGATGAGCAGCGAGTTGCGCAGGCCGTACTGGGCGATGCGCTGCTTGAGCTCCCCCCACGCGGGCTTGGTGGGCGTCACGCCCCAGAGGTCGAACTGGAGGTCGCCCTGGGAGACGCGTGTGTCGCCGAAGGTCTCGTGCGGGCCGTGGGCCTCGGCGAGCTCGTTGGAGGTGGTGAGCGCCCAGAAGTAGATCTCCTCCTGGATGTGGGCGGCGAGCTCGCGGGCCTCATCGGAGTCGAAGGGCATCCGCAGCTTGAAGAACACGTCCTGGAGGCCCATGATGCCGAGCCCCACCGGCCGCCAGCGGGCATTCGAGTGTCCCGCCGCATCGGTCGGGTAGAAGTTGATGTCGATCACGCGGTCCAGGTAGCGCACGGCGGTGCGGACCACGCGGCCGAGCCGCTCGAAGTCGAAGCCGGCCGCGTCGTCTAAGAGGAAGTGGCCGAGGTTCAGCGAGCCGAGGTTGCAGACTGCCGTCTCCTCCGCCGAGGTGACCTCCAGGATCTCCGTGCACAGGTTCGAGAGGTGGATGACGTTCTCCGGCCGAAGCGTCTGGCTGGCCTTCTGGTTGGAGGGGTCCTTGAAGGTCATCCAGCCGTTGCCGGTCTGCGCGAGCGTGCGCATCATGCGGGCGTAGAGCTCGCGGGCGGGGAGCTGGCGCTCGAAGCGGCCCGCGGCCTCGGCCTCGGCGTAGATGCGGTCGAACGCCTCGCCGTAGGTGTCGACGAGCTCCGGGACCACCTTCGGGTCGAACAGCGACCAGACCGTGTCCTCTTCGACGCGGCGCATGAAGAGGTCGGGCACCCAGTTGGCGATGTTCAGGTTGTGGGCCCGGCGCATCTCGTCGCCGGTGTTGTCGCGCAGCTCCAGGAAGTCCTCGATGTCTGCGTGCCACGTCTCGACGTACACGCAGGCGGCGCCCTTGCGCTTGCCGCCCTGGTTCACGGCGGCGACGGAGGCATCGAGCGTCTTGAGCCAGGGCACGATGCCGTTGGACGTGCCGTTGGTGCCGCGGATGAGGGAGCCGCGCGAGCGGACGCGCGAGAAGGACACGCCGATGCCGCCGGCGTACTTGGAGAGCTTGGCGATGTCCGTGTAGCGGTTGTAGATGGACTCCAGGTCGTCCTCGGGCGAGTCGAGCAGGTAGCACGACGACATCTGCGGGTGGCGGGTGCCGGAGTTGAACAGGGTGGGGGAGCTGGGCATGTAGTCGAGCTGCGACATGAGGTCGTAGAGCTCGATGGCCTCCGCCGGCGATTCGGTGAGCCCGCAGGCGACGCGCAGGAAGAAGTGCTGCGGCGTCTCGATGGAGTGCCGGGTCTCGGGGTGCTTGAGCAGGTAGCGGTCGTAGAGCGTCCGGATGCCGAAGTACTCGAAGAGCGTGTTGCGCTCGGGCACGATGGCGTCGTTGAGCTTGCGGGCATTCTCCGAGACGAAGCGCGCCACGCCGTCGTCGATGAGGCCGAGCGTCGCGCCTGCCTTGACCGACTGGGAGAAGGCCATGATGTCCTGGTTGTGGACCTCTTTGTCGATGAAGACGCCGAGCAGACGGGCGGCGAGCTTCGAGTACTCGGGCTCCTCGGCGATCAGCGAGGCGGCCGTGCGGATGGACAGCTCGTCGAGCTCGCGCGTGGTCGCGCCGTCGTAGAGGCCGCTGATGGTGCGCGTGGCGACGCGGAGTGGGTCGACGTCGCCCAAGCCGCCGCTGGAGCGCTCGACCGCGCGGACGATCTTCATGACGTCAGCGGTCTCAAGCCCGCCGTTGCGCTTGCGGATCTGCATGGCCGCCGGAGCCGGCAGCACGCTGCCGTCGTCGCCGGTGGTGGTTGGAGCGAGTGGCGTATAGGTCATCGGGGGCCTCCGTTGTGGGCCGTCCACTGGACAGCTGCGCGGTGGGGTACGTCGGGCGCAGGGCTGCCTTGGCGGCGCGGCGGAGCGCAAGTGTGCCCCTACATGTGGTGAGTGTCAAGAGGCCAGACACAAGATATTGTAAGCAAATCGCGCCTGGAGTGCCATTGGCATCGTCGCTCGTCCGGCGGTCGCGCGCAACGGGCGTTTGTCGGGGGGGAACGTGGGGAGCGCCTTGTCATCGCATGACGCAGGGGTGGCTCCGAGCCGCTGGGGACGATCACCGAGGGTTCCCAGCAACAGCCCGCTCACCCTGAGCTTGTCGAAGCATGCCCTGAGCACCGTCGAAGGGGGCGAGGGGTGGCTGGCCCGCGAGCAACGGAGCTCACGGCAAGCGTCTGCTCGTACTTCGACGGGCTCAGCACGAGCGGTTCGGCCTGCGTTGGGGGGCGGAGACCTGCTCAGCCTGCGCAGCCCGAGGGCGCACGCCGTGCGCCCCTACGAGGGGGCCGAGGGAGGACGAGGGACGAGATGCTTCGCTGCGCTCAGCATGACAGGGAGGAAGCGCGCGCGCTTCGCTCCCTAGTCGCGGGTTGGGGGCGGGTAGGCGGCTAGGTCCAGCTCGGCGCCGTTGAGGACGGCCGAGGTCGCCACGGGCGTCGGGTTCGCCAGCGATTGCATGACGTAGCAACCGTTCTCGGCGTTGCGGACGACGCCCGCGACCCGGGCCGGGTCCTCCGGCGACTCGACCTCGAGCCGGGTCTCGATGCCTTCGGCGCCGGCGCGGATGGTCTGTGCGAGCACGGAGCCTTCGCGTGTGAACCGCACGGTGACGTGGACCTTGGCGCTCGTGATGTCCACCTTCATCATCTGTCCGTACCGGACGACTTGGGTGAGCAGTCAGAAGCCGAGGGAGAGGGAGAGGTAGCGCATCGGCGAGGGCGCCGAGTTGTCGCCGCCGAGGCGCTCGGCCTCATCGCAGTACACGGTGAAGCCGTCCTCGGTGACACCCTCCTTCCGCATCTTCTCCAGCGTTCTGCTGTCCGTCTCGATGGTGATGACGCGTCGGCTGTCGGGGAACTCCTGCGGTTGGGGGGTGGCCATGCTCGTCCTCCTCGCGGCTACGGGGCGGTACCTGCTTTGTCGAAGACTATCTGAACGTCGCTGAAGGTGCGCGTCAGGAAGCCCGCCTCGGAGCCTGCGAGGTAGTAGTCCCACGTCCGGATGAACCAGTCGTCGTAGCCCTGTGCCCGCACGTCGTCGATGCGCTCCCAGAAGGCCCGCCGCCACTGGCGCAGCGTCAGGGCGTAGTCGGGGCCGATGTCGTGGACGGCGGAGACCTTCAGGCCGGCGGGTGCGCTGGAGCGTTCCATCTGCTCGATCGACGGCAGCACGCCACCGGGGAAGACGTACTTCTGGATCCAGTTGACGCCGGTGCGCTGGGCCTCGTAGCTGGCATCTGGGACGGTGATGACCTGCATCGTGAGGCTGCCGCCGGGCTGGAGCAGCGATGCGCACTTGGCGAAGAACGTCTCGAAGTACTCGGCGCCGACGGCCTCGAACATCTCGATGGAGACGATCTTGTCGTAGGTACCGACGGCGTCGCGGTAGTCGGTCAGCTGCACGTCGATGAGCTCGGCGAGGCCGGCATCGGCGACCCGGCGTCGTGCGAGGCCGTACTGCTCGTTGGAGATCGTGATGCTGGTCACCTTGGCGCCGTAGTTGCCCGCGGCGTGGATGGCGAAGCCGCCCCAGCCGGTCCCGATCTCGAGCACGTGGTCGCCGGCGGTGAGCTTGGCCGCCTCGCAGATGTGGCGGTACTTGTTGCGCTGGGCGTCGGGCAGGGGCTGGTCCGGCTCCTCGAAGACGGCGGACGAGTACGTCATGGTCTCGTCCAAGAAGAGCGAGAAGAAGGCGTTGCCCAAGTCGTAGTGCGCGTGGATGTTGTCGCGGCTGCGCTCCGTCGTGTTGGCGCGGCCCTCGTGGAGCTTGCGGTCGCTCAAGCGGGAGAGCAGCCGTAGCGGTCCTTTGTTGAAGTCGATGGCCTGGCGGTTGGCGAGGGCGAGGCAGAGCAGTGCCACGAGGTCCGGCGAGTCGCACAGCCCATGCTGGTAGGCCTCGCCGAAGCCGATCTCGCCGTGGAGGAGGAAGCGCCGGTAGAAGGAGGGGTCGTTGACCCGCAGGACCGCTGCGGGCCCCGGCTGTGGCCCCTGGAGCTGCTCGGTCCGGCCGTCGGGGGTCTCGATGACGAGGCTGCCGGCGCGGAGCCGGCGGGCGGCTTGGCGGAAGCCCCAGCGGGCGATGGAATCGGCCACGCGGGCGACGGGTCCGGTGATCATGGACGTGTGTGTGGCGCCCGGCGCTGGCTGCTAGGCGGCGCTCTCGCCGGTGATGGACCGCAGGTCGATCTTGTTGGCGATGAAGGTGCGGGCCTTGGCCCGGATCTTCCCGTAGATACCGGTGTAGAACCGCATGCCGCTGTTCTGGTTCTGGCCGGTGTCCTTGGGCAGAGGGAGGCCGACGCGCTCGAGGACCGCCTCGCCGAGCAGCCCGTAGCCGGGGCCACCGAGGAGGTTGAGCGCCCGTTGCACCATCTGGGGTGGGAAGGGGCCCATCTTGTAGCCACGGCGGACGGCGATGTCGACGAGCAGCTCGCCGTTGCGGCGCATGGTGCCGGCGGCCTCGCTGAAGATGCGGACGAAGTCGATGGCGATGCGCTTGAAGTCCACCTCCAACTTGTTCATCCACTCCGTCGCGCGGTTGCCGAGCGGGGGGACCAGACTGGTCCCCGGCATCTCGAAGGAGAGCATGGTGTCGGTGACCATGCCCAGCATGTCCGGGTTCTCCTCCACCATCACGGCGGTCATGTCGCGGTACCAGACGGTGTGCAGGGTCTCGCGGCGCTTCACCAGGTTGGCGCAGTGGGAGGCGTAGGGCGCGCGCTCTTTGAGCAACTGCGCGATCAGCCCGTGCCAGTTGTCGGTGAGATACTCCTGGATCACGCCGTAGGTCGTGAGCTCGATGGGGCTGTTCCCGCAGCAGTGCTCGTAGTGCTTCTCGCGGATCTCGACTATCTCGCGCTCAAGCTCCTCCTCGGAGAAACCGAGGGAGAGGAGCATCGGCATGTAGGGGGTGTAGTGGGTGTGCTCGTCGGGGACCCAGATGTCCTTGTTGAAGCGGCCGAGCCACGGAGCGTCCCACTCCTTGGCTCCCTGCTCGAACACGGCCCCGTAAGAGTCGGTCGCGCACTCCGTGAGCATGGCGAGCTTGAGGACGCCGGTGAAGTCTTCCTCGGAGAAACCCTCCGGCAGCGAGGAGACGACGTCGTGGACGTCGAGGCGGTCACCCGCCGCGCGGATCTCGTTGACGTCGATCAGCTCGCCGGGGCGAGTGATGATCTCATCGACCAGCGCCTCGAGCTTGGGCGCTGCGCTGGGGGGGAGGTAGTACTGGGAGGTTGAAGGCATCGGGATAGTCCTTGTGGCCACCACGTCGAGACAGGGTCTGTGATTATAGCAGCCCGGCCGTGGCCTCTCCGAAGGGTACGTTGGGCCCGTGGCAGTGTCAACGCGCCCGCGTGCGGCGAATGGCCGATCCCCGGCCGGCTCGCGTCATCCTGAGCCCTTCGGCCACGCTCAGGACAACCTCCGCGAAGGAGCTCTCCGGAGCGCCTGGTGAGAGATTCCTCGCTCCGCTCGGAATGACAGGGGGGCATGCTCGGAATGACAGGGGGCATGCTCGGAATGACAGGGGGCATGAGGGCAATCACGTGCGGCGCGCGCCGGTCGGCGGCGGTGGCGGTTCCCGGCGCACGACGGGCTCGCCGACGATCTCAAGCTCGACGCACGGCATGGCGTCCAGCAGGCGGCGCATCGGATAGAAAGGCCCCCACCAGGGCAGGCGGAGCGCCCGGTTGAGGCGGACTGCGCTCAGGATGAGCCGCAGCGGCCAGCCGCCAGCGCCCCGGCTAGCCCAGCGCTCGATGAAGGCGAGGACGTGCGGCATGCGCTCGTCCCGGCCGCGCAGGACGCGGGCTTTCGCGGGGACGTCGTAGCGGGGCTCGGTCTCGACGGTATGCAGGGTCACGGCGGGGTCCGCGGCCATATTCGCGACCCAGTCGCGCCGGCCGGGGTACCCGGAGAGGTAGACGCGCACGCCACCGTCCCAGACATAGGTCGTCTCGAGGACGCGCGGGATGCCGGTCCGCCTGCCGCGGTGGCTGACGCGCACGACGAAGCTCTCGCGGAGGGTGCGGCGGAGGGCGTCGGGGAGGGTGGGCGGCTGGGCCGGCATGGCCCGAGTATACGGAGGGAGCGCCGCTCTGGGCGGAGGCGATGGCCGGTGTTTAGGTGTGGTTTTAGGTAAGTGCTAAGGAAGTGGCCAGGATCGGCGAGCGCACGGGGTACGGCTTATGGCGCTTCCTGGACTGAGGGCAGACGGGCTACACTGAGGACTGACGGCTGTGCGAGGCATGCGATGGGCATGGTGCGGGCCTGTTTGCTCGGAGCGGCGGTGACGTTCGCTCTCATCGCTGTGCCCGTCGTCCACTGGATCACGTTCTGGTTCGCGCCCTTCATCGGCGGCTACTTCGCCGGCAGCAGGACCCAGGCGTCCGGCGGCCGCGTGTTCCTGGTCGGTCTGGTCATGGGCTTGCTGCTGCTCGTTCCCGTCGCTGGGGTGGTGGCGCTGGCCTCGCTCATGTTCTTCGACCTTCCGCTCGCTTGGCTTGCGATCGCCGCGGGCGTGCTGACGCTGTACGTGGCCGCGGCCGGCAGCCTGGGCGCTGCGCTGGGCGGCGCCAGCACGCGCGGACAGGCTGCCGCCTAAGGCGAGCTCCGCGTCTCCTCTTCTTCTAGCGCCGGAGCCCCACAGCCGTTCCGACCATCCCCCCGTCCCCCTTCCTGCCAGGAAGGGGGGGATCGAGGGGATACGGGGGACACCCTGTATCCCCCGACAATGGGCGTGCCCCCGGCAGAGGGGCAAGCCCTCTGCACTCCCAGTGGGCCCTGGTTGCTTCTGGCGCACGATGGCCTTGCTTACTGCTGGGGCTGCGGCGTCAGGCCGACGATCCGCCCCGGCTAGAGGGCTTCGCCTCTCGTGCGCGCACTGGGGAGCGAAGGCTTCTGGCGCATGATGGCCTTGCTGCCGCTTGGTCCGCGGTGCCCGGCCTGACATCTCCGGGCGGCGGACGTTCTCCGGTTCAAGAGTTCCTGTTTTCTGGGTTTTGGTCATGAGATTAAACCCAATCTTAGCAAAAGTATTGACAAACCTTGAAATCAGGTAGTCATAATGTCCGCAGCCTTCGCCGAGGGAGCCCACTATGAGCAAGGCCCGTAAGCCCTTTGCACGTCTCTTACGCGTAAGCACGACGAGGACCGACGGCGGGAGCCTGTTCGGCTCGACCGCCAAGGCGCGGTGGGAGCGGTTCGTTTCGACGGACCGTCAGAACCGAGTCGCTGTGGGCAACTACAGCGTCCTGGTCGACCACCCCTCCGGCTGGATACTGGTGAATGCCGGACCGGGCGACAAGGCGCCCCTCTCCTTGGACATCGCACCGATGCGGAGCCGCTCCTCCCTGCTGCGGGAGCTCCGTGAGCTCGGGCTGATGCCGAAGGACATCTCAGTCGTCATCTACACGCATCTGCACGACGAGCACGTTGGCGGGGGGACCCACATGACGTCCTCGGGCCGCACGCTGCCGACCTTCCCGAACGCCCGCTACATCGTTCAGCGCGCCGCGTTGGACGAGGCCTCGCGCCCCAACGAGCGCAGCGCCCGCCGCTACCGCGCTGACGACTTCGAGCCGCTGGTCGAGAGCGGCCAGCTCGAGGTGATCGAGGGGAGCATGGAGGTCGTGGAAGGGGTGTTCGTCGAGCCCGCTCCCGGCCCCACCGCCGGCCACCAGATCGTGATCGCGCAGAACCACAAGGAGACGTACGCGTTCATGGGCATGCTGCACCCGACGTCGATGCATCTGTGCGCGAGCGTGGTCTCAGCGGCCGACTGGAACCCGGAGGCGACCGCGCGCACCAAGGCCGAGGTACGGCGCCAGGCGGTCGGCGAGGGGTGGCTGGTCGCCCCGGTCGGCTCGGACGAATGGGTCCCGGCCTCCGAGCTGCTCGCGCTCGAAGCCTTCAGCCTCGGCGCCGCGGAGCCGCCGGCGACGAAGCAGCCCGTCCGTCAGCCGGCAGCAGCCACGGAGCCTGCGGCGCTCGAAGCCCCTGCGGTCGCAGCCGTCGCCTGACCGCCGGGGGGGGGGGCCACACACCCCAAGGCTGGCTCCGCCTCGGAAAACAGCACCGCTCACCCTTGTCCTGGGCGGGCGTTCGTTCGTACTTCGAGGGCCTCAGCACGAACGGGATAGGCGCTCTCTCAACCGCGCGGCCTAGGCGCCCCGCCAGCCCAGCTTGCGCCGCCACCGCTCCGCCTCGGAAAACAGCACCGCTCACCCTTGTCCTGGGCGGGCGTTCGTTCGTACTTCGAGGGCCTCAGCACGAACGGGATAGGCGCTCTCTCAACCGCGCGGCCTAGGCGTCCCGCCAGCCCAGCTTGCGCAGCTCCTTGCGGTCCTCGTCCGATAGCGTGGCTTGCGCGAGCAGCTCCGGGCGGCGCTCCAGCGTCCGGCGCAGGGCTTCGTTGCGCCGCCACCGCTCCACGGCCGCGTGGTCGCCGGAGAGCAGCACGTCGGGGACCGACATGCCGCGATACTCCGCCGGCCGCGTGTACTGCGGGTACTGGAGCAGCCCTGAGGTGAACGAGTCGTCGGCGATCGCCTCTCCGTGGGGCGCGTGGCCGAGCGCGCCGGGAAGCAGCCGGAGGATCGCGTCGACGACGACCATCGCGGCAAGCTCGCCGCCGCTGAGCACGTAGTCGCCGATGCTCAAGCGCTCGGTGGCGAGCTCCGCCATCACGCGCTCGTCGACGCCCTCGTAGCGCCCGCACAGGAGCGTCACGACCTCTTCCGCGGCGAGCCGCTCGGCGTCGGCTTGACGGAAGGGAGCGCCTTGCGGCGTGAGTGCGACGATGGGTGCTCCCTCGGGGAGCTTGAGCGACTCGACGGCCTCGAACAGCGGCTCGGGGCGCATGACCATGCCGGGGCCGCCGCCGAACGGCGAGCCGTCGGTCGTCCTGCGGCGGTCGTGCGTGAAGCCGCGGAGGTCGTGCACGTGGACGGCGGCGAGGCCGGCTTCCTGCGCGCGGCCGACGATGCCTGCGCCGAGCGGCGCGGGGAACATCTCGGGGAAGATGGTGACGATGTGGACCTGCATGGCGGGGTGAGCCTAGTGCCCGCGGTCCTCGCCGGTGAGCTGGCCGAGCGCGTGCGGAAGGACAGGCAATAGCACGTCAAGCCCCTCTTGGACGCCCTTGGGGCTGCCGGGCAGGTTGACGATGAGGGTGCGGCCGCGCATCCCGGCGATGCCCCGGCTGAGCATGGCCATCGGCGTCTTGGTCACACCGGCCGCGCGCATCGCCTCAGCGATCCCCGGCGCGAGCCGGTCCACGACGGCCCGCGTTGCCTCCGGCACGACGTCGCGGTCGGTGAGCCCGGTGCCGCCGGTGGTCACGATGAGGTCGAGGTGGTCGTCGTCCGCCCACGAGGTGAGCGTCGCCTCGATGAGGGCGCGGTCGTCGGGGACGACGACGTAGGCGCGGTGCTCGAAGTCGGGCGCGGCGAGCAGCCGTTTGATGAGCGCGCCGCTCGAGTCCTCGCGCTCGCCGCGGGCGCCGGCGTCGCTGCTCGTGATCACGCCGACGGTGTACATGGCGGCGCCATGATAGCAGGGCGAGCGGACGGCTCTGGGCCGTCTCGGCTACGCGGGCGCCTCGGCTTCGAGCTCGTCGAGGACGCGCAGGGCGTCGCGGATGTGCGCGCCCATCGATACCTCGTTGTGCCCGGCGAAGCGTATGATGCCGCGCTTGTCGATCACGTAGGTGATGCGCGACGTGCCCAGGCCGAGCCGGCGCCGCACGTCGTAGAGCTTCGTGACCGCGCGATCGGCGTCGGAGCCGAGCGGGAACGGCAGCGCGTTGACCTCGCTGAAGCGCCGCAGGGTATCGGGGCTATCGGTGCTGACGCCGAGGACGACCGCGTCCTTTTCGGTGATGGCTTCGTGCGAATCCCGGAAGCCACGCGCTTCGAGGATTCAGCCTTTGGTGAAGGCCTTGGGGAAGAAGTAGAGGACGACGTGCCGCTTCCCACGGTGGTCCGCTAGGTGGAACTCGCCGCCGGCCTCGAGGGTGATGGTGAAGTCGGGGGCGGACGTGCCCGTGCTCAGCATGTGCGCTCTCCTTGGTGCGTCGAGGCACCATGCTAGCGCGGGCGGGCGGGTTTGTGTAGCGTAGCCGCATGGCGCTAGGGAACGTCGGCAAGGGGTCGTACGCGGAGTTCGCGGGCAAGCGCAAGCTGCTGCTGGTCCCCTACGTCGCCGCTGTCCGCGACGACGCGGAGCTCGACGGCCTCATCGCGGCGTACTGGGAGGAGGCGTTCGCGCAGGTCGCCAAGCTCGAAGAAAGCCTCGGCGCCGTGCGCCACGTCTTCCACGAGGGCTCGGTGGGGGAGGGCGAGGAGTCCGTGAAGGTGCTCGAGGCGGGCAATCCGGCCGGCTTCCCGCACGTACGGGCGGTGATCGAGCGAGGCGCCCGCCTTGAGTCCACGGAGGACCCCGAGGTGCTGCGAGAGACGCTGGACCTGCACCGGTGCATCGCGGTCGCGCAGGCGAGCCGCAGCGTGCAGGAGCGGCTCGTCGAGTGGTTCGAGGAGGCGCGGGCGCGGCGCTATGCGTTCATCGCCCGGCGCATCAGCGAGGCGATGGAGCCGGATGCCGTGGGGCTGCTCGTGATCAGCCCGGACCACCGGGTGCAGTTCGAGGCGGACGTGGGTGTGATCTACGTGGCTCCGCCCACCCTCGATCGGATCAACACGTGGCTGCGCGACCACCCGCCGGGCCCGCCGCCGGAGCCCAAGGACGACGACGGCTAGCGCCGCGAGGCGGAGGATGGGTGCCGTATCATTAGGATTCGCGGGGTGTGGCGCAGTCCGGTAGCGCGCCTGCTTTGGGAGGCCAAAGTAGTCAATACCGCACAGATCGGTCCCCGCCGAAATCCACTAAAATAATGCCAGCGGGGTGTAGCGCAGCTCGGTAGCGCGCCTGCTTTGGGAGGCCAAAGTAGTCAATACCGCACAAATCGGCCCTCGCCAAAATCCGCTAAAATGATGCCAGCGGGGTGTAGCGCAGCTCGGTAGCGCGCCTGCTTTGGGAGCAGGAGGTCCCCAGTTCGAGTCTGGGCACCCCGACCAGATAACGACCAGGCCCAGGCAAAACGCCTGGGCCTTGATTGTTGCCCGTGGGCGTCCAGCTATCATGTTGAGGCGACTCGGACCACCCAGACGATAAACGGGGGACACCCATGGAGCGCATTCGGCTTGGCATCGTTGGCGCCTCACCGGAACGTGGCTGGGGGAAGAATACGCATGTCCCAGCTATAGAGCACCTGCCTGAATACGAGCTGACCGCCGTATGCACCTCACGACAAGAGTCTGCGGACGCAGCCGCTAGCGCCTATGGCGCGCGCCACGCTTTCGCGGACTACCACGATCTTGTGGAGTGCTCGGACGTCGACGCCGTCACGATAGCGGTGCGGGTCCCGTGGCATCGAGAGATCGCCCTCGCTGCGCTTGCCGCCGGCAAGCACGTCTACTGCGAATGGCCGATCGCGCAGAACCGAGAAGAAGCAGTGGAGATGGTCCAAGCGGCGGATGCAGCAGGCTTGAAGAACATGGTGGGGCTACAGGGGCGCTTCGCGCCGTGGGTCCGGTACGTGAAGGAGCTGGTGGACGACGGGACCCTCGGGCGCATCTACAGCGTCAATGCCCGCTTAGGCATTGGACATGGTTATCAGCGCCCGGGCATGGCGTGGGCCGCCAAGAAGGAGGCAGGCAATCACCTGCTCGCTATCTACGTCCCACATCAGCTGGAGCTGATCTTCTCTACGGTGGGGCGCCTGGCCGAAGGTTCAGCTCAAGTCGGTACCCAGTTCTCGCCGTGGATCCTGCCGGACGAGCCTGAACCCATCGAAGCTGACGCTCCAGACAACGTCGCGGTGCACGGGACTCTGGTGAATGGCGCAGCGCTCTCGTTTCACGCTGCGTTTGTTCCTGCGGCCTCGACCGGCTGGAGGCTTGAGATTTACGGTGAGAAGGGCACCGTCATCGC
>JADFRC010000091.1 GCA_022561455.1 Chloroflexota bacterium | reverse complement strand
CATCAGATGGCTAGCCATCCCAGCCGGACCGCCGTGACCACCGCGTGGGTCCGGTCGGACGCCCGCAACTTCGTCATGATGTAGGTGAGGTGACTCTTGACCGTGCGCTCGGAGATGACGAGCCGGTCGCCGATGATCTTGTTGGAGTTGCCCTCCGCGACGAGCGCGAGCACCTCTCGCTCCCGGTCGGTGAGCGGCTGCGCATGGACGGGCACGATGTCGGGCTGCCGCGGCCGTATGACCAGGCCGCCGTTGATGTGCAGCACGCTCAAGAGCTCGCTTGCCCCCGCAACGGCGCTCTGCTGCACGTCGTCGGCACGTGGAGCGTCGAGGTCCGGCCAGTCGAAGACGGGTGTCGCCTTCGGAACGGGTGTCTGCGTCGAAGTAGTCATCTCGCCTCCTCCGGTCGGCCGTCCGCGGGCTGTGCGGCCCTTTGGTACGGCGTCACACCGTTGAGCCTAGGAGGCGAACATGAAGCGCCGGTGAGCGTTCCATAAGAATTGTGTGAGAAACTATGGCCTGCCAGGGGTACTCAGAAGATGTTCGAGGTTCCGGTGACAGAGCACGCGGCTGGTCAGCTCATCCTCGTCGTGGACGACGCGATCGACATCCGCGACATGCTGCGCGACGTCTTGGAGGGGGAGGGCTATAGCGTCGCCACCGCCGCGAACGGCCTCGAGGCCCTGCGCGCCGTCTACCAGTCGCGGCCCGTGCTCGTCATCAGCGACATCGCGATGCCGGAGATGGACGGCTGGACGTTCCTCCGGCGGCTGCGCGAGTTCACCGAGCTCCCGGTCATCATGCTCAGCGCACTGGGCGAGGAGCGCGACAAGGTACGTGGGCTGCGCGACGGGGCCGACGACTACGTCGTGAAGCCGGTGATGCGCGCCGAGCTCCTGGCCCGCGTGGACGCCGTGCTGCGGCGCTCGAAGTCCGACGCGGCCGGCGAGGAGGCCGTTTACAGCGACTCCGCCCTTTATGTGGACCTCGAGCGGCACGACGTGCGCGTCAACGGCGAGGCGGTCGAGCTCTCGCCGCAGGAGTTCCGGCTGCTGATCGCCCTCGTCCGCCATCCCGGAGGGGTGCTCAGCGCCGACCGCCTGCTGGAGCTGGCGTGGGGGACGTCGGAGGGAGGCCCGGAGAACGTCCGCGTCTACATCGGGTACCTCCGCAAGAAGCTCGAGCCCGAGCCGGGCGTGCCGCCGATGATCGAGACGGTCCGCGGCTTCGGCTACCGCTTCAACGCGCGCCGCGCCTAGCCCCCAGGCCTCGGAGAGCCCGCCGATGCTGGATCAGAGCCCCTCCACAGCATCGTAGTGGCGGGGAGATGGGTCGGGGCATCGTCTCTTAGCCGGACGGCCAATGGCAGTGCGGGCGCCTGGTGAGGGGGGAACGCCTCCGCAGGTGGCGCGGCGGTGTAGGGGATGGCGGCCCGGTAGGGGCGCGATTCATCGCGCCCTGCATCGACGGGAGTGCAGAGAGCCTGCCCTGAGCCTGTCGAAGCCTGTCCTGAGCACAGTCGAAGGAGGAAGGGGGACGGGGGGGGGGATGGTCGAAAGGCTTGTGAGGGGCCGGCGCCACGGTGGCGCGACGGAGGCTAGCTCTTCCCGACCTTGTCGCTCAGGTTCTGGCCGAAGTCCTTCATGATGCCGTCGGCCTTGCGGCGGATGATGCCCTGGCCGAACTCGCCGAGCTTGCCCAGGATGTTCGCCTCGGAGACGACCACCAGGTCGGTGACCTCCGCGTCCTTGGGCTCGACGGTCATCGTGATGCGCACGCGCACGCTCCCGGGCACGCGGCCGTCGGCTCCCTCGCCGGCGAGCACGATGCGGCGCGCCTCGGGGTCGGAGGCCTCGACGGTCAGCTTGCCGTTCAGCGTGAGTGCGACGGGGCCCACGCGGACCCGAACGGAGCCGCGGTACGAGCCGTCGGGGTCTGGCTTGACGTCCGAAGCGCCGGGGATGCACATGCCGACCGACGGGACGTCGGTCACGAATCTCCACAGCTCGTCCGGGGTCGCCCGGACGCTGTAGCGGTATTGGAACTCCACCGTCCGCTCCCGCGCCGTGGCCTGCTTCGTTGACAAGCCTCGCGCCCTAGATTACGGTCGTGCCAAGTCTACCACCCCCCCTCCGGCGCCTCCACGGCCCGCCTCGGGGCCTGGTCAGGATGAAAGAGAAAGAGGCCATGGCACGAGAGTACAAGCGTATCTCCGGCGACTCGCACCTCGAGGTCCCGAACGAGCGATGGACGCACCGCGTCGACGCGAAGTACCGCGATGACGCGCCCAAGACCGTCACCGGCGACGACGGCGCCGACACCACGGTTGTCGCCGGCCTGCCGGCGCGCTCGAACCCGATGGACCTCTACGGCGGCTCGGGCCGCGGCGACTGGGTGCCCTTCGGGCGGCGCTACGCCGACACGCCAGGGACGGGTTCGCCCGAGCAGCGCCTGAGCGAGCAGGACCAGGACAAGCTCGACGCCGAGGTGCTGTTCCCCGCCGTCGTCTGCGGCCCGCGCCTCTGGCTCGGCATCGAGGACCACGGCCTGCAGAAAGCCATCTTCAGGGGCTGGAACGACTGGCTCGCCGAGGAGTACTGCTCGGCCGCCCCCGACCGCCTGTGGGGCGTCGGCGCGATCCCCGGCACGGGCCTCGACGACGCCGTCGAGGAGATCGAGCGCTGCAAGCGCCAGGGGCTGCGCGCCGTGCAGCTGTCCGCCTTCCCGAGCGGCGGCGGCCGGCCGCTGCCCGAGGACGACCGCTTCTGGGCCGCGTCCGTCGATCTGGACATGCCGGTCACCATCCACGTGGAGATCGACCGCAGCGGCCCGCGCGGCGGCAAGCTGCTCGACTACCCGCAGGAGCCGCCGGAGCTCGCGCGCTCGACCGAGCTTGCGTTCCAGGTGCAGCGCTTCGCCACGCGCGGTGGCGGGACCAATGCGGTGCAGCTCGTGCTCTCGGGGCTGTTCGAGCGCTTCCCGTCGCTCACCATCGACCTGGCGGAGACGTCGATCGGCTGGGTGCCATTCTTCCTGGAGATCGCCGACGTGCGCTACGAGCGGCACATCCACTGGGCGCAGCGCCTGAACGGCTTCAAGCCGCTCCCGGCGCTGCCGAGCGAGATCATCAACGAGCACTTCTACTGGGGCTTCCAGCAGGACCGCTCCGGCGTGGAGCTGCGGCACCGCATGAACGTCGAGCGCCTCATCTGGGCCGCCGACTTCCCGCACCAGGAGTCGGACTGGCCGGACTCGGACGGCGTCTTCGCCCACAACTTCGGGGGCGTTCCCGACGACGAGGTCTACAAGATGACCGTCGGCAACGCGCTGCGCTTCTTCAGGATCGACGGCAGCTAGCCAGGGAACGAGCAGGGATGCAAGGGCGTCTTGACGGAGCGCCCGCTCCTACATCGCGACTTCGAGCTCCCCCACCCCTGCATCGACCGCCGCCAGCAGCAGGTATGCGAGCTTCTTCGCCGCCTCTGGGGGCAGCGCCAGCGTCGCCTGCTCGAGGCTCCCCGCCTCGGGCTTCACGAAGCTTATGTTGATGGCCCCGGCCAGCTCATAGCGACGGACCCGGATCCGGGCGCCCTCCAGGTTCCCACCGTAACGCCTCCGAGTGGCGCCAGCCTGTCTTAGGTAGTCCACTCCAACCCAGATCGTCGCCATGCGTCCCTCCGCGCCAAGACAGGGCAGGCTGCCTGCGCTCACGATACTCCGCGGCGCGGGATACGTCCCCGTCGCGGTGCACGGGCGTGCTTGGGGCCCTGCGCTTTCTTGCGCCGCTGAGCCCCGTGCGGTGCTGGGAGGTCCTGGGCCGGGCGTGGTCTTCTCGCCGAGGTAGTTGATGGCTATGCTCCCCCGGACGGCGCACCAGGAGGCTTGACCATGCCCTATGTGGATGGCGACCGCGTGATCGCGACTCTTTGGTGGTTGCGGGACAGGGCATGGAGGCGCTTCGATACGATGGATGTGCCGGGGACCGTGCTCGACATCGACCCGGCGTCGGTGGACCCGCCCTGGAGGTATCGCGTGCTCCTGGACGAGCCGCTCATGCTCCGGAAGGGACAGGTCGTTCTGACGCTCGGCGAGGACCAGCTGAAGCCCAGACCCACATCCAAAGCGGGGCTCTAGGCACACGTTCTGGTTTCCGCGAGGCGAATGAGGCCGTGGGATACGTCGTCCGCGATGTGTGGCGTCGGAGGCGGCGCCTTCGCCGGTTGCGCGTGACCTAGAGCCGGGATGGCGTCGTGGCCAGGCTCAAGGCAACCCTGGAGCCACCGGGGGGATTTGAACCCTTGACCTGTCGGTAGCGGCTATGGCCGTTTTGCGACGGCGACCCCGTGTACCAACCGCGGGCGTCGCATCAGCAGCGGGGCCGTCTGGGAACTCCTTGCACGCGCGGTCGCATCCATCGTGCGCGACGCGCATAATGTGCTCGCGTCAAAGCTGTTCGCCACGAGGAGGCAGTCTGATGGCACTCGATACCGAAATTGAAAAGCGCCGCGCCGACATCCATTCAGACGGATATCCGATGTCGATTGGCGAACTCGTCAGTATGTACAGCGCTCACGAGATTGACATCCATCCCGAATTCCAGCGCTACTTTCGGTGGTCTGACACCCAGAAGACCCGGCTCATCGAATCTCTCTTGCTGGCAATACCCATCCCGTCCATTTTTGTCGCTCAGCGCCCCGATGGAGTCTGGGATGTCATTGATGGGCTGCAGCGCTTATCAACTATTTTTCAATTTGTTGGTGTGCTGCGCGGCGCTGGTGATGAAATGATTGACCCCTTAGTGCTTACTTCAACTAAGTACCTTCCCTCCCTTGAATCGAAGGTTTGGGATACGGATGACCGAAACAGCATCGGACGAGACCTTCAACTACTCATCAAGCGGTCGAAACTCGATGTGAAGATTATCCTCAGAGAGAGCTCTGAAACGGCCAAATACGAGCTATTCCAAAGACTGAACACGGGCGGGTCTCAGCTCACAGACCAGGAATTACGGAACGTACTGCTAATCATGATTGACCCGACGTTTTATCAATGGCTTGAGAACTTGTCGTCTTTCCCACCGTTCATTGAATGCATTGCTTTGTCTGATCAGCAAGTGATGGAGCAATACCACGTCGAGCTCGTTGTCCGCTTCCTAGCATTCCGTAGTATCAACGTAAAGGAGCTTAAGCGTATCGGAGACATTGGTGCCTTCCTCGACGACAGCGCGCTCGCCCTCGCAGGTGACGCGAAATACAATCGCGATTATGAAGAGAGGATATTCAAAGCGACTTTTGAACTCCTCCAACGCGCCCTAAGCAGCGAGAGCTTTCGCCGGTTTGACCAGGCCGGAAAACGTTACCTCGGCGGATTCTCAATCTCCATCTACGAAGTGTTGGCATTCGCACTCGGGCACGCGCTTGGCACCCGCAACCCCCAAATTACTGAGGATGCGGTCCGGGCAGTTTCTCAGGCCCTACCGTCAGACGCCGAGTACATCAAATACACAGGTTCAGGAGTCCGCGCCTCTTCCCGAATTCCAGTGATTGTTCCGCTCGGCCGCGAGATGCTCGCCAAGGCCTAAGCTATGGCTATTCGAACGCTTGACGAGTTTCAAGATGCTCTGGACCTCGAAATCGCGTGGCGCAAACGCGAAATGACTACTCTCAGATTCGCGACTGAGAGCGCAAACCTATCGCAGCAGCACACTTTCATCCGCGCTGCGACATGCATGCTGTACGCCCATTGGGAAGGCTTTGTTGTTACGGCCGCGAGATTGTACCTTGAATACCTTGGGAGGAGAGGCTTACGGCTCGGCACTATCAACTTAGGGTTAGTAGCGCTTAGCCTCAAGAACGACATCCGTGCGGCCACAGGTTCTAGTCGCACTAGTGTTCACTTGGACTTGCTCACTAAAATCCAAACCAGTAATGACGATAGATTACAGCGCAACGCCGCCTCGAGAATCTCTGCGGAGTCGAACCTGAACTTCGCTCGGCTCGTTGACATTTTGGTAGGAGTGGGCCTGCATACGGTCCAATACTCGGATAGGCAGGTTTTCATCGACCAAAAAGTCGTGGGGCGCCGGAACGCAGTAGCGCACGGCCATGAGGAGACGATTGAGCTAATCGACTACCAATCGGCTCATACGGGCGTGATTTCACTCATCGACGACGTACATTCGGACTTGCTGAACGCGGCGGTCACACGGTCTTACCGACGAACTCCCTCGGGGAGCTAACTCCTTCCGGACCGTGGTTCGCCGGACGCAGCCCCGGCGCACCTAGCCGTCGAGGCGCAGGCTCAAGGCAACCCTGGAGCCACCGGGGGGATTCGAACCCTTGACCTGCTGTTTACGAAACAGCTGCTCTACCCCTGAGCTACGGTGGCTGGATGCGGGCGCCGAGCGCGCCCAAGACTTTTGGGCGCGTGGCGGGGCGCGCGGGCCGCATGACGATTGTACCGGCGGCCGCGGCCCGCGGGCAATCGCGCCCACGGCGAGTTGCAGACTCGTGCGCCACCGGGCATCATGGGCGCCGCCCCGCACCTGGCGCACCGCGTGAGGGGCCGTCATGGAGGAGGCGTCATGGCCAAGCCGAAGGTACTCATTTTCGCGCCCGCCACCGAGACGCACCCGGAGCTCGAGGCGGCCGGCTGCGAGATCGTGCTCGGCGCGGCGTCCTGGGCCGACCCGACCGGCGACTCGCAGGGCAAGCTCGTGGAGATGGCGGCCGATGCCGAAGCGCTGGTCGGGACGTCCATCAAGGGCTCGGGCATCAACCGCGACGTACTGATGGCCTCCGAGGCCCTGCGCATCGTGGCCAAGTACACCGTCGGCGTCGACGAGATCGACATCGACGCCGCGACCGAGCTTGGCATCGTCGTCACGCACGCGCCGACCGAGGCCAACTGGGGTGGCGTCGTCGAGAGCACGATGACGTACATGCTCACGATGCTCAAGAAGACCCGCGAGCGCGATACGCACCTCAAGACCGGCGGAGCCTGGCGCGAGAACGACCTCGTCGGCACCTACGTGGGCCGGCGCGAGGACGGCTACGAAGGGCTCACGATCGGCATCATCGGCCTCGGGCGCATCGGCTCGCGCCTGTCCCGCTTCCTCACGCCGTGGAACGTGCGCATGGTCGCCCACGACCCGTACGTCTCCGACGAGCACTTCGCGAGCCTGGGCGTCGAGCGCGTCCCGCTCGAGACGCTGCTGCGCATCTCGGACGTGGTCACGCTGCACGTCGTCCTGACCAAGGAGACGCGGCATATGATCGACGCGGCGGGCTTGCGCCTGATGAAGCCGACCGCCATCCTCATCAACACCTCGCGCGGCCCCGCGATTGACGAGCCGGCGCTGATCGAAGCGCTCCAGGCCGAGCGCATCGCGGGCGCGGCGCTCGATGTGTTCGAGACGGAGCCGCTGCCCGCGGACAGCCCGTTGCGCTCGTTGGGCGACCGGGTCATCATCACGCCGCACATGGCCGCGAACAACAAGGGCGCGGGCCTCAAGCCGGGGATCGTGTGGGGGACGAACGACGTGCTGCACGCGCTGCGCGGCGAGGTCCCCGAGCACGTCTTCAACCCCGACGTGCTGCCGCGCTGGCGGGAGCGGTTCGAGGGGCGCTCGGCACTCTAGATCGACTCGAGGAGGAAGCATGGCGACGACAGCGAAGAAACGCACGACGACGTCCAAGGCGGAGTTCGGCTCGGATGTGATCGTGGACACGCTCCGGGGTCTCGGCATCGACTACGTCGCGATGAACCCGGGCGCCACGTTCCGGGGCATCCACGACTCCATCGTGAACTTCGCCGGCAACGAGCGGCCAGAGCTGATCCTGTGCTCGCACGAGGAGATCGCGGTCGCCATCGCCCACGGCTACGCGCGGGCCGCCGGCAAGCCCATGGCCGCGTTCGTGCACGACATCGTCGGCCTGCTGCACGCCTCGATGGCCGTCTTCAACGCCTGGATGGGCCGCACCGGCGTGCTCGTCCTCGGCGCGACCGGCCCGGTCGATGCCAACCACCGCCGTCCCTGGATCGACTGGATCCACTCGGCCAACGTCCAGGGCGAGGCCGTGCGCAACTTCGTGAAGTGGGACGACCAGCCGGGCAGCGTCCCGGCCGCCGTCGAGTCGCTGGTCCGCGCCCACCGCCTCCTCACCACCGAGCCCCAGGGGCCCGTCT
>JADFRC010000090.1 GCA_022561455.1 Chloroflexota bacterium | reverse complement strand
CGCCCGACGCGCTCCTCATCTTCCTGGCGGCACCGAGCGCCGCGGAGCTGGAGCGGCGCCTGCGCGCGCGCAAGACCGACTCGCCGGAGCAGCTCACGGTCCGCATCGAGACGGCGCAGCACGAGACCGAGCAGGCGGGCTGGTTCGACGTGACCATCGTGAACGAGACGGGGGCCGTCGGCCAGACGGTCGCGCGGATCATCGAGACGATGGAAGAGCAGCGCCGCCGCGTGCCGGCGCGCCGCGTGGGGGTGTAAGCGGCCGCACGCGGCGCCTTACTCGATCAGCACCATGTGCACGACGCCGGGGCCGTGCACGCCGATCGTCAGCGTCTGCTCGATGTCCGCGGTGCGGCTCGGGCCGGAGATGAAGTTCACGTACGTCGGCACGCGGCCGCGCGATTTTTGGTGGGCGAGACGCGTCAGCGCGAAGTAGTCGTCCATGCTGCCGAGCACCTGGTCGGCCTCGACCAGCGCGACGTAGGCGGGCGGGGCAAGCGAGGTGATGCGCGCGACGCCCTTGCGCGGCGTCACGACGCACGTGCCCGTCTCGGCGATGGCGTACGTCACGCCGGTGATGCCCAAGTCAGCCTCGAAGGCGAGGCCCTTGAGCGTCGAGCGCCCCCGGGAGCGGCCGGACGCCAGCACGGTCGCCGAGATGCCGTTGCGCCGCAGCGCGCCGTCGACGTTGACGCGCCTGAAGATGTCCTCGCTCGAGCGCACAACGCGCCTCGCGCGCAAGCCCGTGGCGATCTCCGCGACGACATCGGCCGCGTCCTCGGCGGCGACGGGGCCGTGGACGTACCAGGACGCGGCGGTGGCCGTCTCCACGAGCCGCTTGATGTTGCGGGCGCGGCTCACTTCGACCCTCGCGCGCACCGTCCGCACCTTCTCCTCCTGGCGTGGGAGGGCGGCCTTGAGCGTCGGGTGGTCGGGCATGTGCAGGAGCGGCTCGCTCCGGCCGAGCGCCTCGCGGACGCGTTGGAGGAACGCCGCCTTGTTGGGGTGCTCCTCAGCCGGCATCGCCACCCTCGCCGAGCCCTTCGCGCCAGATCTGGCGGAAGGGCTTGGGCGCCAGCGCCGGGAAGTCGCGGTCCTTGGTCCAGCCGGAGACGAGCGGCAGCGGCAGCGAGCGCAGCTTGCCGCGGCGCACGAGCGGCTTCTGGAGCAGCCGGCCGAGCCGCGTCGAGCGCTCGAGCGCACCGCGCGTCTTCACCGCGTCGTGCCACCGGCGCATGTACAGCCGCTCCATCCACGTGCCCGTGCGCTCGTCGCGCGGCGATCCCTCCGCGTGGCGGTGGCGGAGGTGCAGCAGCAGCTTCGGCAGGTCGATCTTCACGGGGCAGACGTCGCGGCAGGCGCCGCAGAGGGTCGAGGCGTACGGGAGGTCGGCGGCCTGCTTCATGCCGGTCATCGGCCCCGTGACGACGGCGCCGATCGGGCCCGAGTACACCCAGCCGTAGGCGTGCCCGCCGACCTTGCGGTAGACGGGGCAGTGGTTCAGGCAGGCGCCGCAGCGGATGCAGCTGAGCGCCTCGCGCAGGACCTCGTCCTTGAGCAGGTTCAGGCGGCCGTTGTCGACGAAGATGAGGTGGAACTCCTCCGGGCCGTCCTCGTCCGAGGCGGCGCGCGGGCCGCTGATGAACGACGTATAGCTGGTGGCGCGCTGCCCGGTGGCCGAGCGCGGCAGCAGCCGCAGGAAGAGCGCGAGGTCCTCGATCGCCGGCAGCAGCTTCTCCATCCCGCAGATGGCGACGTGCACGCGGGGCGTGGAGGTCGTCATGCGCCCGTTGCCCTCGTTGGTGACGATCACGACGGTGCCGGTCTCGGCGACGACGAAGTTGGCGCCGGTGATGCCCATCTCGGCCGTCTCGAACTTCTCGCGCAGGGCCTCGCGGGCGATGGAGCACAGCCGCGCGATGTCGGAGGTCGGCGCGCTCTTCAGCCAGTCGTGAAAGAGGTCGGAGACCTCGCCGCGCGTCTTGTGCATGGCCGGGGCGATGATGTGGAACGGCGTCTCGCCCGCGAGCTGGATGATGTACTCGCCGAGGTCCGTCTCCACCGGCTCGATGCCGGCCCGCTCGAGCGCGTCGTTGAGGCCCATCTCCTCCGAGACCATCGACTTGGACTTGATCGCGCGCTTCACGCCGTGGCGCTTGGCGATGTCGATGACGATCTGGGTCGCCGCCGCCGCGTCGTCGGCGAAGTGCACGTGGCCTCCGTTGCGCCGGACGCTCTTGTCGGCCAAGTCCAAGTAGTAGTCGAGGCTGCCGATGGTATGCGCCTTGATGGCGGCGGCGCGCGTGCGCATCGCCTCCCAGCTCTCGTCGCTGTAGTCGGTGGCGATGGCCTCGGCGCGCGCCTCCGTGAAGTGGTCCATGACGTGGGTCAGCGCGTGCTGGATCCCCTCGTCGCGGACCGCACGGGCCGAGGCTTTCTGGAACTCAGCGCTCTTGACCTTCGCCACTACTCGCCTGCCAGCAGCTCTGCGATATGGACCGCGCGGATCCCCATGCCTCGCCGCTCGATGGCGCCGCGCATGTGCATCAGGCACCCACAGTCATTCGCGACGACCGTGTCCGCGCCCGAGGCCCGGATGGCCTCGAGCTTCTCGTCCAGGATGGCGGTGGAGATGTGCGGGAACTTCACGGCGAACAGCCCGCCGAAGCCGCAGCAGACCTCGCTCTTCGGCATCTCCTGGAGCTCGACGCCGGGCACGCCTTCGATGAGCTTGCGGGGCTCGGCCGAGATGCCGAGCTCGCGCAGCAGGTGGCAGGCGTCGTGATAGGTCACGAGTCCACGGGACGGCGAGCCGACGTCCGTGACCTCCAAGACGTTGACGATGAAGTCGGTCAGCTCGTGTGTCTTCTCGCCGAGTGCCTTGGCGCGCTCGAGGTCCTCGGGGTCGTCGCGGAACAGCTCCTGATAGTAGACCTTGATCATGGCTGCGCACGACCCGGAGGGCACGACGACGTGGCGCTCGTTCTCGAAGACGTCCATGAAGTGGCGGGCGACGTCGGCGGCCTCGGTGCGGTAGCCGCCGTTGAATGCGATCTGACCGCAGCACGTCTGGTCTTCGGGGAAGGTGACGTCGACGTTGAGGCGGCGCAGGAGGGTCACCGTGGCCTCGCCGACCTCGGGAAAGAACTGGTCGACGAGGCAGGTCGCGCAGAGCGCCACTTGGAGCTTGGGGGGCCGTCGGGGTGGGCCTCTTCGGCCGCGGGGTCGAGCCACGCGCCTACAGTAGCAGACGCCCTCGCACGCTGCCAGGGCCCTGGAGGTGCGCGCAGGCCAGCCTGTCATCCCGAGCGCAGCGAGAGATCTCTCCGGAAGCGCCAGGTGAGAGATTCTCACGTCGCCCTCCCCACGCTACCAGGGCCCTCGGCGGTGCGCGCAGGCCAGCCTGTCATCCCGAGCGCAGCGAGAGATCTCTCCGGAAGCGCCGGGTGAGAGATTCTCACGTCGCCCTTCCCTCGCGGGAAGGACTCCTCAGAATGACAGGGGAAGGGGGCGGGGTGCGCGGCCCGTCCCACACCGGCACTCGTGTGGCACGCTGCCGTCATGCCGAGTAGGGGCGTCATTCATGGCGCCCGAGGGCGCGATGAATCGCGCCCCTACTCGGCACCCCCCTCGCCCACGGCGGCCGGACGTGTCAGACTTCAGAGGGTGGGACCGAGGCCAGCATGACCACGGACATCAGGCTCGCAACCGAGGCGGACGCCGCGCAGATGCTCGCGATCTACGCGCCGTCCGTGCGGGAGTCGCCCATCTCCTTCGAGGTGCGGCTCCCGAGCGAAGCCGAGTTCCGGGCGCGCGTCACGGCCACGCTCGCGTCCCTGCCCTGGCTGGTCTGCGAGGCCGGCGGCGCGGTCGCGGGCTACGCGTATGCGGCGCTCCACAGTCCCCGCCAGGCGTACCAGTGGTCGGCCGACTGCTCGGTCTACGTGCACGCCGGCCACCGAGGCCGCGGCGTCGGCCGCGCGCTGTATACGAGCCTCTTCGCCGGCCTGCGTGCGCTCGGCTACTACAACGTCTACGCGGGCATCACGCTGCCGAATGCGCCGAGCGTCGCGCTCCACGAAGCGCTCGGATTCGTCCCGGTGGGCGTCTACCGCTCGGCCGGCTACAAGATGGGCGCCTGGCACGACGTCGGCTGGTGGGAGCTCGCGCTCCGCGAGCATGGTCCCGTCGAGTCGGCGCCGCTGCCGCTGGGAGACGCCGCCGGCACGCCGGAGTGGCAGAAGGCTCTGGCAGAGGGCTCGCGCCTCCTCAGCCCAGGCGCCTGAACCGCGTCCCCCGTATCCACTCCGTCATGACGATCTCGCCCGGCGCTTCCTCCAGCGCTCGATCGATCGAACCGAGCATGGCTTCGTCCGGCGGCACGTAGTACTGGGCTTGCGTCTTCAGGTACGTCTGCCAGAGCGCAGCCGAGTCAAAGTGGATGAGGACCTCGAACTCCGTCTGCTGCTCGCGGACGAAGACCTCCTCGTCCTCGAGCGTCGCGAGGGCTCTGTTCGCAGCCGCGATGGTCTCGATGAAGCTTTCGCTGTATCCGAGCACGCCGGCGCGCGTGGTTCCCGCGCTCGTGCGGACCGTGACGGGGTTGAGCCGCGGCTCCGGGTGCAGGTCCAGCAGCACGCCGCCCGGCCGGAGCGAGCGCTGAAGCTTCTTCAGGGCGTCAACGACGCCCTCGGTGGGCAGTCATCATATGGACCAGGAGAGGACTCCCACGTCGTACGCGCCCGCCGCCAGATCGACACTCGCCATGTCGGCGGCCCGGAACGTGACCCGGCCACGCAGGGCGGGCGGCGTCTGCTCACGGGCGGCCGCGATCGCCGCCTCGTCCGGGTCGAACGCAAGGACGGAGGCCGCCGCATCGGCGAAGCGCCATGTCAGGCGCCCGTCGCCGCAGCCGACCTCAACGACGTCCTTGCCGGCGAAGTCGGCCAGGCCGTGGATCGCCTTGGTCTCGACGCCCTCGGGGTCGATCGAGCCTTCCAAGATGCCCCTCCCGGTGGTCGCCCGCCTAGGCGGCGAGCTCCGCCGCCCGGTCGAGCTGGTCGATGTCGCCGACCGCCGGGCCCAGGACGACCTCGTCGACGCCGATGGCTTCGAGGGCGCTGAGTGCGTCGCGCACGGCTTCGTGGGTGGACGGGATGGCCTTCGCGCGGGCCTCCGCGGCCTCCCCCATCCAACTGTAGTAGCGCATCTGGTTCGCGCGGCCCCGCTCGAGCGCGTCTTGGCCGATGGCGAACGTGAGTCCCGCCACGAAGCGCGGCGCCCCCTTGCGGCCGTTGTCCTTCCACGACGCTACCGCGATCTCGAAACCCGCCTTGGCGCGCTCGGGGTTGCCGCCGCCGCCCGTGATGTAGCCGTCGGCCCACCGGCCGACGCGCGCGAGCGCAGCAGGGGCCGAGCCGCCGATCAGGATCTCGGGGCCGCCGGCCTGCACGGGCGATGGCCCGACGGCATAAGCGCCCTCGGACAGCACGTCGCCCGCCCACACGCGCTTCATGTGCGCGAGCTGCTCGTCGAAGTGCTTGCCGCGGTTGCGGAAGGGCGCCGGAGACGCCTCGTAGTCGTCCACTCTGCTTCCGATGGCCATGCCGAGCGTCAGCCGGCCGCCGGAGAGCACGTCGATGGTTGCCGCCTGCTTGGCCATCATGCCGGCGTTGCGCAGCGGGGCCAGCAGGATCCCCGTCATCAAGCGGATCCTGCTCGTGACCGCGGCGATCGCACCCAGGGCGACCATCGGCTCGTAGGAGTCGTAGGCGAGCCGGTCGATGATCGAAAGCGTTGAGAAGGGGCCTTGGTCGGCACGCCGGGCCCACTCCAGGAGGTCCTGGGGAGTGGTGCCGGGGATGGCGCCCGGCAGCCCGATGCCGACCTTCACGAGCGGAGTTCAGCGCCGAAGTTGAGGTTGTTGCACCGCTCGCACGTCTCGGCCGGGATGAATCCCCAGCGCATCAGATAGCCGAAGACGAAACAGCCGGCGCAGAAGCCCACGAACGCTTCGAGGCCCGCGAACAGCACCAGCACGCCGAGCACCCCATACCCCGCGCCCACCAGGCCGAAGCCGTAGACGAGCACGAGCGCCGCCACCGAGAACCCCAGGCCGATGGTCTGCGCGAACTGCTTCGGCGGGCCAGCGACCGGCCTCGACCGGCGGAGGACCCTCGGCGCGATGACCCGGGTCGCGAGCAGCCCCATGGGGCTCAGCTTCGGACCCGTCAGCACGCGGGCCAAGAAGCCATATGCCAGGACGAAGAGCAGCCAGCGGACGTCGGCCACGATGATGAACACCGCCAGCACGAAGACCATCGCGGCCACCGAGCGGGCCGCGTATTCGTTCACCGGGTGCGGGAACGTGAACAGCGCCCGCAGCCCCGACCGTCGATCAGCAGTTATCGCCGCCATCTCTCTCCCTTGTTGGTGCGCCACGTATTTCGGGCAAAAGAAAAAGCCTCCGTCCACGCTTTCGCCCATAGGCCGACGGAGGCTTCCCGTTGGAGCGGGAGCCCAGCCTATGGGACGTGCATACAGACGCAGGCCACGTAACGCATCGCCGTCATGATAGCACGCCTGTCACACCGGCTTCCAATGATGGACGCACCGGTGGTAGCCAAAGCGAGTGCCCAACCTGCACCGCTCTAAGCGCGGGCGCCGTCGCGGTGCATCTCGCTGAGCATCGTGGCGTGCCAGCCGGAGCCGCGCGCGAGGACGCGGTCGGCCGCACGCAGGCCGTCGACGCGCGCGCGCGCCCCCAGGGCCTCGCCGCCGTCCGCCACGGCCTGGGCCGCGTCGAGCAGCAGCTTGCGCGCCGCGATGATCGCCCGGTCCGCCTGCCCGAGCTGCTCGACGGTGCGGTCGGCGATTGGCCCCATGCTCTCCTGGATAGCGTGGTCCTGCGTGTTGACGCCGAAGATGCCGGTGAACGTGCCGTTCTTCTGCAACGCGCGGTCGATGCGGTAGTCGTTGTCCTGGTTCCGCGCCTTGCGGAAGCCTTCGCCGACCTCGCCGGGGCCGCTCCCGAGCTCGCGGGCGACGGCTTGGGGGTCTTCCATGGCGTCGGTGAGGCTGTACTCCCAGTTGTAGACCATGGTGTTCTCATCATCCATCGGCGCCCACATGTGCCCGGCCACGAGGTCGCCCCCCGTGAAGTCGGCGCCCGGCCGGATCTGCGTGAACGGCATGACGAAGTGGTAGCCGCGCACGTAGACCTCGTCGCTCTCCAGCTCGCGCACGCCGAAGTAGCGGTAGCCGTAGCCGGTCGTCTCGACGACGACCTCCGGGGCGCGGCCGCGGACGAGCGGCGCCGAGGAGTCGACGCCCGGCTGCGGGCTCCCCACCTCGAACCGCCGGTGGAGGATCGGCACGTGCGACGTGTCGAGGCCGCCTTCGAGCCCCTGGAGCCAGTTGCACTCCTCCCACGTCTTGTCGACGTAGCGGTGCGTCTCGGGCACTCGTGTCCACTCGAACGACGGCGGCGGGGGCTTGCGCTCCGGCGGCCCCATGAACGCCCACACGAGCCCGCCCGCCTCGACCGTCGGATACGCGCGGAGGTGGACCTTCTGCTTGAAGTCGAAGGCGCCGGGCTCGTTCATCATGTCGAGGCAGTTGCCGTCGACGTCGTACTTCCACCCGTGGAAGACGCAGCGGAGGCCACCCTCCTCGTTGCGGCCGAACCAGAGCGATGCGCCGCGGTGCGCGCAGAACTCGGAGAGCAGGCCGGCGCGCCCGCCGGTGTCCCGGAAGGCCACGAGCCGCTCGCCGAGCAGCCGCACGCGCACCGGCGTGCAGTCGGGCTCCGGCAGCTCGCGGGAGAGGAGCGCGGGCATCCAGTAGCGGCGCATCAGCTCGCCCATCGGCGTGCCCGGCCCCACGCGCACGAGCGCCTCGTTCTCGGCTTCCGTCAGCATGGCCGCCTCCGTGCGGTAGTATCGCATACGGCCCCATCCAAACCGTACCGAGCAGGAGGCGACCATGGGCAAGCGGACCAGCTATCAGATCCCCGGCGTGAAGCACGCCGCGCCGATCCCCTTCGGCGCAAGGGTCGGCAACACGCTGTATAGCTCGGCGATCCAGGGCATCGATGCCGCGACGGGCAAGCTCTCCGAGGACGTCTACGAGCAGGCGGAGCACTGCTTCAAGAACCTGCGCACGCTGCTGGAGGTGGCCGGCTCGAGCCCGGACGACATCGTGCGCATGACGTGCCTGCTCGCCGACCTGGGCGACCGCGAGGCGATCAATCGGCCGTGGCTCGAGATGTTCCCGGACGAGAGCGACCGGCCGGCGC
>JADFRC010000089.1 GCA_022561455.1 Chloroflexota bacterium | reverse complement strand
GGTCGACCTCGAGCTCGGCGAGCTTGGCGACCTTCTCCTCGTAGGCGTTGATGGCCTCGCGGAACTCGTCGATCGTGCCGCGCTGGATGTCGAGGAAGAGCGGGATCACGCCGAGGCCCTCGGGCGTGAGACGGATGAACTCTTCGAGAGACCCCGGGCGGAAGGTCGGCTTGATGAGGCCGACGACACCGCGCCAGCTGGTATACGGCATGGCGGCGACTCCTTGGCCGTGGTGGGCGCGCATGGTATGCCCAGACGCGGCAGGGGGCAAGGGAGGCTGCCGCGGCGCGCGGGTGGTGTGAGGCACGGACAATAAAGCGCCGCCTGGGGGAGGACACCGTCCAGGCGGCGCACGGAACGGGGGTGGCGTGTCGCCATTGCCGCAGACGCCGCCACCGAGGCCTACGGCAAGACACTAGGTGCCGCCTCTGGTTTATCATTGTATGACTATACAGTCAACATATGACATTCCATCCCTAGAACCCCAGGAATGGGTTGCGGTAACCACCAACGAAGAGGGCCCAGCCCCTGGGTGAGGGCTGGGCCCCTGCGTAGGCGATGGAGCGGAAGACGGGATTTGAACCCGCGACCTTCTCCTTGGCAAGGAGATGCTCTACCCCTGAGCCACTTCCGCCAGATAGCACTGCCATCGCGTGCTGGTGCCGAGGCCCAGAATCGAACTGGGGACACCAGCATTTTCAGTGCTGTGCTCTACCGACTGAGCTACCTCGGCTCGGCCACCATCCTATGCAACGGCTCCGGTGGGTGTCAAGGCTCCGGCAGACCACGGAGCGCACCACGGCCTGGCTCCGGCGGAACGGGCGCAGTCGCCTCAGGACCCGCGGCCGCGCAGGACGAAGAACGCCGCAGCGCCACCGCCGATCAGGACCACGGCGCCGATGATGATGAAGATGAGCGGTCCGCCACCGGGCGGCTCCGCCGGCGGAGCGGGCGTGGCGGTGGGCACGACGACCGGTGTCGCGGTTGGCGTGGCGGTCGGCTCCGGCACCGGGGTCGCCGTCGCGGTCACGCCCGGCGGGAGCGGCGTGGGCGTCGCGGTCGGCTGTGCAGCCACGGTGGGGGTGGGCGTCGCGGTCGGCTGTGCAGCCACGGTCGGCGTGGGCGTGGGCGGCTCAGTCGACGTTGGCGTCGGCATCGGGGTCGCCGTGGGCTGTGGGGTCGGCGTCGGGGTGGCGGCCTGAGCTGCGGCGAAAGTCCACACGCTCCCACGGGTCGCCAGCACTTGGTAGTTGAAGTCCTCGAGGCCCTCGCCGGTCCTCGAGCCGACGCACGGGTCGGGACCGAGAGCCGCCGGGAGGACGCAGCTAGAAACGGTCTCATCGTTCCGGGTGATGAACAGGTCGTCCCGTGTGCCCGTGTGGAGGCTTCGATACAGGGTGAAGCCATAAGTGTTGAACGTCCCAGCAGGAGCGGTCGGCACGCTCAGCTCGATCCGGTATCCGAGGGTCACGAGCCCCGAGGCCAGGACTCTGGGGGTCTGCAGTTCCCTGGTGATCACCACGAGCCCTTCGGCAGCAGTCGTAACCTCGACGTGCACGGGGTCTGTGAACGTAGTGCCCGTCCCTCCAGGGTCCGAGGTGGTGATCTCTCCCGGCTTCACATTTCTGAGCACCTGCGCCGGTTCGTCGTCGGCGGGCTCTTCCCCGGTTGGTGCATCCTCCCCGTAGCCGAATTGGCCGCTGAACCCGCCTGCAACGCTCGCTTCCGGCAGCAACAGCAGCCCCCCGAGGGCGGCTATCGTGCCCATGACTGCCAAGATCAGCGGGGCCAATCGTGGTGCGGTGTTCATAGACGACGCCCGGCGCTACGGAACTTGTGGATGCCCCTCCCCCGGCTGATCGGCAGCCGGGCGGCACGCAGGGCAGTGGAGTTCACGCGTATTCCCTTTGGTCCACCAACTCGCTTCGGAGCCCCTCCACCCCGGCGTCAACGTGCGGTCCGCAAGGAGTCGAGCCCGGATGGCTGGTGCCCCACGACCCGGGCGGTGACCCTCCGGCGACTGTACCGGCACACTGGGGAGAGCGTCAAGAGAGTTGAACCCCCAAGTGCCCCACTCACCTCAGGCGTTCGGCGGCGGGCGCCAAGGCGTCATCTGTTGACCGGCCGATGTCCGGGCGCCAGCAGGCTTCGGGGTGGGGCGGCTAGCGGATCCCGAGACCGGGCGCGCGCTTGCGCGTTTCCAGACTCACGAAGGTCTCGGTCTGCCGAACGCCTTCGATGGTGCCGACCTTGTGGTGGAGGAACGCGGCGAGCGCCTCGGAACTGGCGACGTTGACCCAAACGAAGATGTCGTAGCTGCCGGTGGTGATGGCGACGTGCTCGGTCTCTTGGAGGTCCGCGAGCTCCGTCGCGACCGACTCGACGCGCGCGGGATCGACCTGGAGCCCGATGAACGCCGAGGTGTGGTACCCGAGCTGCTCTGGCTCGGCGATCGCGACGATGCGGATGACGTGATCGTCGATCAGCTTCGTGAGGCGGCGGCGCACCGTGCCCTCGCTCACGCCCAGGCCACGGGCCATCTTCGCGTGGGAAGCGCGGCCGTCTCCCTGAAGGATCTCGATGATCGTGCGGTCGAGCTGGTCCACGTTAGGCCCTCACCGGCAGGCTCGTCGAAGCGCCACGCCTGTCCTCAGAGCCAACCGTAACCGGGGCACTGACGCTCTGTCAAACTGAGCCGGGCCGGATAGCGGATATCGGGGTGTCGGGCAACGGGTTCAGGTGGCTTCGAGCGGCGGTGCGCCCCGAAGCCATCATCAGATGCCTGCTTCCAGAGGGAATGACAGGCCGAAGCGGCCGGAATGATCGACGGAGGACTACTGCCGGCGCGTGTCGTTGCGCGGCTGGAAGATCGACCCAGCGCCGGGCACGCCGGAGGGGATGGACCGCGAGGAGCTCCGGCTGCGCGACCAGGGCCCGCGGGAGAGCAAGCTCAGCGCGGAGAGCGCGGCGGCAGCGGCGACCGCGCGCTTCAGGAAGCTGCGGCGGCCGGTCGGGGCCCACGGATCGTAGCGTGTGGTCGAGGCCTCGGACATGTCGTGACGCTCCAGTAGCCGGGCAGATCGGCCGGCTGCGGTCCGCCGGCTATTGTCCGTCCACGCGGGCTTGAGTTCAAGGGCTCTACGCAGCCCAACCGGCGATAGACCGTGTCCGTCACCCTCCGCGGCGGCCTGCCGCAAGGCAGTGGCCTCCATCACGACCGCCGCCATATCCGTCTGAGAAATCCATCACAATACCTGTTGACACGTCTGGACGCGGTGGTTTAACGTGGGGCCGCGTAAGGCGATGGCCTGTCGCGCGCACCTTTCGGCTCCGCCGGACCGCAGGGGGCCGGAACCCCTCCCGCACCCTCGCAGATGCGCGTATACACGGGACCCCGCGAAACGAAAACCCTAGCCCGAGCAAGTGCATGAACGGCGTCGACCCAGCCTACATAACGCAGGCCGACTGGAAGTCCGTCAGCCAGTTCCTTGTCCCCCTTTGGATGATTCTCGGGTCTGGCCTCGGGCTCGGCTTTTCGATACTGCTTGCCCAGGGGACACTTCCCTCGCTCGCCGCCAGCCGCGACATCTCGGCGGCGACCGCACGACGGGCACGGCCCGCGCTCTATCTGGCGAGCGCCGTGTTCCTCGCGATGGGGCTGTTCAGCGTCGCGTTGCTCATCAGCCGCATGGGCACCGTTTCCGACATCTTCTACCGCGGTGCCATCTGAGCCGTATGGGCGCTGAAGCGCGATGAACAGCCGTCTCATCAAGATCGCGGTCCCCGTCGTGGGAGCCAGCGTGCTGCTGGTGGTCGCGTTCGTCGGCTGGTTCGTGCTCTCGGCCTGGTGGAGCAACCCGCCGCCGGTGCTGGGGTTCGGCGAGGGGCCGGAGCAGCCCATCGCATTTCCCCACACCGTGCACGTGAGCGACGCGGGGCTCGACTGTCAGTTCTGCCACCGGACGGTGTCCACCGATGAGGCCGCCACCATCCCGGCCGTGGCCCAATGCCTCTTCTGCCACGGCTTCGATAAGATCGACGGCCGCCTCTCGACGAGCGGCACCGCTCAGGAGGAGCTCGCCAAGCTGATCGCCGACCTGGGCGAGCCGCAGGAGCCGATCAACTGGAACCGCGTGTACCGGCTGCCGGACCACGTGCAGTTCGTTCATGCGCCGCACATCCAGCAGGGTATCTCCTGCTCGACGTGCCACGGAGAGATCGGGACCATGCAGGTCGTGAAGCAGGTCCGCAACCTCAAGATGCGGGACTGCGTGGACTGCCACCGCGACAACGGGGCACCGACGGACTGCAGCATCTGTCACTATTAGGAGAGGGAGACCGGATGGGCCTGACACGACGGCGTTTCCTTCAGTGGGCGGGGGCTACGGGCATCGGTGCCGTGGTCTTCAATGGCTGCCGCGTTCCGGACCACGAGATCCAGGTCCAGAGCCCGGTCCAGATCCCGGAGGACCTCGTCACCGGCCGCGACAACTACTACGCGACGGTCGTCCAAGGCCCCGGCTCGAGCGAGGGGTTGCTGGTCCGTGTGATGGAAGGGCGCGCCAAGAAGGTGGAGGGCAACCCCGACTACCCGATGAACACGGGCAAGCATGGCCTCCGCGCTGAGGCCCTGCTCCAGGCGGCCTACCACCCCGACCGCATCAAGACGCCGCTGCGGCGCGTCGCGAAGGGCGGCCCCTTCCGCCCGATCGGATGGCCCGAGGCTATCGCTGAGCTAACGCGGGTCCTCACCGAGGCGGACCCGTCCCGCGTGGTGCTGGCCACGGCGCCGATCCGCGGGGTGCTCGCCGACGTGACGCGCCGGTTCGCCGACTCCTACGGCGCGCGGCTCGTCGGCTTCGACCCGCTCGACCTGACGGTGCTGCGGGCGGCAATCAAGCGCGTGTTCGGCCAAGACGCCCTGCCCGACTTCGACATCGCCCGCACGGGCTACCTGCTGAGCTTCGGCTCCGACTTCCTGGGCACGTGGCTTGATCCGACCCACTTCGCGCGGGGCTACGGCGAGTTCCGGCAGGGCGACCGCGAGCGGGGCTACCTCGTGCAGGTCGACTCCCGCTTCTCGCCGACCGCGGCCGCGGCCGACGAGTGGGTCTACGTCACGCCCGGCTCCGAAGGGCTGCTCGCGATGGCGATGATCCACACGATCGTGAGCGATGGGCTCGGCGACGATGCCGCGGCCAGCGCGCTCACCGGCGGACGCGGCGCGAGCGCGCTCTCGGCATTCGCACCGAGCGCCGTCGCGGAGCGCGTGTTCGGCGAGACGGGCGGCGGCGCGGAGCGCATCCGGAAGATGGCCCGCGACTTCGCGAGCGCGGACCACGCTCAAGCGCTCGCCATCGGCGGCGGCTCGGCCGGCGCGTATGCCAACGGCCTCTTCAACCTCACCGCCATCTACGCGCTCAACCATCTGGTCGGCGCCGTGGACCCGCCGAACGGTGGCGGGCTCGTCTTCAACCCGCCGAGCGAGGAGCCGCGCATCACCGCGGCGCCGCTGCGCGAGTGGAAGCAGCTGATCAGCGACATGCGCGCCGGCGCGATCGACGTGCTCCTCGTGCGCGACGCCAACATCGACTACGGTCTGCCGGGCTCGCTCGGCACCCGCGAAGCCCTCGGGAACGTCGGCACGATCGTCAGCTTCTCCAGCTTCCTGGACGAGACGACCGCGCTCGCCGACCTCATCCTGCCGGGCAACACGCCGCTCGAGGAGTGGGGCACCGACATACCCGACCCCGGCCCCGGATACCGGACGGTCGCCTTCCAACAGCCGGCCATCAACCGGTTCAACGACACGCTGTCCTTCGGCGACGCGCTCCTCGAGACCGGCCGCGAGCTCGGCTTCGGCGACCAGCTTCCCTGGGCCACGATGCGCGACGCCGTCCGCGATACGGCACGTGCGCTCCACGAGAGCGGCCGCGGGTCGGTCACGCAGCCGACGTTCGAGGAGTTCTGGAAGCGCGCGCTCGAGCGCGGCGGCTGGTGGGACATGAACGCAACGGCCAGCGCTGCTTCGGCTCCGCCCCAGCTCCCGACGGCCGCGGCGTCGCCCGATCTCGCCGGCGACGAGGACCAGTACCCCTTCTTCCTGGTCCCATACGAGGCGCACGGCATCGGCGCCGGTGGGTTCGCCCACCTCCCGTGGGTGCAGTCCGCCCCCGACCCCATCACGACCGTGACGTGGGCGACGTGGTTGGACGTGAACCCGACGACCGCCCGGGAGCTCAACCTGCACCAGGACGACGTCGTGATCGTCGGCGCACCGAACGGGCGCTTCATCCACGTCACGGTGTACGTCAATCCGGCGACGCCGCCCCGCGTCGTCTCGATCCCCTTCGGCGGCGGGCACGAGCACTTCACGGGCGTCGCGGCCAAGCGCGGAGCCAACGTGCTCGATATCCTTGCGGACACCGAAGATGCCGAGACGGGCGCACTGGCGTGGGCGGGCACCCGCGTGCGGCTGACCAAGACCCGGACCCGCGTCCGGCTACCCAAGCTCGAGGGGGACGAGCTCGCCGTTCAGCTGCCGGGCGAAGAAGTCATCGAAGTCCAGCACGTGCGCCGCTAAGCGAGGATCAGAGGACATGGCAACACAGACCAAAGCAAGCGCGCAACGGGACAACCCCAAGTGGGAGATGGTCGTCGACCTCGACCGGTGCACGGGATGCCAGGCGTGCGTGATCGCGTGCCAGGCGGAGAACAACATCCCGATCAACGAGGAGTCGGCCTTCCACGAGCACCGCGCGATCCAGTGGATACGGATCGAGCGGTACTGGGAGGGCGAGTTCCCGGACGTCAAAGCCCGCTTCCTCCCGCTGCTCTGCCAGCAGTGCGACAACGCGCCGTGCGAGCCGGTATGCCCGGTTTTCGCCACCTATCACAACAACGAAGGGCTGAACGTGCAGGTCTACAACCGGTGCGTCGGCACGCGCTACTGCGGCAACAACTGCCCGTATCACGCGCGGCTGTTCAACTACTGGGAGCCGGTCTGGCCCGAGGACCTGCGCAACCAGCTCAACCCGGACGTGACCGTGCGCACGCGCGGCGTCATGGAGAAGTGCACCTTCTGCATCCAGCGGATCCGGCGCGCGACCCGCGGCGGCGAGCCGGTGGAGGACGGCACGCTCCAGCCGGCGTGCGCCCAGGCCTGCCCGACCTCCGCGCTCGTCTTCGGCAACTCGAACGACCCGGACGCCAAGGTCTCCCGGCTCAAGACCGACGAGCGGCACTTCCGCGTGATGGAGCACCTGGGGACCGACCCGAGTGTGACCTACCTCAAGCAGGTTGACGTCGATGGTTGATGCCGCCCGCGAGATCCCGCCGCTCCCGACGCACCAGGAGGTGACGCTGGACGTTCTGGCGCGGTTCCAGGACCTCGGCGCCCGCTACTGGGGCTGGGTGACGGTCTTATCGTTCCTGTTCGTGCTGGGCATCTTGGGGTTCGTCATCCGGCTCACCAGCGGGTTCGAAGACCGTTCCATCTGGGGCTATCACGTGGCGACGATGTCGTTCATCGTGACGACGTTCCTGGCCATGCCGCTCATCTCGGCGGGCCTCCGGCTCACCAAGGCGCACTGGCGCCGGCCCCTCACTCGCGTGACCGAGAACATGAGCATCACGGGGCTGCTGGTCGTGCTCATGCTGCTGCCGGCGCTCGCCGCGCTGCCGCCGCTCGAGGGCCGCCGGAACATCTGGTTCGACTTCCCGCTCGGCACACCCGGCGTCTGGAACGTCTTGGGGTTCGGGAACCTGGCGCTGGTCGGCCTCGCGCTCCTGTGGGTGCTCGCGCTGCCGGACCTGGCTGCCGCGCGGGACCACCTGCCGCCGTCCGCCCGCCAGCGCGTCATCGCCTGGGCGTCGCTCGGATGGCTCGGGCACCTGCGGCAGTGGCGAGTGCTCTATTCGGCCTCCATGCTGTTCGGCGCCATGTACCTCCTCGCCTATCCGCTCGTACAGTCGCTGCTGATCGCCGACTTCCACGCCGGCCTGCTTCCCGGACTGAAGGACGCCATCGCGCCGGCGCGGGCGGTCGTCCACGGCATCCAGGGCGCGATCGCGATGACGATCGTGGTCATGTACGTCATGCGCCGCCTCGGCGGGTACGAGCGGTACTTCGCCGTCGACCAGTTCTGGGCGCTCTCGAAGCCGCTGCTCGCCTTCTCGCTCTTCTGGTTCTACTTCTGGTGGTCGAGCTTCATCACGTTCTGGTACGGGCGCCTGCCAGGAGAGACGGACCTGATCCGTTTCCTGGTCCTGAACTCCTACCTCGGCCCGTTCATCGTCTCGATGGTGCTGAACTTCATCGTGCCGCTGGTCACGCTGATCTGGTCGCCGGTCAGGCGGAGCGCGTGGGGACCGGCGCTCGTGAGCATTGGCATCCTCGTGGGCAGCTACGTCAACGAGGTGCGCACGTACGTCTCCGCGTTCTCGATCGAGGACCCGACGCTGCATGCGCTCGACGGGATCCCGCCGGGGCAGTGGCCGGAGGCCGCGGACGTGC
>JADFRC010000088.1 GCA_022561455.1 Chloroflexota bacterium | reverse complement strand
GCGGGATGCCGCCGAGCTCCAGCTTCTCGTCCTCGACGGCCTTCGTCGTGGCCTCGTTGACCATCGAGTCGAGGGCCTCGTTGAGGAGGTAGTCGCGGCCGTAGAGCTGCTCGACGATGCGCCGCGGAGCCTTGCCCTTGCGGAAGCCGGGGATGTTGAGGCGGCGCACGGCCTGGCGGTAGGCGCGCTCCAGATGGGGCTCGACGTCACTCGCGTCGAGCGTGACGGTGAGGAGCGCTTCGCGTGGGGGGCGTTGTTCGGAGGAGACTTTCACTCGTCCCTATCAGGCACCGCATCGGCCCTAGCTGCGTGAGAGCCGCGCGAGGACGCGGCGCGTCCACCCTTTATAACACGGGGTCGTCCCTGCGCGGAAGGACTTGACAGCCGGAGCGGCCTGGGCGAGCGCTCCGCGCCCTTCGCGTCGTGCCCTTCGCGTTATGCCCTTCGGGTTATGTTGGAAAGGGCGTAGCGTTGCGATACAGTTACGGGCGCCCGGCGCCTGCGCCGCGCGTCCAAGCCCGGCGGCTATGCCGCCCCGCCCGAGGAGTACCTTGCTCGGCCTGGCCCGTCTGCTACTGAGGTCCATCTGGCTCGCCGTCTTCATCCTCGGCGTCCGCCGCGCGCTGGAGCTCGTTCAGCGCGGCGCCGAGGAGCTGATCGACCGCGTCGACGAGGGCGACCAAGGCGGTTTGGTGCGCACGCTCGCGCGGCTCCACGAAGCGCTGCACCGCAGCCACGGGCGCGGCGCCGATGGCACGGACGTCTTCGGCGAGATGTAGCCGGCGCCCTGGCCCGACGTTCTCACTCCCTCACGGTCCGTCTCTTGTCAGGCGGACGCCGACCAGGAGCACCGTGCTGAAGTCCATCTCATGCGGCGACCTCCGGCCCGAGCACGACGGCCGAACCGTCACGCTCGCGGGCTGGGTCCACCGCCGCCGCGACCACGGCGGCGTCGTCTTCATCGACCTGCGCGACAGCTCGGGGCTCGTCCAGGTCGTCTTCCACCCGGAGGCGGCGCCTGCGGCCACGGAGACGGCGCAGCGATTCCGTGCCGAGTGGGTCGTGCAGGTCGAGGGCACCGTCCGCCGGCGGCCCGAGGGCACGGAGAACGCCGAGCTGGCCTCAGGCGGCGTCGAGGTCGTCGCAACGGAGACGGTCGTCCTCAACGAGTCCAAGACGCCGCCCTTCGACGTGAGCCAGGACACCCAGGGACAGGTGGACGAGCTGCTGCGGCTCGGCTACCGCTACCTGGACCTGCGCTCGCGGTCGATGCACGACAACATGGTGCTGCGTCACCGCGTCGTCTGGTTCATGCGCCGGTTCCTCGACGACCGCGGCTTCGTCGAGATCGAGACGCCGATCCTGACCAGGAGCACGCCGGAGGGCGCGCGCGACTTCCTGGTGCCAAGCCGGCTCCAGGCCGGGGCGTTCTACGCACTGCCGCAGTCCCCACAGCAGCTCAAGCAGCTGCTCATGGTCGCCGGCTTCGAGCGCTACTTCCAGATCGCGCGCTGCTTCCGCGACGAGGACCTCCGCGGCGACCGGCAGTTCGAGCACACGCAGCTCGATATCGAGATGAGCTTCGTCGACGAGGACGACGTCCTGGGGCTCATCGAGGAGCTCTACACCGCCATCGTCGATGAGGTGGTGAGCGGCAGGCACATCCTCCGGCCCTTCCCCCGGCTCGCCTACGACGACGTCATGGCCCGCTACGGCACCGACAAGCCGGACCTGCGCTTCGGGCTCGAGCTCGCCGACCTGAGCGAGGTCGCCGCGGCATCGGACGTCCGCATCCTGCGCGGCGCCGTCGAGGCCGGTGGCATCGTGAAGGGCTTCGCGGCGCCGGGGTGCGCCGGCTACTCGCGCAAGCAGATCGACGGCCTGATCGCGTTCGCGAAGAGCCGCGGCGCGCAGGGCCTCGTGACCATCGGCATCGACGCCGGTGCGCCCTCGCTGGAGGGGCTTGGGACCGAGCACGTGCGCTCCGGCATCGCGAGCGCACTCAAGCTGGACGAGGTACGCGCGCTCGCCCAGCGGACCGGCGCCGGACCCGGCGACCTGATGCTCATCGTCGCGGGAGGGGCCACGGTCGTGAACACGGCGCTCTCCCAGCTGCGCAACGAGATGGGTGAGCGCCTCGGCTTGGCCGACCCAACGCTCATCGCGTTCGCCTTCGTCACCGACTTTCCGCTGTTCGAGTGGGACGAGGAGGCCGCGGCCTGGGAGCCCTCCCACCACCTGTTCACCTCGCCCTGGGAGGAGCACTGGGACCTCATCGAGACCGACCCCGCGGCGGTCAGGGCGCGGCACTACGACCTCGTGGCCAACGGCATGGAGCTCGCGTCCGGCAGCATCCGGATACACGACCGCCAGAAGCAGGAGCGCGTCATGCGCTTCCTGGGCTACACGGACGCGCAGATGGAGGAGCGCTTCGGTCAGCTGCTCGGCGCCCTGGAGTACGGCGCACCGCCACACGGCGGCATCGCGCCCGGCATCGACCGGCTGATGACGCTGCTCACCGACCACGCCGAGTCCATCCGCGACGTCATCGCCTTCCCCAAGACGCAGGCAGGCACCGACCCGCTCTTCGGGACGCCGGCGCCGGTGCAGGAGTCGCAGCTGGAGGAGCTGCACATCGCGGTCGTCCCCGAGGACGACGCGACCTAGTGCTGCCCGAGCTGACCACCGCGCAGTTCGTCCTGCTGGCCGCGCTCGGCGTCGGCGTCGGCACGCTGGGCACGATGGTCGGCGTCGGCGGTGGGTTCCTGCTGGTCCCGGTGCTCCTGTTCCTTTTTCCCGATGCCGAGCCTGCGACGATCGTGACCATGTCGCTCACCGCGGTCACCCTCACCGGGGCGTCCGCGACGGTGGGCTACCGCCGCCACCGGCTCCAGGACCTGCGGACCGGCGCCATCTTCATCGCGACCGCGGCCCCGGCCTCGGTCCTCGGAGCGCTCCTCACCAGGGCGACCAGCCGCGGGGCGTTCGACGTCGTCTTCGGCGCCGTGCTCATCGTCGGTGCGCTCTTCATCGCCTGGCGCGGACTGCGTCTGGCCGCCGCGCCCGAGCCTTCGCGGCGCGGCCGCGAGCGCCGCATCGTCGACCGGAGCGGCCGTGTCTTCGAATACCGGGTCAACGAGCCGCTGGCGGCGAGCATCGCGCCCGTCGCCGGGTTCTTCGCGAGCTTCTTCGGGATCGGCGGCGGCATCGTCCACGTCCCGGTCATGCTCCTCGTGCTGCGCATCCCATCCGCGGTCGCCGTGGCGACGTCGCAGCTCGAGCTGATGGCCGCCTCCGCGGCGGCCCTCGCCGTCCACGCGGCGTTCACGCTGGACCAGCCGGAGCTGTGGCTGCGCGCGCTCATCGTTGGCGGTGGCTCCGCGGCCGGCGCGCAGATCGGCGTGCGGCTCGCGCGGCTGGTCGGCGGACGGTTCGTGCTGCGCGTCATCGCCGCCGGGCTGCTGCTGGCCGGTGTCCGCCAGCTCTTCTCGGCGCTCGCGTAGGGGGCTACGGCCCTGGCCAACCGCCGCCTCCCGGTTTCCCCTATGATGTGCCGGGTTACGGGCATACGCGAAAAGCGAGGAGTGCATCGCGATGGACTACGACCTGCTCGTCCAGAACGGCCGCGTGGTGGATGGCTCGGGAGCGCCCGAGTTCTCGGGCGACGTCGGTATATCCGGCGGCAAGATCGTCGCGGTGGGCAAGCTTGGCGGGACGGCCCGCCGCACCATCGACGCCGGCGGCCAGGTCATCGCCCCCGGTTTCATCGACAACCACTGCCACTTCGACGCGCAGGTCCTCTGGGACCCGCTCTGCACCTTCGCCTGCTACCACGGCGCGACCACCGTGATCAACGGCAACTGCTCGCTCGGCATGGCGCCGGCGCGGCCGGACGCGCGTCACGACCTGGTCTCGATGCTCTCGCGGGTGGAGGCCATCCCCGTCAAGTCGCTGGAGGCCGGCGTCGAGTGGACGTGGGAGACCATCCCGGAGTACCTCGATGCGCTCGACCGGCGGCTCGGCGTCAACGTGGGAGCGCTCATCGGCTTCTCGGCCGTGCGGCGCCACGTGATGGGCGAGGCCGCCTACACGGAGGCGGCGTCCGGCGAGCAGATCGAGGACATGAAGGCGATCGTGCGCGAAGGGATCGTCGCGGGCGCTCTCGGGCTCTCGTCCGAGCGCAACCTGCGCCACATGGACCTCGAGGGCAGGGTGCTGCCGGCCAACGTCGCCTCGGGCGACGAGTTCATCGCCGTCGCCGGGGCGCTCGCCGAGGTGGGCGCGGGGTCGATCCAGTTCGGAGACTCCGAGCGGACCGAGCTCAGCGAAGGGCTGATGACACGCGTCGCGGAGGCGACGGGCCGGCCGGTCATATCGAGCCTGGCGGGCAGGGAGGGGAAGCTCCGGAACGACGCTCGCATGTATGCGATGTCCCCTCCGTTCCTCGAGAACACCGGCCGGTGGACGCTCATGACGGTCGACAGCTTCAGCGCGTTCCCGGCCTGGAAGCCAGTCATGAGTGGCACCGTGGAGGAGCGGAAGCGGGACTTCGCCGACCCCGCCGTACGCGCGGCTCTGCGAGCGGACGCGGACGGCCCGGACAGGCAAGGGAACACCCCGGCCGTGCGCTGGGACCTGGTGTACGTCTCGAGCGCGGCGCTGCCCGCGAACCAGGGCCTCGTCGAGCGGAGCGTCACGGAGATCGCCCAGGAGCAGGGCAAAGAGCCGCTCGATGCATTCTTGGACCTGGCGCTCGAAGAGGAGTTCGGCACCTACTTCTACCAGCGCTCCGACATGAGCGTGGAGGAGATAGAGGCGATCCTCACCGACCCACACGTCCTGGTGGGGCTCTCGGACGGAGGGGCGCACGTGAGCCGCCGGTGCGACAGCCACTTCTCGACGTTCCTGCTGTCCTACTGGGTCCGTGAGCGAGGAGCGATGAGCCTCGAGGAGGCGGTCCGGAAGCTGACGTTCATGAGCGCCACGGCGTTCGGCATGCACGACCGAGGGCTGATCCGCCCAGGTCTTGCCGCGGATCTCACGGTCTTCGACCCGGACACCATCGCACCGGGCGGCCTCGACCAGGTCGCGGACTATCCAGCCGGGGCCGTGCGCATGCGGCGGCTGTGCGAGGGCGTGGACTACACCATCGTCAACGGCGAGGTGCTGATCGAGCGGGGAGAGCACACCGGGGCCTATCCGGGCCAGGTGATCCGCAGCAGCGCCTACCAAGGGTAAGCCCCCTACTGTCATTCCGAGCGGAGCGAAGCATCTCGTAGCCCGCTCGCACCCGAGCACGCGATAGCCCCGCCCCTGAACGCGAGCCTTCCCAACTGTCATTCCGAGCGAAGCGAGGAATCTCTCGGACGGTCAGGTGAGAGATTTCTCGTCGTCCTTCGGACTCCTCGGAATGACAGTCGCATGTATGATGGCTCGCACCATGCCCGGCCTCGGAGAACCACCATGCCCACCGCGGAAGAACGCCTGCGAGAGCTTGGCCTGAGCCTGCCCGACGTCGCCACGCCCATCGCCAACTACCTGCCCGCGGTGCGCACGGGCAACCTGCTGTTCGTGGCGGGCCAGGTGCCGCGGAAGGCCGACGGCTCGATCCTCGCCGGAAAGGTCGGCGTCGACACCGAGGTCGACGCTGCGTATGAGGCCGCGAAGGCGTGCGGCCTCTCCGCGCTGGCCGCCGTGAAGCAGGCGCTGGGCGACCTCGAGAAGGTCGTTCGCGTCGTCCGTGTCATGGGGCTCGTGAACGCGGCCGGCGACTTCACCAAACAGCCCGCGGTCATCAACGGCTTCTCCGACCTGATGGTCGAGGTCTTCGGCGACCGCGGCCGGCACGCCCGCGTGGCGTACGGCGTCGGGTCGCTTCCCGGCGGCGCCGTGGTCGAGGTAGAGTCCCTGTACGAGGTGGCGGACTAGGCGGGGCCGCGAGCGGCGCGCTCCGCGGCCAGCAGCGTGCTCTTGAGCAGCATGGCGATGGTCATCGGCCCGACGCCGCCCGGCACCGGCGAGATCGCCGACGCCTTCTCGGACACGCCCTCGAAGTCGACGTCGCCCACGAGCCGCGTGCCCGACTTCCGGGAGGGGTCCTCGATGCGGTTGATGCCCACGTCGATCACCACCGCGCCGTCGCGCACCATGTCCGCGGTGATGGCCCGCGGGCGGCCCATCGCGGCGACGACGATGTCGGCCTGGCGGGTGAGCGCGCCGATGTCGGCCGTGCCCGTGTGGCACACCGTGACGGTGGCGTTCGCGCCCTTCGCCTTCTGCATCAGCAGCGCGGCGAGCGGCTTCCCGACGATGTTGCTGCGGCCGACGACGACGACGCTCTTGCCCCAAGGGTCGTTCCCGCTGCGCACGAGCATCTCCTGAACGCCCGCGGGCGTCGCGGGGACGAAGCGCGGCTCCCCTTGCAGCAGCAGACCGACGTTGAGGGGGTGCAGCCCGTCCACGTCCTTGTTGGGGTCGAGGGCCAGGATGACCGTGCGCTCGGAGATGTGCGGCGGCAGGGGGAGCTGGACCAAGATGCCGTGGAATCGCTCGTCTTCGTTCAGCTTGGCGACGAGCGCTAGGAGCTCCTCCTGGGTCGTCGTCGCGGCAAGCTCGAACGTCTCGCTGAAGATGCCCGCTTCCTCGCAGGCGCGGCGCTTGTTCCGGACGTAGATGGCCGAGGCAGGATCGTCGCCGACGAGCACCGCGGCCAGCCCCGGCACGACGCCGGTGGACCCCACCAGCGCCTTGACGCCCACGGCCACCTCGCCGCGGATGTCCTCCGCCATCTGCTTGCCGTCGATGATCTTCGCGCTCACGTGCGTGCGCCCTCCCGCCAGCGAGTGGCCCTGGCATGATAGCGGGTCGAGCTGGAGCCATGCCCCCCGCCGTTGGGGCCTGCATGTCGGCTACAATCCCGTTGCAAGCTGTTGGTGCCGCAGGTAGCACATGGTCATAGGCAACGAGCGGACGAACTGGTATGCCGCACACCCACCGGCGTGCACGTGCGCCGACTGCACGGCGCGGGCGGCCGCGCGGCGCCGCTTCGACGAGGCGACCGGGGGCCGCAAGGTTGGACGCAACGAGCGGTGCCCTTGCGGCAGCGGCAAGAAGTACAAGAAGTGCCACGGCGCCTGAGGGAGGGTACCGTTGCAGGACATCTCAGTCGGCGTGGACCTCATCGAGATAGACCGCATCGCGGCGACCCTCGAGCGCTTCGGGACGCGCTTCTTGGAGCGCGTCTACACGCCGGACGAGATCGCTTACTGCCGGGGCCGTGCGCCGCAGCTGGCGGCCCGCTTCGCCGCCAAGGAGGCCGTGATGAAGGCGCTCGGCACGGGCACCCGCGGCATCGGCTGGCGCGAGGTCGAGGTGACGCGGCGCCGCAGCGGTGAGCCCGGCATCGAGCTGCACGGCCGCGCCATCGAGCGGGCGCGCAGCATCGGCATCGACCGCCTCGCCGTGAGCCTCTCGCACTCCCGGAACTATGCCGTGGCCTCCGTCGTGGGGCGCGTCGCATGAAGGTCGTGACCGTCGAGCAGATGCGGGAGCTCGAGCGGCGCGCGGTCGAGAGCGGCGTCGAAGAAGACGCGCTCATGGAGACCGCCGGCCTCGGTGTCGCGCGCTACGTCGCGCAGCTCCTCGACGGCATCCGTGGACGGCGCGTGGTCGTGCTGGTCGGCCCTGGCAACAACGGCGGTGACGGCATGGTGGCGGCGCGCTATCTGGCCGACTGGGGCGCGCTGATCACGCTTTATATGACGTCGGCCCGCCGCCGCGACGACAAGTTCGAGGAGTGCCGGGCGCGGCGCGTGCGCGTCGTCGAAGGCGCAGACGACCCCGAGCAGTGGCAGCTCAGCAGCTACCTGGCCCTGACGGACATCGTGATCGACGCCGTTCTGGGGATCGGCAGCGACCGGCCGCTCGACGCCGAGCTGCGGCGCCTCATGGCGAGCATCCAGGATCTGCGGCGCGAGTCGAAGCGCGCCAAGCTCGTCGCGATCGACCTCCCGACCGGCGTCGACGCGGACACGGGCGCCTGCGACGACGCCTGTTTCCCCGCCGACGTCACGCTCGCGCTCGGCGCGCCCAAGGCCGGACTGTTCCGCTTCCCCGGCGCCGCGTGCGTCGGCCGGCTGGAGACGGTTCCCATCGGTCTGCCGGAGGACGCGGCCGACGACGTCAGCCTCGAGCTGGCCGACGCATCCATGGTCCGCCGGCTGCTCCCGCCACGTCCCATCGCGGCGCACAAGGGGACGTTCGGCCACGTCGCCGTCGTCGCGGGCTCCCGGAACCTCGTCGGCGCGTCCGTCCTCGCCGCGGCGAGCGCGTATCGCGCGGGCGCCGGCCTCGTCACGCTGGCGGCGCCGGATACCGCCGACCGCATGGCGGCCGCGGCGCTGCTCGAGCAGGTCCACCTGCCGCTGGCCGAGACCGAGGACGGTCACGTCGCGGCGGAGGCCGCCGGGCCCGTGCGGGCGCTGTTCGGCCGCGCGTCGGCCGCCGTCGTCGGGCCGGGGCTCGGGGACGCGGAGAGCGTTCGGAGCGTCCTCGGCGCGCTGCTGCTCACCGAG
>JADFRC010000007.1 GCA_022561455.1 Chloroflexota bacterium | reverse complement strand
TTGCAGCCTCCCCCGCCGACACCGATCACCTTGACTTGGGCCAGACCATCTAGCTGTGGCGCTTGGTTCGCTCCGAACATATCCATGGCTCTATCCTCCTTGTTCTTGGGACTGACGGGCCGCTGGTCCGATCCCCGCGACCCGAGGTATGCCTCCGACGCTGCCTGTGATCCACCGGTGGCGGACCCCGGCATGAGCGGCGCTGCTCATGCGGAGGCTCCTTGCGGCCTGCGGAGGCGCAGCGCGCTCGCCAGCCTGCGCGGCCATTCGCGGACCGGCGCAACGGCCTTCCGGGCGCGCTGGTGCTCGACGGCCCACAGGACGAGGCCGACGGCGGTGGAGAAGGACGCATCGTCCAGCTCCGCGGGGAGCGTGAGCGCGCTCGAAGGCGCGGCGACGCGCACGGGGTACCGGGCGTACTCGGCCGCCGCTTCGGCCAGGGCGCTGAGCTTGCTCGCGCCCCCCGTGAGCACGAGGCCACACGCTGGCATGCGGTCGGTCCCCGCTTCCCCCACGCGGTGCAGGATGAGCCGCACCAGCTCGAGGGAGCGGTCGCGCAGCAGCTCGTGGGCACGGTGCCGGGACACGAGCTGCGTTCCGCCCTCGGAGACGCCGCCCACTTCGAGTCGCGCTTCGGTCCCGTGGGTCTCGGCGGGCCCGAGAGCGAGCTTGACGCGCTCGGCGACCTCCGGAGAGATGCCGAGCCCCACCGCCAGGTCGCTCGTGAACTGCTCCCCGCCGACCCCGATGGCGCTGGTGTGCCGGACGGCGCGGTCCTCGAAGACAGCGATGTCGGTGGTGCCACCGCCGACGTCCGCCAGGACGACGCCCCGCTCTCGCTCATCCGCGCTGAGCACCGCGCTCGCGCTCGCCAGGTGCTGGAGGACCATCCCCCGTACCTTGACGCCCGCGTCGCCCACCACGCCTGCGAGCTCGGCAACGGCGCGCCGGTCGCCGGAGACCACGTGGGTCTCGACGGCGAGCGTCTCGCCGCAGAGACCCACGGGGTCGTGCACGATGCTGTGGCCGTCGATGGCGAAGCGTCGGGGAACGGCGTGGAGCAGCACGCTGGAGGGGTCCATCTCGGGGACGCTGGATGCCAGCACCTCGTCGACGTCGCCTTCCGTGAACGCCCGGAGCTCCTTCTCGCCGGCCGTGCGCGTGATCGAGGCGGTCGCGTTCACGGAAGCGACGTGGGCGCCGGTGACGCTGACGTACGCGGGCGGCAGCCGCTTGCCCAACGCCGCGGCGGCCTCCGAGACGGAGCTCCGGACGGCGTCCGTGAGGGCCGCGGCATCGACGACGAGCCCCTTGCGCATGCCGGTTGAGGGCGCGTGGCCGAGCGCGACGACCTCGATGCCGGACGAGGCGACCCGCGCCACGACCGTCGCGATCTTGGTGGTCCCCACGTCGACGCCGGCGTAGAGCTGCTCCTTGGACCGGCTCATGGTCCTCCGGGCGCTCCGCCACGCGGAGGCGCGCGCTCCGGCTGCGGCGGTTGGCCTCGATCTCCTCGGCGGAAGGCTTCGTGACCTTCTTGGAGAGCGGGTGCATCGGCCCCGCGTTCATGAAGCGCTTGACCCGGCGGTCCTCCAGGGAGTGGTAGGCGATGACGACGAGGCGCCCGCCTGGCCCGAGCACGCGTGGAGCCTGCTCCAGGCCAGCCTCCAGGCTGTCCATCTCGTCGTTCACGGCGATCCTTAGCGCCTGGAAGGTACGCGTGGCCGGGTGCGTGCGCCCGCGCGGGTAGCCGGACCCACGGCGGACGACGTCCGCGAGCTTCGCGGCGTCGTCGATCGGCCGGGCCGCCACGATGGCCCGCGCGATGCGCCGCGAGCGCGGCTCCTCGCCGAACCGGTAGATCAGGTCGGCGAGCTCGCTCTCGTCGAGGGTGTTCACCAGGTCCGCGGCCGTGGGGCCCTCGCCGGGGGTGAACCGCATGTCCAGCGGCCCGGGCCTGCGGAAGCTGAAGCCGCGCTCCTCGGCGTCGAGCTGGCGCGAGGAGATGCCCAGGTCGAAGAGCACGCCGTCGGCGGGCACGAAGCCGTGCGCCGCGGCGAGCGATTCCAGCGCCCTGAAGTTGCCGTCGACGACCGTCACCGCGGCGCCGTAGGGCGCCAATCGGTCGCGGGCGGCGGCGGTCGCCTCCGGGTCGGCGTCGATGCCGAGCAGGCGGCCGCTGGGGGCCGCCGCTTCGAGGATGGCCGTGGCGTGGCCACCGTCGCCCAGCGTGCAGTCGATGTACGCGCCGCCAGGGCGCACGGCGAGCCCTTCGACCACGCGGCCGACCATGACGGGTTGGTGATAGGTGGGTTGATGCATCGCTGATCGCTGTTCTGGTACGGGCAGATCGCATGAACGTTAGAGTTTGTTTAAGAACTTAGCAATACTTTATTCAGACATCTGTAAGCCGTTCGGGGCGTTCTCCAAGCCCTGGAAGCCGTCTATTGCCCCATGTGCCGAGGCACTCGTTTCCAGTAGAGGTGGTATCTGAGCGATCCGAGGCCACTAAATATGGTAATAATCTCGAATTGCGACCAATTTTGTTCTCCTGAACCGTCTGCTTCATCCCCGGCGCCCTGACGGGCCTTGCCTCAAAAGCCCCTTTTCGTCCACCGGACGAGGTGTGCAGGGGGGCGAAGCCCCTTTGCCGGGGGCACGCCCACTGTCCGGGGATACCGGTGTCCCCCGTATTGGGCTTGACCACCCCCGCCCTGACGAGCTTTGCCTCAAAACCTCTTTTCATCCACCGGACAGGGAGTGCAGAGGGGCGAAGCCCCTTTGCCGGGGGCATGCCCACTGTCCGGGGATACCGGTGTCCCCCGTATTGGGCTTGACCACCCCCGCCCTGACGAGCCTTGCCTCAAAACCTCTTTTCATCCACCGGACCGGGAGTGCAGAGGGGCAAAGCCCCTTTGCCGGGGGCACGGGGGTGTCCCCCGTATCCGGATACAGTTCCCCCTTCCTGGCAGGAAGGGGGCCAGGGGGATGGTCGAAACGGTCGTGGGCACCGACGTTACGGGAGCGGGGCGCAGGTTTTGAGGCAAAGCCGCCCGCCATGCCGGCGCAACGCTATAATGCAGACCGTTACCTGGCGCACGCTCCCGATCGCCCCCACCCTCGCGCGGGGCACGAGCCCGCTGCCTGGCGACTCCGCCCCTGCCCAGCACATTTCAGGGACCCGTGACAGGCGACATGGACGACTTCAACCCACCGATGCGCCTCCTCATGGGCGCCGGCCCTTCCAACATCCACCCCCGGGTGGCCAACGCGATGACGGCCCCGCTGCTCGGGCACCTGGACCCCGACTTCCTCGGCATGATGGACGACGTCCGCGAGATGCTGCGGGAGGTCTTCCAGACCAAGAACGCGGCGACGCTCCCCGTATCCGGCACCGGTACGGCCGGCATGGAAGCCGCCCTCGTCAACGTGCTGGAGCCGGGCGACACCTTCGTGATCGGCACCAACGGCTACTTCGGAGAGCGGCTCGCGGAGATCGGGCGGCGCTGCGGTGCCGACGTCATCACGGTCGAGCACCCGATGGGCTCCCCCGTGGACCCCGACGCCGTCAAGGCCCGTGTGGCCTCGCTCAAGCGCGTCAAGGCCGTCGCCGTCGTGCACGCCGAGACCTCCACCGGCGTGCTCACGCCTCTGGAGCCGCTGGCGGCGATCGCGCACGACGCGGGGGCGCTGCTCGTGGTGGACGCCGTGACGTCGCTCGCCGGCATGGAGTTCCGCGCCGATCGATGGGGCGTGGACGTCTGCTACAGCGGCACGCAGAAGTGCATCGGCGCACCTCCCGGTCTCGCTCCCATCACCTTGAGTGAGCGGGCGATCGAGGTCATGCGCGCCCGCAAGACCAAGGTCCAGAGCTTCTACTTAGACCTGACGATGCTCCAGGACTACTGGGCCCAGCGCGTCTACCACCACACCGCGCCCGTCTTGATGATCTATGCGCTGCACGAGGCCCTCCGGCTCGTGCTGGAGGAGGGGCTGGAGGCCCGCTGGGCACGGCACGCGCACAGTGCCGCCGCGCTCTATGCGGGCTTGGACGCGATGGGTCTTGGGATCGTCGCGCCAGAGGACCACCGCGCGCCGAGTCTGACCGCCGTCCGCTCACCCGATGGCGTGCCCGAGGCCGACGTCCGGAAGTACCTCTTCGCCCACCACGGCATCGAGGTCAGCGGCGGGCTGTCCGATCTTGCCGGGAAGGTGTGGCGGGTGGGCCTGATGGGCCACAACAGCACCGTCTCGAACGTCCTCACGTTCCTCTCGGGCCTGGAGAACGCGCTGGCCGCCCAGGGGTTCGAGGTCGCCGTTGGCGCCGGGGTCGCGGCAGCCCAGCGCTCGGTCCGTGAGCACCTGGCCTAAGACCTCGCCCGCCTAGGCCTTCGCGGCCACGAGCGCCAGCACGTCCCAGTGGAAGTCGATGCTCCCGTCGCCCTGCGGCTCGATGCCGAACGCGCGCTTCGCGTCGCCGGGGGCGCCCAGCAGCTCGCCGCGAAGCGCCTCCATCGCGTCCGCCTCCATCCCGGCGCGCTCCGCCCAGTCCGGGAACTGGAGCAGAACCACCGACGCGGCCTCCTGGACGATCCGGAACCCGGCGTTATCGAGGGCCGCTCGCCACTCGGCCGCCGGCAGGTTGCGGACGTGGCTCGGGTCGCGCTCGCGTTCGATGCGGTGCATCCACGCGGCGGTCTGGGGGTCGGCGGGCGCGATGGTGTCGGCGATGGCAAGCACGCCGTCCGGTGCGAGCACGCGGTGGGACTCCGCGAGCCAGCCGGGGACGTCGGCGAAGTGGTGGGCGGCCGTCCGGCAGGTCACGAGGTCCACCGAGCCGTCCGCGAACGGCAGCGATCCGGCCGCCGCGAGCACCGGCTCCACGCCGCGCATGCCGTTCTCGTCGCGCAGCTCGAGCAGCTGCGCAAGCATGGGCCCGGCCACGTCCGTCGCGACGACGCGGTCGCAGAAATGGGCGACCGCGAAGGCCGTGAAGCCTGGTCCGGTGCCGACGTCCACCGCGGTGCCGTAGCGCCGCCCGGCCACGAGCGCGCCGAGGTCGACGAGGCGTCCGGGTGCGGCGTGCGTGCGGCTTGTGCGGTAGCGTGACGCCATACGCCCGAACTGCTCGCCGGCGCTCCTCACGGGCGTCGTTCCGTCGGGGCGCACGGCCATGTTGGCTCCCTTGGCGTGTGGACCGCACGATTCTACCAAGAGCTCAGGGGCGGGGAGCCCCGCGCGCCCTGACGTTCCGGCCGCCGCGTCGTTGTGCTCAAGTGCAGGGGGTAGCGGATAGAGCGGTGGGGGCGCTCGGAAGGGCGTCGGTACCAGGTGGACGCGGAAGATCGAATGGTATACTCAGGTGCGCCAGCCCTCAGATACCCACCTGGCCAGGAGCACGCCGCCGTGCGCCCCACCGGCTCCGACCGGGCCCGACCCGACGCCCAGATCCTCACCGATCTCTACGAAGAGCTCTACGACCGCGTCGCGCGCTACGTCACCGCGCGCACGGGCAGCCGCGACCTGGGCGAGGACCTCGCCGCCGAGGTCTTCGTCCGCGCCGTCGAGTCCATCGGCTCCTTCCGGGACCGCGGCGCGCCCATCGAGGCGTGGCTGTTCCGCATCGCCCACAACCTGGTGGTGGACCACTACCGGCGGAGCACCCGGCGCCCCGCCGTCGTCCTGGACGACGCGATGCAGATCGCGGGCTCCGCCGACACGGCCGCGGAGGTCGAGCAGCGCCTCGCCATGGAACGTGTCAGGCAGATGATGGAGCACCTGAACCAGGCCCAGCAGGAAGTCATCTCGCTCCGATTCTCGGGTCAGCTCTCAGCCGAGGAGACGGGCGCCGTGATGGGGCGCACGCCAGGAGCGGTCCGCGAGCTCCAGCGCACGGCGCTCAAGGCGCTGCGAGCGCTGATGGTTCCCGGGGCCGCTCATCCGGAGGCGCCCCCTCACCCGGAGGATCACGGGCCCTCCCAAGAAGCAGGTGGACGATGACGGAGCGCCGGTCCTTCGCAGAGATACTCGATGGGTGCATCGACCGCGTGCTCGCGCGCGGCGAGAGCATCGAGGATTGCGTCCGCGACTTCCCCGAGCACGCGGCCGAGCTCCGCGACGCGCTGTCCGCGGGCGTTGCGGCCGCTGAGGCGTTCGCTTTCCTCCCGGACCAGGACCGCAAGCGCGCGGCCCGCCTCCGGCTTCACGACGCTATCGACCGCAAGCGTAGCCGGCGGGCCTGGTGGCGCCTGCCGTTCGCCGGGGCCGGCCGCGCACCGCGCCTGGCGACCGTCGCGCTCGTGGTGCTGCTCGTCGTCGCCGGCTCGAGCACGGGCACGGTCCTCGCGGCCCAGGACAGCGCTCCGGGCGAGCTCCTCTATCCGGTGATGCGCGCCGGCGAGCGCGCTCAGCTTGCCCTCGCCGTCACCGACGAGCGCAAGTCGAGGCTGCACGCGCGGTTCATGGAGCGCAGGATGAGTGAGCTCGAGGCCGTGACGAGCACCGGCCGCGGGCGGTTCGTGCCCGACCTGGTCGAGCAGATCGAGCGCCACCGGGCCCGTGCGCAGGGCCTCGCGGTCGCTCGCGTGCGCTCGATCGTCGAAACGCTGCCGGCCCTCGACGACTCGGCGCCGGCCGCCGGACCGGACCACGAGCCGCCGAGCATGACGCCCGGATCGCCGTCGCGGCGCGAGGTGTCCATGCGGCGGATCGTGCTGTTGAGCACCCAGATAGAAGCGTTCCGGGAGCGCATCGCGAGATTCGAGAGCATGGTCGGTGAAGGGCCGAGCAGGCGGGAGCTCCAGCGGCTCCGGGAGGCGATGGAACGGAGCCACCAGGGATTGGAGGAGCTGCTCAGCAGAACCGATGTCGCCCATCAGGTGCGCGGGACGGACGCGGGCCCAGAGGGGGGCACGACGGATGCGCAGGGCGGCGCCCCCACCGACGTTGGCATGGTCCACGTCGCGGCGCGCATCGATGGCATCAAGGTCATCCACGACGGCCGGAACCTCCTCGGCGTCGACGTGAGCGTGGTCGCCGTCGAGGACGGCACGAGGCACGTCGCTCACCTCACGCGGCGGGGCACCAAGCTGATCGTGGATGGCCGGCCGGGGAGCATCAAGCAGCTGAGGCTGGACCAGGCCGCCGTCCTGATCGTCGACCCATCGACCGGCGAGATCCTCGAGCTGCAGATCGGGCACGCCCCTCCGGACGCCGAGCGCGTCCGCGAGTAGACCGGCGGCCCCGTAGCCCACGCGGCGCGGTTGACGGCATGCGGCCGCGCCCACTATCGTGGCCTTGCCTCAAAACCCCTTTTCATGCACCGGACAGGGTGTGCAGAGGGGTGAAGCCCCTTTGCCGGGGGCACGCCCACTGTCGGGGATACAGGGGTGTCCCCCGTATTTGGCTTTATCACCCCCTTCCTGGCCAGAGCCTGCCCTGAGCCTGTCGAAGGGAAGGGGGCTGGGGGGATGGTCGGAACGGTCGTGGGGCACCGACGTTACAGGAGCGGGGCGAAGGTTCTGAGGCAAGGCCCACTATCGTCCGTGGGTCGTCCGAGCCCCGCCGCCGAGCCGGTGGCGACCGCCGGCGCGGCGAGCTCCGGGCACCGCTTGAGCCGAAGGACCGTATCCATGCCGACCGTTGGCCGGGTGACATTCGCTTCCATAAAGAGTGAAGGCCAGGGCGAAGGTGAAGGCGGCGGCGCGGCGGAGCTGTTCACACCCGCGTTCTGCGACTACCTCACGCACATGCACGATGCCTTCGCACCGCGCGTCGCCGCTGCGCGCGAGGCAAGAGCGGACGCCGCGCGCTCGGCCCGGCGCGGCCTCCAGCTGCCCACGAGCCCACCAAAGAGCGCCATCACCACCGAGCCGTGGCAGGTCCCGCCGGTGCCGGAGGAGCTGCGCAAGCCGGGCATCGAGATCACCGGCCCGGTCTCCATCACGCCCATGTTCATCAACGCGCTCAACCCCGGCCCCGAGGGGGCCCGCGCCGAGGGCGATCTGGACGACGACGAGGACTCGGCCGGCCACCGTCTCGTCGATACCGTCCGGGCCGCCCACAACCGGACGCTTGCCGTGCGGCGCGAGCTCGCGTACCACGACGCCGAGCGCAACCGCGACTACGCGATCCAAGACGGCCCGCTGCCCTTCTTCATGCACCGCGAGCGCGGCCTGCACCTCGACGAGCCGGAGGTGACGATCGACCAGAAGCCGGTCTCGGCGGCGATCCTCGGGACGGCGCTCACGCTCTTCCACGCGGGCCGCGCTCAGGCCGAGGCCGGGCAGGGCATCTACTTCTACCTGCCCAAGATGGAGTCGGCCACCGAGGCCGCGTTCTGGCACGACTTCTTCGCCGAGAGCCAGGCGTCCCTCGAGCACCTGCGCGACGCCGTGATCCGTGGCATCCCGCTCGTCGAATCGCTGCCGGCGGTCTACGAGATGGAGGAGATGCTGCACGCGCTTGGCCCATACGCGGCCGGGCTCAACGCGGCGCGCTGGGACCTCAAGGCGAGCATCCTAGAGTTCGTCATGGCCGACCCGGATATGGTCTGGCCGGACCGCTTCGGCGTGGACATCAAGACAACGGACTTTCTGTCCAACATCTTCCGCAGGCTCGTCGCGGTCTGCCTCAAGCATGGCGCGGTCGCGATCGGCGGCATGGCGACCGCGCTGCCCAGCCGCGACGAAGAGGTCAACGAAGCGGCCGCGGCCTCGATCCGGGCCGACAAGGAGTGGGAGGCCGCCCAGGGCTTCACGCGCGGGTGGGTCGCCCACATCTTCCATATGGGCGTTGCCGCGGCTCCCTTCAAGGAGCGCTCGGATTCCGGCTGGACCCCGAGCGCCGAGATGGCCGACCCCGAGCGCTATCCCATCGCCATCGAGCGCCCGGAGGGTAAGATCACGCTCGAGGGCACGCGGCGCAACCTGCGGACGCTCATCGAGTACGTCGAGGGGTGGCTCGGCGGCCGGGGCGCCAAGGGCATCGACAGCCTCGCCGGGCGGCCCGGACTCCACCCGGCGCTCATGGAGGACCTGGCCACCGCGCGCATCTCCGTCGCCCAGACCGCCCAGCGCATCGTGCACGCGGCCGAGGATGCGGACACGGGCGAGGCGCACGGCCTGGCCCTCGTGAAGCGTATGCTGATCGCTGAAGAAGCGGACATCGTGAGCCGGATCGAGGCGCCGAGCGAGGCGGCCCAGGAGCGCTACCGGCAGGCCGCCAAAGTCACGATGCAGTGGATCAAGAACTACACTGAGTACGACTTCAGGAGCCTCGGCTCCTACACCCGGGACGACCTGGCGGCGATCGCCGCCGCCCCAGATGCCATTTAGGTAGCGAGCGGAGGAACGATGGCTGACGCGCAGACACTGATTGAGGTCCTCAAGAGAGGGGAGGGCTCCCACCCGGCCGTGATCTCGCCGGACGGCCCGACGCTCACATACGACGGCCTCCGCCGGCAGATCGGGCGGCTGATGGCCCAGCTGCGGGGCTTCGGACTCACGCGCACCGACCGCGTCGCCATCGTGCTGCCGAACGGCATCGAGGTCATCGCCTCCTTCCTAGCCGTCTCCGGAGTGGCGATCGCCGCGCCGCTCAACGCCGCGTACAAGCCGGAGGAGTTCGAGTTCTATCTCGACGACACCGGCGCGAAGGCCATCATCACCGGCCCCAAGGAGGGCTTGGAGGCGGTCGAGGCCGCGGGCGAAGACGTGCTGCACATCACCATCACGATGGACTCAACCGGCGGGATGAACTTCATAGGCCCCCCCCGGGGCGACGGCGGCGCGGGCACGGCTCCGAAGCCGTCGGACGTCGCGCTCATCCTGCACACGAGCGGCACGACGTCGCGTCCCAAGCGCGTACCGCTCACGCACGGCAACCTGACGACCTCGCTGCGCAACGTCGCCGCGACCTACGACCTCAGCCCGGACGACGTCTCGCTCTGCATCATGCCGCTCTTCCACGTCCACGGGCTGGTCGCCTCGACGCTCGCGACCTTCCAGTCCGGGGGGACGGTCGTCGTGCCGCCGAAGTTCAATCCCTTGAACTTCTGGCCGGTCGTGAAGGACCACGGCGTGACGTGGTACTCGGCGGTGCCCTCGATGCACCAGGCGCTGCTGACTCGCGCGAAGAGCCGCGGGGCCGGCGATCCGCCGCCGGGCGCGGAGACCCTGCGCTTCATCCGCTCGTGCAGCGCCGCGCTCGCACCGAGCCTGATGCACGACCTCGAGGAGGCCTTCGGCGCGCCGGTGCTCGAGGCATACGGCATGACGGAGGCTGCCCACCAGATGGCGTCGAACCCGCTGCCGCCCGCCGACCGCAAGGCCGGCTCTGTTGGCCCCGGCACCGGCGTCGAGGTCGCCATCATGGACGCGGACGGCGACCTGCTCTCGCCCGGCACGAAGGGCGAGGTCGTCATCAAGGGAGCGAACGTCATCACCGGGTACGAGAACAACCCGGAGGCCAACGCGGCGTCGTTCACGAACGGCTGGTTCCGCACCGGTGATGAGGGCGTGATCGACGCCAGCGGGTATCTGACGCTCACGGGCCGCCTCAAGGAGATCATCAACCGCAGCGGCGAGAAGATCTCACCACGCGAGATCGACGAGGTGCTCGGCGACCACCCCGCGGTTGCGGAGGCCGTCGCCTTCGGTGTGCCGCACCCCACGCACGGCGAGGAGCCCGTGGCGGCCGTCGTGCTCTCCGGCGAGGCGACCGCTGCCGAGCTCGTGGCGTACTGCCGGACGCGGCTGGCCGACTACAAGGTGCCGCGCACCATCCACATCGTCGACGAGATACCCCGCGGGGCCACGGGCAAGATACAGCGCCGCTTCGTCGCCGAAGCCTTCTCAGGCCAGGGCACCGCGTCGTAGCGATGCGGTTCGCCATCTACGGCGCGGGCGCCATCGGCGCATACCTCGGCGCGAAGCTAGCCGCGGCCGGCGAGGACGTGTCGTTGATCGCGCGCGGCCCGCACCTGCGCGCGATGCAGGAGCACGGCGTGCGCGTCCGCAGCCCCGACGGCGACTTCGAGGCCAAGCCGTTCGCGACGGACGACCCGCGCGAGGTCGGCGAGGTCGACTACCTCGTCCTCGCGGTCAAGGCGCACGGACTTACGGCCATCGCCCCGTTGCTCGCGCCGCTGCTCGGGGAGGCCACGGCTGTCGTGCCCGCGCAGAACGGCATCCCGTGGTGGTACTTCTTGCGCCACGGTGGGCCCTGGGAGGGGACGCGCCTGGAGAGCGCGGACCCCGGCGGGGTGATCGCTGCCCACATCCCCCCCGAGCGCATCATCGGCTGCGTCGTCTACCCGGCCGTAGCCATCGTGGAGCCCGGCGTCATCGAGCACACCGAGGGCGACCGCTTCTCGATCGGCGAGCTCGACGGCTCGACGTCCGAACGCGCCCGCGCGCTGTCCGCGGCCATCGGCCGCGCCGGGCTGCGGGCGCCGATCCGCAAGAACATCCGGGAGGAGATCTGGGTGAAGCTGCTGGGCAACAGCGCCTTCAACCCCGTCAGCGCGCTCACCAGGGCGAGCCTGGCCGAGATCGCGGCCGACGTGGATGCGCGTGCCGTCGTGCGCGCCATGATGGAGGAGACGTACGGCGTCGCGGCGGAGCTCGGCATCAACATCCCCGTGAGCATCGAGGCGCGCATGGCGGGCGCGGAGGCAGTGGGCGCGCACAAGACGTCCATGCTCCAAGACGTCGAGGCGGCCAAGCCGCTGGAGGTCGACGGCCTCGTCGGGACGGTGCTCGAGCTCGGCGGGATGCTCGGGCGGCCCATGCCGTACACCAGCGCGGTCTACGCCTGCGCCAAGCTCCTGGGCGCCAAGGCTGTCGAGGGCGCCGCGGGCTGAGCGCGCGCCCCTCCCCCTGTCATTCCGAGGAGGCCGAAGGCCGACGAGGAATCTCTCACCGGCCGCGCCCGAGAGATTCCTCGCTCCGCTCGGAATGACAGGGGGGGAGGGCGGCCCGTGGTTCGGAGGGGGCGGTCGACACTTTGAGGAGCGCGTGCCCACGGTACAATGTCGGCCCGGGAGTCTTGAGCCCGGACCGGAGCTCGCCGACGCCATGCCCCTCTCCTTCACCGAACGCCTTGCCCACGGAGCGCTGCTCTGCGACGGCGCGATGGGCACACAGCTCTACGAGCGCGGCGTCGAGGACGACCCGCTGGACCTCGCCAACCTGACGCACCCCGACGTGGTCAAGGCGATCCACCTCGACTACCTGCGCGCCGGCGCCGAGGTCATCCAGACCAACACCTTCGGTGCGAACGCACTCCGGCTCGCAGCCGCGGGCGTCGAGGGCCGGGTCGAGGAGATCAACCGCGCCGCCGTGGCGATCGCCGAGCAGGCGCGGCGGCTCGTCGGGCAGAGCATCTGGATCGCGGGTGGCATCGGGCCGCTCGGGCGCGACTCCTCCCCGTTCGGCGCGCTGGACTCGGCGACGGGGCACAACGCCTTCGCTCAGCAGGCCGCGGCGCTCGCGGACGCGGGCGTCGACCTCTTCATGCTGGAGACGTTCTCGTCGCTGCCCGAGGTGAGATTGGCGGTGGCAGCCGTCCGGTCGGTCTCGCCGCTGCCGATCGTTGCCCAGATGACGTTCGACGAGGAGGGCGTGACCCTTGGCGGCGATACGCCGGAGGAGGTCGCGGCCGCGTTGGGCGAGCTGGACCTCGCAGCGTTCGGCGCGAACTGCAGCGTCGGCCCCGACCTCATACGCGACGTGGTCGAGCGCATGGCGCGCGTCGCTGAGCTGCCCATCGCGGCGCAGCCGAACGCCGGCCTGCCGGCCTACGTGGACGGACGGATCGAATACTCGGCCGACCCCAAGTACTTCTCGGACGCCGTCCGCCAGATCGCGGTGGCCGGCGCCCGGCTCCTGGGCGGCTGCTGCGGCACGACGCCCGAGCACATCGCGAAGGTGCGCGACGCGCTCCGGGGCGTCGAGCCCTTGGATGGTGGTTCGGCTGGCCGCCCGGCCGCCGTCGCGACGCCCGCGCGCCCAGCCGCTCCGTCCATAGCCCCGTCCGAAGCGCCGAAGCCGTCGGCGACGGGCCTCGCGGAGCTCTTCGCGGCCGGCGACTTCGTGGTCACGGCGGAGCTCGCGCCCCCCCGCGGCTTCGACGCAGGCGCGTCGCTTGAGAAGCTGCGGCCCATCGTCGGGGCCGTCCACGCGATCAACGTCACGGACAGCCCACGGGCGCAGGGCCGGATGAGCGCGCTCGCCATGTGCAGCCTCGTGCAGTCGAAGCTGGGCGTCGAGACGATCATGCACATGTCGCTGCGCCACCGGAACCTGCTGGCGCTCCACTCGGACCTCCTCGGCGCCCACGCGCTCGGCGTGCGGAACGTGTTCACCGTCATGGGCGACGTGCCGCTCACCGGCGACTACCCGCAGGCGACCGCCGTCAGCGACATCACGGCCTCCGGCCTGATCAAGCTGATGGCGGGTTTCAACCAGGGGGTCGATGCGAACGGCCGCGCGCTCGAGGGGCCGACGTCCTTCTTCATCGGGGCGGCGCTCAACCTGAACGCACCGGACATGGACCGCGAGCTCCGCGTGCTCGAGCGCAAGGTCGCGGCTGGCGCCCACTTCCTGCTGACGCAGCCCGTGTACGAACCGGAGGCGGTGGAGCGCGTGGCGGAGCGGCTCGGCGGCTTCCCGCTGCCGGTGCTCCTCGGCGTGCTACCGCTGCGCAGCGAGCGGCACGCCCGCTTCTTGCACAATGAAGTGCCGGGTATCTCCGTGCCGGACGCGGTCTTCCAAAGGCTCGCCACCGCCGGTGACGGTGCGGCGGCCGAAGGCATCGCCGTGAGCCGGGAGCTGCTGCGGGCCGTCCGGGGCCGGATCGCGGGCGTCTACTTCATGCCGCCGTTCGATCGCTACGAGGTCGTCGGCGAGACACTCGCCGGCCTCGACCTGACCGGGACGTAAGCGGCCGCGCGCTATACTGCCGACGCGCGTGGGCGCGCCGTGGGGCCGTAGCTCAGTTGGGAGAGCACCTGCTTTGCAAGCAGGGGGTCAGGGGTTCGAATCCCCTCGGCTCCACCAAGCGCATGATAGACCGGTAAAACGAGCTTTCTCGACGTAGCCCAGCGCCCCTTGGCCCGCTTGCCGGCAGTCAGCCCCGCCGTGGCAGGGCGACGACAAGCTTGACCCACCGTCGTCGACGACGAACGGGGGCCCTGGCAGGGACGAGGTGACCCAGCAGAGCCGGTTCTCGCATCAGCACTCTTGCACGCCGATGACTTCGAGCCGGATGCCGAGCTTGTCGGCGATGCCATTCGCTACCGCCTCATGATCGAAGCCGGCTGGGATCGCGAGCGCGTTCCTGTGGCGATCGACGATGCTGAGGCCCGTCTGGACCTTGCAGTCTTCGGGCCGCGGCCCGACGGAAAGCCGGTAGTCTCTGAACGAAACTCTATCGACATCGTCCGCCGCGAGCCCTTCGGTCGTCTTCCAGTACAGCCAGCGGGTCTCCACGGCAACGCGCGCTGCGCCCTCGTCGATGACGACGCTGACGGTCGATGGGAACAAGATGATCAACGAGAGCCCGATGAGCGTGAGCGCTATCCCGCTGATGCGCCAGAGGCGACTGGCAAGCAGCGGCTCACGAGCCGGAAAGACCTGGGCGCTGCTTGCCCATAACGCGAGGCCGGCGGCTCCGAGCACGAACCCCACGGCGGCCGTGATCCAGACCTCCGGGCCGCGGCCGTCCGTGTTTGCGAACACCGTGACGCCCGCGCTGGAGCCATGAGCGAACGCGTCGAAGAGAAAGTTCTGCCAGGCGAGCACCCAGGCCACGTTCCACCCAGTCATCAGCACGATGCCTGGGAGCCATATGCGCAGGAACGTGCCCGAATCGGCGTGCTGTGGGCCGGACGATCTTGGAATCTCGCCAGCTGCGCCGGTCATTCCAGCGGCAGTAGCTCCTCCGCAGGGCCACAGACCGCTGGATCCCGATCGAGGCCGCAAAGGACCCAGGAAGCGGTCGCCATCACTTGCCCCGTATCCAGATCGGTGAGCTCAATCGTAACCGGGCCGGAGGTTGCCGTCATTTCGGTGCTCAAGAAGTCCCGGCCTTCCCGGCCATCGACCAGCAAAGCGCCGGCGAACGCTCCCGTCTCGTCGGCCTGTGGCAGAACGAGGCCGGCGAGCGTGGGAGTCGCCTTCTTGCCGCGGACGTCGAAGGACAACTCGAACCACTGGCCCGGCTGGAGACCCGATGCATAGACCCAGATGCCTGAGTTACGCACGCGCCCATCAGGCCAGAGGAGCACGGGTGGCTCGATCCTGAGCTCCCCCAGCGGGAACGGGGTCGCCGTTGGTGGAACCGTCGGCGTCGGGGTCGCCGTCGGCGTCGCCGACGCGCAAGCGCCGACCACGCCCACTGCAACAAGCAACAGAACCATCCAGACTATCGTTCGAGGTCGAGTCAAGCTCTTCAATTTGCTACCCCCTCTTTGATGTCACGTCGACCGTCCGACGGGAGCCACGGCGGCTGCCTGGGCTCCGCGGGTCTCGCCTGCACGCATGTTGTGCCGCAGACCGAGGCGCAGGCCTATCGTCCTCACTACGAGCGCTCCGATCACCGAAATCATAACGATGAAAATGCTGATGATGCTCGCGACCTCTCGGCCCTCGCCGCCTTGTCCGGCCTGGATCAGCGCAAGGATGGAGAGCGTCCAGGTATCCCGCGAGGCGAGCAGAATGACCGAGCTGGTTGCTGTGGCGGCCGCAGTGAAATTCATCACTGCCAGGAGAACGAGCATGGGCATGAGCAGCGGGATCCAGATCCTGAAATACGTCCTGACCCACCCAGCCCCGGCGACCCGCGCGGCGTCCTCCATGTCCTGCCCGACCTGGACGAAGACGCCTTTCATGATGTTCACGCCCGTGGTGTTCCCCGAGATGATCACCACGAGGAACAGGATCCAGATGGTGCCGTAGAGCAGGGTGAGGCCAGGGGTGCCAAGGACCACCAACAGCAGCCCCAGTCCGGAGAGGATGCCCGGGATCGCTCCCGATCCCCAGATGACCATGTCTAGCAACGTACGTCCCGGCAGGCGCGTCCGCACCAAGATGTAGGCGAGCAACGAGAACAGGAGCGGGCTTCCGACGGCGGCCATGAAGCCGAGCAGCAGGGTGGTCCTCAACGCTCCCAGGAACGCCCGGTCGCCCAGCACTAAGATCCAGTGGTCCATGGTGAAGCCCAGCTGGAAATACCCGATCCTATTCATCAGGCCTGCAACGAACAGCACGAGGACAGGCATGATCGTCAGCAGCAGCAACAGGGTGCCGATGAGGACGAACGAGATCTGGTTCCAGGGCCCCAGGTCGATGAGGCCGGGCCTGAAGCTCCCCGTGACGGTCGTGTACCGGCGCCGCTGTAGGATCCAGCGCTGCAGCGGGATGATGAAGGCGATGACGATCAGCGTGAGGCTCGCCAGCGCGGTCGCCTCGCCATAGTTGGGGATCTCGGTGCGGACGAGCGCATAGATCTTCGTGGAGTAGACGAAGAACCCGATCGGCAGCCCGAGGAGCCACTCGGTCTCGAAGGACTGGAAGACGCGGAGCAGCTGCAGCGCAAAGATGAGCGTGATGGGGGAGATCATCAAGGGCAGCGTGACGCGGAGCATGGTGCGGAGGTTGTTGGCGCCGCTGATCCGCGCGGCCTCCTCCATGGCGGCATCCATGTTCCGGAAGGCCGGCGTCAGCAGCATGACCTTGATGGCGATGCCGTTGCCCATCAGCCCGACCCACACGATGCCGGCCACGCTGAAGATATTGAACGGCCCCTGATCGATGAACGGCAGCTTGACGAGCGCCTGGTTGATGAAACCGATGGATGGGTCCAGCAGCGTCATCCACGCGATGGTCACCGGCAGTCCAGGCACCATATACGCGATCCAGAACATGAATTCGAGGGAGTGACTGAAGGGAACCTTCGTCCGCGCCAGCACCCAGGAGATGACTATCCCGATGGGAAAGCTGATCAGGACGGTCAGACCCCAGATCAGCAGCGAGTTCGTGATGGGCCGTAGCAACCTGCTGGGTTCGGCGTATGCGGCTCGCCAGTGGTCCAGACCCCAGACGCGCGGATCGACGAACATGTCGCGGGCCGTGTTGAAGCTATTGACCAGCAGGATGAGGACCGGCCAGATGAGGTAGAAGCCCAGCAGCAGCAGCACGGCCGCCATGACGAAGTGGCCCGTGCCGGGCCGGAATCGTGGGCGCTTACGAGCCAGGCCCGCGCGCCCTACCTCTGTGTCCGCCATCGCTGACCCTCTCACGCGCGTCAGGCTCCCCTGCCTCTGCGGCAGACCAACTGGCTTGGACCCGCCGCATGACGGCCCTGCCAGCTACTCAGATGTGCCCGCCTGCCGAGCGCACTCCCGGACCGTCCTGGATGGAAAAGTGAGTGCTTCATCAGAGCCGGTAGAGGCTCGCCGCGTTTTCCCACAAGACCAGCTTCGTGTCCTCTTCGGAGACGCCCCGGAAGCAATGCTCGATCGTCTCTTGCGTCCCCGGCCAGGTGGATGTCGCCAGTGGGAGGTTCGTGGACCACAGAACGCGGTCCGTCCCCACGTAGGGGGCGAACGGCGCGACCTTGTCGAACCACGCGTTCAGGTAGCACTGGCGGTGGAACATCTGCGACGGCGTTAGCTCGTATCCCTCACGCTCGAGGCCATCGTGCTCGAACTGATGGTCGGCCCACTCCAGGAAGAGCATGCTCCAGCTGAGCGCGCTCTCCGCGAACACCACGCGCAGCTTCGGGTGCCGGATCAGCATCCGCGAGAACAGGAGCAGGGAGAGGACGAACACGCTGGAGACGGGCTTCGTCACGGCGTCGAGTGCTCCGGCCAGGGCGGGTGCCATCGCCGGAGACACGGGGTACTGCAGCCCCGGCGCCGATCCCGCATGGAGGCAGAGGGGCACGTCCAGCTCCTCGCAGACGGCCCATACCGGGTCGTACTCGGGGCCGGCCACGTGGGGCACGTCGCGCAGGTCCATGGGCACCGCGGGGAAGACCACGCCGCGGTGGCCCATGTCCACGGCCCGCCGGATCTCCGCCACGGTGGCCTCGGGCGGCCAGATGGGGACGATGCACTGTGGGACGAAGCGGTCGCTTGCCGCGGCCCACTCCTCGATCAGCCAGTCGTTGTAGGCCTGCACGCAGGCGACCTCGAGCTCCGGGTCCTTGAGCCGCCCGAAGGTCTCTCCGGCCATCCCTGCGACGGTGGGGAAGAGAACCGAATAGCTGACGCCCGCAGTATCCATGACCTTGAGCCGTTCCGCCGGCTGGTACGCCGCCGGCGGGACCTCGTCCCATCGGGCCGGCTCGACGTTGCGGTCGGGCATCAGGGCACCAGCCCGGGCGGAATGCCCGTCAAGGAGCACCTGCCCGTCGACCATCCACCGTTCCGCGCCCTTGGCGCTCCGCTCCAGGTGTGGAACGCGGTCGCCCCACCGTTTCTTGGAGAGCCGGGAGGACCAGAGGTCCGGCGGCTCTTGGACGTGGTCGTCCGTGCTGATCAACGGGTATCTCGGTGCCAAAGGGACCTCCCTGGCGATGGTCCCCTATGCGGGAACCGTCTCCTTGATCTGGTATACCCGGAGGGCGTTCTCGTAGAGCAGTTTCCGGCGGTCGTCCTCAGGCACTCCGTCGAGCACCCTCTCGACCGCCTCCCATGAGTTCGGGTAGTACGAGGCCACGTGGGGGTAGTCCGCTTCCCACATGAGGTTGGCGACGCCGATCTCATCGCGGAGCTTGATGCCCTCCGCCTCGAACCAGAAGTTCACGTAGACCTGCCGGTGCACGATCTCGCTGGGACGGGTGCTCATGCCCTCGGTCCACAGATGGCGCCGCTCCCATTCGTGGTCGCATGCCGCGACCACGTAGTTGAGCCCGCCGATGCCGGCCTCCGCGAACGCGAACTTGAGGCGGGGGAAGCGCTCCGTCACCCCCGAAAAGATGAGCTGCGGCATGATCTGCGCGGGCGTGACCGCCGACGTGCTGGTGGACGCCGAGTGGGCCTGGCGCGTCGAATAGCCGCTCCACTCCTTGGAGCTCTTCCCCACGTTGATCCCCGCCGAGCCGTGGAAGTGGACCGGGAACCCCAGCTCTTGGCACACATCCCAGACCGGGTCCCAGTGGGGGTCGGTGAGATGAGGGAGCGACTCCGGCGTCCGTCCGGCGAAGTTGATCCCGCGGTGGCCCCCCTCCACCGCCCGTTGGATCTCGCCCGCCATGGTCTTCGGGCTGCTCAGGTACGGGATGGCCACGAGCGGCAGGTACCGGTCGCTGACCCGCACCCAGTCGGAGAGGATGTCGTTGTACGCTCGTATCGCGTCCAGCTCGAACTCGACGTCCCCGAACTGGTAGTAGCTGCCCCCCGGCGGATTGGGGAAGAGCACCTCCGCGTCGACCCTGTCGATGTCGAGGGCCTTGAGGCGCTCGTGCGGATCGTAGACCATCTTGGGCACTTCCTCCCACCGCTTGGGCCAGTGGGGGAACGGGTCGCCCATGACGGCGGGGCAGTTGCACACGTCACCCCGCGGGGGCCTATCGTAGATCGCCCAGCCGTCCACGCGCTCCCCGTCGCGCTCATGCTCCGCGACGTGCGGGATGCGGTCCCCCCACTTGCTGACCGACATCCGTGACGTGAAGTCGTCACGGTCGAAGGCCGCGTGCGAGTCTGCGCTGATCAGTCCGAACTTGATTTCCATGTGCTCCTTCGCATGCCCAAGGATCGGCTGGCTCCGGCTCTTCCGTCGTTGTGCGGCGGGCCGATCAGTTCCGCTGCTCCCCTGCCCAACCCGTCTCCCTGAGGAAGGTCTCGACGATGAACTGTCGTGCGATCTCCTGTTCCTCTCCGCTGTACCTGGGGTCGCCGTCGCGGAACACGTAGTTCTTTCCCGGCGTCCGTGCATAGGACGGGTCGACGTTGCCGAGCGGGACGTCGTTCCTGAGCGACACCCGCGTGATACCGGGCTCGATCGCATTGATGCGCGTCTGCACGTCCTGGGAGAGCCACCAGTTCACGAACAGCTTCTGTGCGTTCGGGTTGGGACCGCCTTCGAAGGCCACGATGCAGCAGCCTGACCCACGGGCTTCCATCCAGCCCTTCTCCGACTCCAGCTGGCGGACGTTGAGGGGGAGGCCAGCCTCCCTCAGCTCCAGCAAGTCACCGGACGGTGACCCGCCGCTCGTGGCAACCTGGATCGGATAGACCCCTTGGGCCACCCAGTCGTCCACGAGCCTGTCGTCGTCCGTGAATGTCACCAGCCCCGCTTGGAAGTAGGCCGTTATCCACTCCGGGCCTAGGTCCGGCATGAAATAGGCTCGAATCAGGCCACCGAGCCGGCCTGGGTCCTGCCAGGACCGGTCCCCGAGCAGCCCTCTCCACTTCGGGTCTTGAACGAACTCCCACAGGTCGGTGACGGCGTTCGCTTCCGCCTCGCTGACCTTGTCGGTGTTGTACCAGAACTGGTATCCATCGTTCACGCGCGCCGCGTAGATGAACGAATGGTCCCCGGCTCCGTCGACGAACCAGTCGGCGAACCAGAACTGACCGTCGTGCCAGAGCGACTCGTCCGCCACCTCTGGGTCGATCAGCAGGTCTGGGATGGAAACGGTGGACCCCGCGGGCACGAGTCTCCGGGACGTCGAAGCGACGCTGATCAAGCCAATGTCGACCAGCTTCTTCCCGGCTTGCCGCTCCGCGAGGATCCGGTCCGCCAGGTAGGCGCCCCTTCCCGTCTGCGCCTTGAATTCCACGTCGAACGTCTCCTGGAAAAGGTCCAGCAGATCGCGGTACTCACCCAGAGGACCAACCGACATCAGCAGCTCGCCCTCTTCTTGGGCGGCGGCGATCAGCTGGGCCCACTCCTGCTCGAAGGTCAGGTCACCGGTTGGCTGGTCCGGAACAGGCGTGGCCGTGGGTTCCTCGCTGCCGCAGGCAGCGGCGAGGAAGAGGAAGAACACGGATACGCCGATGGCCAGTCTCATCGTTCCCCAGGTCCGTTGGCCCGGCCAACCCCGTCCATCGTTCTGCTCCGTCTCTCCCGAGCGGATGGCAAGCATGAGCGCCTCCTTCAGTCGGTCGGTCGTCCGCGATGCTATGTCCGCCCATCTTTGCTGTCAACGCGGCACTCCATAGTCGCGGCGCCGCGTAAAGGAAGACGGAAAAGATCCGAGGCCAGGGGCGCTTCACCGTGGGGCGCCCGGAATGGACGGCCCGAATCCGCAAATGCCGGCAGCCCGGCTAGGAGCCCGGGAGCGCGGCCGCGTCCGGGTCGAAGAAGCTCGTGTAGTCGAGCTGGGTGGGAGTGGCTCCCATCTGATACGCGAACAGCATCATCGCTTCCAGCGCGCGCACGTTGCCCTGGATGTTGTAGGCCCAGTAATCGTTTCCCATGAGAGCGCGCTGGTCGTCGATGAACGAGGCGACCCATGAGATCGCCAGGATCTCTGGGTCCGTCCCGTAGAGCCGGTCGAAGGCCACGTCACGGGCTTGGCGATAGGCTTTCAAGAGGGCCACCGGCGCTTCGGGGTGGCGGTCGACGAACTCCTGAGTCAGCGAGACAACGTGGCTGATCGGGAAGATGCCCGTCCGCTTCCAGTAGTCTTGCTCCTCCGTCCGGTAATCAGGAAAGAGCCGGCGCACGCGCGGGTCCCTGCGGCTGATGGAGGGCAGGACGTTCGGTTCGATCACCGCGTCCAGAGCTCCCTCTAACAGCATCGTATCCAGTTTCACGTCCAGGGGTCCTGCGATCCCTGGCAGGCTCTCGACGTCGATGCCGGGGCCCCAGCTCTTCGCGGAAGCGCCTGTCATCAGCCAGTGGACCTTGGTGAAATCGACCCCGTAGTAGTTCAGTAGAGCACCCCGCGCCCAGATGCCGGCTGTGCCGCTGACGTAGACGCGCTTGCCCTCAAGGTCCTTCGGGGACTCGATCCCTGCCCTGCCGTTCACGAATATGTAGGACAGGCGGAACTTGCGGTTCGGGAAAGCGGGGATCGACACGAACGGGTGATCGCCCTTCCCCTTGGTCTGCATGAGTCCGCCGAAGCTGGCGTCCCACGCGTCGATGTACTCCCAGCCGCGATAGTCGGAGATCTCGAGATCGAAGCCCTCGACCTTCACCGTGCCATCCACGAAGGGCCGGTTGGTGTCGATCTCTGGCTCTCGAAAGCCGAGACGAAGCTTGGGGTTGGCCAATCCGATCTCCTTAGCGAACCACGGTCGTGAATCGCACCACCAGCATGGGACCCTTTCTATAGGAGTGTTGGGAGTGGACGCCAGTATAAGACCCCGGGGAATGGTGCTCTGGCTCATCGGCGCGGCACCTGGGATAGTCACGCTTGAGATAGCGGCCCGCAATCGCATCGAGGCAGTGAGGCCGCTCGAGCGAGCTCCCAGGCTGCGGCAGTTCCCCGCTGCCCTCACCGACGTTTGACTCGAAACGATGATGGGAGCATGCTGCCGAAGCCACGATGTCATATCAGCGGAGGCAGCCATGGATCTGGATCACACGGTCATCCCGGTGAAGGACAAGGAAGCGGCGAGCCAGCTCATGGCGCGCGTCATGGGGTGGGAGTTCTTGGGCGTGCGCAACTACCAAGGACACGTTCGCGTGAACGACACCCTGGTGATGCGTTTCGACGACAAGGAAGCGGCCAGCGAGCATAAGCCGCTCCACTTCGCGTTCCACGTCGGCGACGACCAGTTCGACGCGATCCTGGGTCGCGTGGTCGCTGAGGGCCTCAAGTACGGGACGAGCACCCGTGATATGAACATGCAGTGGAACGAACTGAACGGTGGCCGTCGCACCTTCTTCACCACTCCTGACGGGCACAGCTTCGAGGTGATGACCGCCGCCTCGCCGGCGCGTCTGGGCTAGGGGGGGCATCAGTCTCCATCAAGAGGGGAGGGGCAGCATGGCAGTAGAGATTCCGGACATCGATGCGCTCAAGAAGTACCTCGAGGAGCAGAACCTCGCGCTCCAGATGGAGATGGGAGCGGGGCGGCAGAGCAAGGTGCTGAAGCCGTTCCAGTGGAAGTGGGAGGATATCGAGCCTGCCGTTGTGGCCTCGGGCAAGCTGGTCCGTCTGGCCGAGAATTTCGAGGACAAAGGCGGCGTCCTCCGGCGCGACACGCACTTCCACAACCCCCGGAACTCCCCGAACGCGAACTTCCCCCTGCGCCTCGGCATCCAGTACGTTGGGCCCGGCGAGCAGGCGATCTCCCACCGGCACAGCGCCCAGGCCACCAGGTTCGTCATCAAGGGCTCACCGGATGCCTATACGCTCGTGAACGGGGAGCCCTTCCCGCTCAATGACGGGGACCTCGTCATCACGCCGCACCTGAACTTCCACGGCCACATCAACAACTCGGATACCTACGTGCTATGGCTGGACGGCCTGCACGGTGCGGGTGTGGGGGCGACGTTCACCGAGGAATGGCCCGAGGTCAAGGAGGCCCTGCAGACCGACCGGGTCGACGAGGCCATGCGGATCTGGGGGGGCAATCTTGGCCTCCCGGGCCGCGGCGGAGAGGCGCGGCCCTACCATGAGGTAGTCCATCCAGCGGGCCCCCAGGTCAAGAACGACGAGTCCACCATCCACCCGCCCGCATTCCGGTACCCGTGGCATCAGACGTCGGCGGCCTTCGCAAGGATGAAGCAGAAGGAGGATGAGCCGAACCCGTTCGACTGCTACACGCTCACCTACCGGAACCCGCTTACGGGCGGTCCGACCCTCCCCACCGCGGCGTGGGAGATGACGATGCTGGTCCCGGGCTTCAAGGGCCGTGACCACCGGCACAACAGCTCGGTGATCTACTACTGCTTCCAGGGCAGCGGCGTCCTCGTCGTCGAGGGGGAGCGGTTCGAATGGTCCGCGGGCGACTTCATCGAGCTCCCCGCGTGGATGGCCCATCACCACGAGAACCCGCACCAGGAGGACGCGTTCCTCGCCGGCTGGACCGACTGGCCTCTCCAGCGGCTCACGGGCAACTTCTACTACGAGGAGTTCTAGAGCAGGGGGGGCAAGAGAGCGCAGCGAGCACCCATGGGGCCGCCCGTTCGTTGCCGCTCGGTTCATTCCGCTCTAACGGTAAGTGCGGTGTTTCGGTCCATGAGCCACGAGGACCCGTCCAGGATGCCCAGGCGCACCGAGAAAAGCTTCATCATAGGGATGTAGAACGCTGGTAGTCGTCAGGACACGTTGCTTCGCCCGGACAACTGGCCTATGGTGCGTGGTAGTCGACCCGATGAGGAGACGAATCGATGTCATACCTAGCAGCCGACCTCCACGGGATCTGCGGCATGATGCCGGCGTTCGCGACCGCCGATGCGGGCGACATGACCGCGACCGACACGATCGACGTTGGCCACCTGCAAGCGGGCCTCGACCGTGCGATCAAGGACGGCGTGCATATGTTCGCGACGACGGGCACGTTCGGCCAGGTCTGGAACCTGCTCGAGGATGAGTGGCGGACGATCGTGCGGGCGAGCATCGAGGCCGTCGACGACCGGGTCCCCCTGATGCTTGGCGTCACCGCGGCGAACCCGCGGCTCGTCGTCCAGAAGATGAATTTCGTGCGCGAAGCGGGCGGCCAGGGCGTCCTGCTGGGGGTGCCGTACTACTACAAGCTGCCGATCCGCGACGTCGTTACCTTCTACCAGCGGATATCGGCGCTCTTCCCGGACCTGTCGATCATGATCTATCACAACCCCCCGAACCACCGCGTCCACATCCCTGTGTCGGCGTTCAAGGAGCTCGTCAAGCTCCCGAACATCGTGGCGATGAAGGACAGCCACCGGAACCCGACGGAGTTCCAGCGGCTGCACGACATCATCGACGGCAAGATCGCCCACTTCTGCAACCAGACGCAGCTCTACCCCTACTACATGATGGGCGCGGTCGGCTGCTGGTCGCACGCGATCTGGTCGGGACCGTGGCCCGTCCTCGCAGCCTACAACGCGGTCGCTGAGGGCGAGCACCTGAAGGCGGCGGCGATCCTCGCCGACATGAGCGCGGGCCGGACCGGTGGCGGCGACGGCGATGGAGGACGCGCCGGCCACGAGTCGTACGAGTACGCCGGTTACATCGAGATGGGCTCGCCGCGGCCGCCCTTCTCCTGGATCTGCGAGGACCCAGAGGAAGGTCCGAAGAACGAGGCGAAGGCACGCAAGCAGGCGGAGCACTGGCTGACGCTGTGCGAGAAGTACCGCCCCGAGGTGGAGGCCAAGCGGGCCGTCGCCGTGTAACGAACCAGCGTCTCCATCCGCGGCCCAGCCGACAGCCCCCTGGCGAGCGCAAACCTGCGCTGCAGGGGGGTACCGCACCACGGCCTCGCGGATGGGGGGTAATGGTCGTGATTCGGCGCAGGTGGCGCTCTCGGCCCGGCACTCACTCGCCAGGAACAACTGACCCCCTAACTGCGCGGTAATCGCATAGCGTCGCGCGACTAATCGCATAGCGAAGCGCTCGAGCTACTTTGCAAGCAGGGGGTCAGGGGTTCGAATCCCCTCGGCTCCACCAAGGTCACATGGTAGAGTTGAGATTGCCAGGTAATGGCCGAGCCTGTCGGGATAGTTATCTGATAGTTGACGGTGCTTAGTCGCTTGAAAGAGGGGTGAACGGATGCTGACTCAGGAAGAGAACGACCTGCTCACCAGGATCGGCCCCGGCACGCCTGCCGGAGCGGTGCTCCGCATGTACTGGCACCCTATCTCGCTAGCGCGGGATATCGACGAAGAGCACCCGACCAAGTTCGTGCGTATCCTCGGCGAGGACCTCGTCATCTTCCGTGACAAGTCGGGACGCCACGGATTGCTGGCCGACCACTGCTCCCACCGCGGCGCCTCGCTGCTCTACGGCCGCGTCGAGGAGCGCGGCATCTCGTGCGCGTACCACGGCTGGCTGTACGACTGCGAGGGCAACATCCTCGAGACGCCGCCGGAGCGCAACGACGCGATCATGAAGAGCGTCAAGCACACGGCCTACCCGGTCCAGATCTACCTGGGCATGGTCTGGGCCTACATGGGCCCGCTGCCAGCGCCGCCCATGGTCCACTACGACACGCTGTTCCGGAAGGACGGCAAGCGCGTTTGGCTGATCCACCCGAAGCTCAACGCGAACTGGTTCCAGGCCATGGAGAACTCCATGGACCCGGCCCATCTCCAGATCCTGCACCAGGAGTTCATCGGGCGCGGACGGACCCCCCCGAGCACCACTCGGGGCTTCACCGACGACGTTGAATCCTACGAGTTCTACGTCACCGATTACGGCGCCCTCATGAAGAAGCGCACCTACGTCAACGGGATGGTGGACGAGCACCCTGTCCTCTTCCCGAACATCCTGCGCCAGGGCGCCAGCTCGCAGTTCCGTGTCCCCATCGACGACACCCATACCCTCCACATGCGCATATTCTTCTATCCCACGGAGGATGGTAGCGAGCCCGAGGACGCCTTCGATCCTGAGATCACCTTCGAAGACCCGATCAAGGAGGACCCCGAGAAATCGCACCCAGAGACCAAGTTCATCCTGCACAGCGTCAACTCGCAGGACCAGATGGCCTGGGAGACGCAGGGCCCGATCTCGAACCGCGCCGCCGAGCACCTCAGCTACTCCGACCGCGGCGTCGTCCTGCTTCGCCGCCACATGAAGGAACAGATCGAGCGCGTCCAGCGCGGAGAAGACCCCCTGGGCTACCAGCGTGACCCCGACCACCCCATGATCGATACGAACGTCGACGAAGGCGTGCGGCAGATAAGACAAGACAGGGCCAACCTCGCACCCCGCGTGTAGGACCGACAGGATCCGCAGCGGTACTGTGCGAGGATTGCGCCTGCGGGCAAAGGGGCACGCGAAGGGGGGGAGCCAGCCTCACCGGCTCGTGGCCACGGTCGCGGTGGTGCGCATTCACTGAGCGGATGCGATGGGTGATCCGCTCCGCGCAAGTCAGCGGCGCTACCCCTTAAGGGTCAAGGGCAGTGCCCTTGTGGGGTCCTCTAGCAGCGATGCGAGCGTGTCGAGGAACGGGGCGGCTCTGGCTCCGTCGGCAGCGCGGTGGTCCACCGAGAGCGTGAGCGTCATCATCGGCTCCACGCTGGGCTCGCCCTTCACCGCGACCACGCGGTCGGAGATGCGGCCGACGGCGAGGATGGCCGCTTGCGGCGGGTTCACGATAGCGTCGAAAGCGTCCACGCCGTACATGCCCAGATTGGTGATGCTGAACGTGCCGCCCGCGATGTCCTCGGGCCGGAGCTTGCCGGAACGGGCCCGCTCCACGAGCTCCGTCCGGCGGGCGGTGATCTCCTCCAGGCTCATCTGCTCGACGCCGTGGATCACCGGCACGATCAGACCATCGTCGATCGCGACGGCGAGGCCTATGTTCACGCTGGGGTGGAGCGTGATCGTCCCGTCGGTCCACGAAGCGTTCATCCGCGGGTGCTCGACGAGAGCGGCCGCGGACACCCGGACGAGCAGATCGGAGACGCTCGGGACGCTCGCGCCACTCCTCCGGCGCTCTTGGCGCCAGGTCCGGATGGCGCGTGTGTTCACTTCACGCACCAAGTAGAAGTGCGGCACCTCGGCCCAGCTCCTGGTCAGCCGCTCCGCCATGACGCGCCAGACGTTGCTGACGCTCGTCTGCTCTCCCGCGGGCGCAGGAGGCGGGGCTGCTTGCATGGGCGGGATGTCGGAGGGCGCCTCGCCTTCGGCCAGGATGAGCGCGAGGCTCTGGCCCAGAGTGACGTCGTCGCCCTCGGCGGCGCTGATCGAGGCTAGCGTCCCGGAGGCGGGCGCCTCGACCTCGACCGTCACCTTGCCGGTCTCGATCTCCACGAGCGGCTCGCCGTGGACGACCCGCTCGCCCTCGGCCTTGAGCCAGCGGGCGAGCGTGCACGTCTCGGGGGCAATGCCCCAATCAGGCATGACGACGTTGGTTGCCAGTGCGGACCTCCTCTCGCGTTCCTGACGGCGCCTACTTCAGTTGGACCTCGACCTCATTCCCGTCGGGGTCTTTCACACGGAATTGCGTGCGGCCCGAGGTGTTCGTCCTCGGCCCGTCGTAGGGTTCGGCGCCGTGGGCCCGCATGAAGGCGAGCACGGACTCGACGTCCGCGGCGCCTTCGAGGACCACCGCGAAGTGATCGAGGTTCCCCTGACCCTGTGGGGCAAGATCGGGGCCGTGGCGGATCAGGAGCCGAGTCCCTCCGCCGAGCGCCACGCGGACGCGGTCGAGGTCCTCGCCGGCCTTGGGGTCGAACATCCGGTAGAAGGCGACGGACTTCTCGAGGTCGCGAACGTTGAGCACGAAGTGCGCGATCCCCGCGGCGCTGAACGGCTGTTCCATGGCGCTTCCTCCTCCGTGCCGGTCCCGCTGCCAGCGTGGCGCAGCATACGCCGAATCGTGGCGTCACCGCTCCTAAGCGCACGCGAAGCCGGAGGCGGGTAGAATCCTCCGCAGCACCGGACTGGACCAGGCGGGCCGGCATCCTATCTCGTCGCCACTGGGGGGTAAGCGTGGAGCTCAGTGAAGTCATGCCGTTCCTGGAGGAGAACCATCTCGCCGTTGTCACGACCATCGGCGCGTCGGGTAAAGCACAATCGACGGTCGTCAGCGCCGCCTTCTACGACGGGAAGATGTCGTTCGTGTCGCGGGCCCGCACGCTGAAGGTCAAGAACGTGCGCCGGAGCGGCCGGTGCAGTGTGACGCTGATCCGCCCGCACGACACGCGCTACGTCACCATCGAAGGGCCCGCCGTGGCCCAGGGGTGGGACGACACGCCAGCCGACGAGCTGCTGTCGCTGCTGCGGGGCGCATACGGGGCCGCGGGCCGGGAGACCGGCGCCGGCGACTTCGAGAGCCGGATGCGTGAGGAGCAGCGCAACGTCGTCCTCATCACACCGGAGCGCGTCTACGGCAGTATCTAGCCGCGGGGCTGCGAGCCGGCTGCGGGGCTCGGAGGATGAGCATCTTCAGCGACTGGCCGGGCGGCCTTGCCTGGATTCTGCTCACGGCGCTGTTCGGGGCCGCCGGGCTGATACTCTTGGGCTACCTCGGGCGGCTCGCCCTCGAGCTCGCGGCCCACGTATTGGACAGACCGCCGAGCGGGCGGGACAAGCTCGTGATGGCGGCCTTCATCCCGTTGGTCCTGCTGCTGGCGTGGCGGCTGAGCGTCCGGCAGGCCTCGTACGGGGTAGTGGCTGCGTTCCTGCTGGTGGGGGCGTTGCTTTGGACGCGGAACCTGCTCCGGGGTGAGACGTGGCTCTCGCCGCAGGAGGGCCGTTTCAACAGCGAATACATCGGCCCGGCCACGCTGCTGCTGATCGCGGTGATGATGGCCTGGAACGCGGTGTCGCCCTTCATCTGAGGCCGCAGGCCCTTCGGAGCGGCCGAACGGCTCAGGATGGCGCGGAACCAGGGCGCATGCCATGCGCCCCTACGGGGGCGGAGCGAAGCCGAAGCAGGGACATGCTGTAGGGGCGCACGGCGTGCGCCCTTCGGAGACGGTGGTTCCCGGCGTGGCCGGGACGGGACAACAAGGAGCGAAACATGGAGATAGGGATCGCCTTTCCCAAGGTCATGCCGGCCGGCGATAGCGCCCGCATCATCGAATGGGCGGAGCGCGCCGACGACGGTCCGTTCTCGTCGCTGGCGATGGTCGACCGGCTCGTGTATGGGAACCACGACCCGCTGATCGTCTTCGCCGTGGCGGCGGCCGTGACGTCGCGCATCCGCCTGATGCCCACGGTCCTCCTGCTGTCGCTGCGCAACGCCGCCATCGTGGCGAAGCAGGTCGCCAGCATCGACGCGGTCTCCGGCGGACGCTTCTCCCTCGGTGTGGGCGTCGGCTCGCGGGCCGACGACTTCGCCGCGGCCGGCGTCTCCATGAAGGGGCGCGGCAAGCGGCTCGACGAGCAGGTGGCGACGCTGCGGCGCATCTGGTCGGGCGGGCCGGCGGCCGAGGGCGCCGGCCCGATCGGCCCAGCCCCGGCGCGACCGGGCGGGCCCGAGCTGCTGATCGGCGGCCGCTCGGCCTTGGCGCTGGAGCGCTCGGGACGCCTCGGCGATGGCTACGTCGCGGGGGCCGCGGGTGCTGGCGTGTCGAACCAGTCGAAGGAGGTCGTGGGCTACTACCAGGCCGTCGAGGCGGCGTGGAAGGAGGCGGGGAAGCCGGGGCGGCCCCGGCTCGTCGTGGCGCTATCGTGCGCGGTCGGTGAGTACGCGGCGGAGCGGACGCGCGAGTCGATGCGCTCCTACTATGCCTTCCGCGGCGAGGCTGCGGCGCGCATGGACCTCTCTGTCCCGTCGACGCCCGAGGCGATCCTCGATGCGATCGGCGTGTTCGAAGCCATCGGCGCCGACGAGCTGATCCTCGAGCCGGGGCACGCGGACCTCGACCAGGTCGACCGTTTGGGGGACATCGTGGCGAGCCGGTGAGGCGGCGCGGGCCACTCGCTCAACGTCTCGCTCAGAGCCTCGATCGCGCTCGCTCGTGGCCTCGCTCGTGATATAGTCCGCGGCGATGCTCACGGAGCACGAGTTGACCAGCGGCATGAAGGTGCTGGAGGCGCGGCCGGAGGGCCGGGCACGGCGCCCCGGCGTGGTGCTGCTCCATGAGCGCTACGGGATCGACCAGCACACGAGAGACCTCGGGGAGAAGCTTGCCGCGGACGGGTTCGTGGCGCTGCTGCCGGATATGTTCCACCGCTTCGGCGGCGACCGCGAGGCGCTGCGCCGGGGCGAGGAGCGCGCGGAGATGGCGGACGACGAAGCGCTCGCGGACCTCGACGAGGCGGTCGCCTTCCTGCGCGGCCTTCCGCATACGACCGGCGAGATCGGCATCATCGGCGTGTGCCAGAGCGGGCGGCAGCCGCTGCTGTTCGCGGCCCACCGGCACGATGTGGCGTCGGTCGCGGTGCTCTACGGTGGCGTCGGAGACCGGGACTGGGAGCCGGACGAGCGGCGTCCCTCCTCGGTGGGCGACTTCATCAAGGCGTTGGACTGCCCGGTGCTCGGCCTCTTCGGCGAGGAGGACCACGTCGTCTCCATCGAGAACGTGCGGCGGTTCCGGGACGAGCTGGAGCGGGCCAACAAGAGCTATCGTATGCGCATCTACCGGGGTGCTCCCCACGGGTGGTTGAACGACACCATGCCGGGGAGGTATCGTCGGGAGGCTGCGGAGGCGGCTTGGTCGGAGCTGACGTCGTTCCTACGCGGCACGTTCGCGGGGGAGTGGGACAGCGGCCACGTGGTGTGGGAGTTCGCGAGCGACGTCTCGCCCGGCTACGATTTTTCGAAGAACGTCCGGTTGGCGTGAGCGGCGGGAGAACAAGAACAGGAGGAGGAGCGATGACACAGGCTGCGACGAACCCATTGATCGGTGGTCCCGAGCCCGAGGTGAGCCAGATCGAGATCCCCGCGGACGGGGTCCAGATCAAGGCCCACATGGCCCGGCCGCAGGGCTTCACGAAAGGCGCGGCGGTGGTGGTGATCCACGAGAACAGGGGCCTCGTGGCGAACATCCGCGACGTGGCCGACGGGCTGGCGAGCTCCGGGTACCTGGCGGTGGCGCCGGACCTGCTGACCCGCGACGGCGGCACCGACTCGATCGAAGACATACCGGCGATGATCGGCGCCATCCCGAAGGAACGGCTCTCGGCCGATGCTCAGGCGGTGATCAAGTACCTCAAGGGGCTGCCCGAGGTGACGAGCGTTGGCATCATAGGCTTCTGTTTCGGGGGCGGTGTGACGTGGCGGGTGGCGACGGAGAGCGCGGACATAGCGGCGGCGGTGCCGTGCTACGGCTCGAACCCGCCGCTCGAGCAGGTGCCGAACACGAAGGCCGCGGTCTTCGCGGTCTACGGCGCGACGGACGAGCGCATCAACGCCGGGATCGACGACGTCAACAAGGCGCTCGACGGCGCGGGCATCACGCACGAGCACAAGCTCTATCCCGGTGCCGGCCACGCGTTCATCAACCACAACTCTGCGGAGCGCTACAACGCGGTGCAGGCGGAGGCCGCGTGGGCCGACGTGCTCGCCTGGTTCGGCAAGCACCTCAGCTAGCCGCAGCCTCGCGCGCGAAGAACCGGCCGGCGTCTGCCCACTTGCGGCGGGCGCCGGCTGGGCGGCGTTAGGAGCGCGACCACTTGGTCTTGGGGCGCTCCTGGAGCTCGCCGTCGACGGTGATGTCGGTGAGCTCGTTGAAGAAGGCGACCATCCCGGCGATGCCGTGGGCTTCAGCGATCGGGTAGCGGTAGTACCACGCCACGTCGTCGAGGAGCTCGCCACCGCCGCGTACGGAGTAGTACGCCGCCTGGCCCTTGTACGGGCAGGCGGTCTGCTTTTCGGTTGGCGTGAGCAGGTCCTGGCGTACGTCGAGCACCGGTATGTAGTAGCGCACGGGCAGCCCGGTCTCGAAAAGCAGCGTCGGCGCGTGGGTGTCGGCGACCGTCTCGCCGTTGATGGCGACGCTCACGTGGCGCGTGCTGGGGAGGATGTCGATCCGCTTGTACGGGTCGCGCGCGTGCACGTAGACCTGCTCGTTCTCCTCGTACCACGCATCGAACTTGTTCCAGTAGAAGGCGACGTACCCCGAGAGGTCCGGGGCCTCGGCATCGAGGGGGACCGGGTAGCTCCAGACGGCGTTCTCCTCGACCTTGCCGCCCACCTTGAGCGTCCAGTAGGTGGCATCGCCCTTATACGGGCAGTGCGTGCCGTGGCCGGTCGGCTCGAGGAACTCCATGCGCACGTCGTCCATGGGGAGGTAGTAGACCGGTGTGTGGCCCGTCTCGCGCAGGAGCAGCGCACGCTTCGTGTCGACGATCGTCTCGCCGCCCGCGAGCACGCGGACCCACTTCGGGCTCGGCTCCACCCAGACGTGGTGGCCGGGGTTGCGGACGCCGCGTGTTGGGGTGTGCTGCGTCATCGTTGGCCTCCTCAGGAGATCTGCGCCTGAGCGTGATTGTGGCACTCCGGCCGGATGCCTGCAACCGGGGCGGGATGCCAGCGGCGCAACCGCTTAGAGCGGTACTGCGGATCGGCTCGCGGTCACAGCCCGTCCACGAAGCGCAGGAGCGCCTCGTAGTAGGCGCTGCCGCCGACGGCGTGCGCGTCGACGTGGGCGGCGTGGGGGACGGAGAGCATCTCTTTCGGCTCGTTGGCCGCTTCGAGCACCACCTTCCCCGCCTCGTGCGGGACCGTCATGTCGAGCTCGCCGTGCACGATGAGCAGAGGCGCCTTGACGCGGCCGATGCGGGCAGCGGTGTCGAAGCGGTTCGGCACCAAGTACCGGTGGAACCACATGGGCAGGAACGGCAGCATCCGGTGCGCCATGTAGGGGCCGGAGGGGAACGGCGCCTCGAGGACCAGGCCGAGCGGCGCTTCGTGCGTGGCAAGCTCCACCGCGAGTGCGGTGCCGAGCGACTGGCCGAAGTAGACGATGCGGTCTGGCTGGACGCCGGGGCGGTCCTTGAGGTAACGGAGCGCGGCCGCGGCGTCGCGGTAAAGGCCCTTCTCGGCGGGGATGCCGCTGCTGCGGCCGAAGCCGCGGTAGTCGAACAGCAGCACGTTGACGCCGAGGTTCGCGTGGAGGTCACGGAGGTGCTCGAGGTGGTAGGCGATGTTCCCCCCGTTGCCGTGCAGCCACAGGAAGGTCACGTCACGCTTCCCCGGCACGAACCAGCCGTGCAGCGCCACGCCGTCGGCCGACTCCATCCAGACCTCTTCGTAGGCCAGGCCGACGTCGGACGGTGAGTACTCGACCTCGCGCGCGGGGGCGTAGGAGAAACGGCGCTCCAAGAACCCCGAGCGGACGAACAGC
>JADFRC010000087.1 GCA_022561455.1 Chloroflexota bacterium | reverse complement strand
ACGATGAAGCAGGCGTTCTCCTCGATCGGCCATGCGCGCATCGTCTCGTCCTGCACGCCCTGGTAGGAGATGGGCGCGTCGTCGCCGAGGCCGCGGCCGTGCATCGTGACGACGCAGCGGTAGCCGGTGCCGTCGCCCGCCTTCGCGGCGGCGTCGATGAGGTCGGCGACGGTGTGTCCGGGCCGCAGCAGCTCGTAGCAGCGGTCGAGGGCGTCCTGCTGGACGCGGAACATCGCCGCGTACTCCGCGGACAGCTTGCCGAGCACGACCGGCTGGACGCCCTGGGCGACGTAGCCGGCGAAGCGTGCCTCGATCTCGTTGCTGATCATGTCGCCGGAGCGCAGCTTGCGGGCGGTGGGCTGGAACTGGAGCCCGCCGGGGTCCGGCGCCGCGCGCCACTGGAACATCGTCGGCAGCTCGCCCCCCGCCTCGACCATCGTGGCGATCATCCTCGCGTACACGACGTTCTCGGGCACGCCGGGACGGGCCTCGGCAATCATGGTGTCGATGGCGAGCTCGACGATGTCCGTTGCCTTCTGGAGGAAGTCCAGCTCCTCCGCGGACTTGACGTACTTCGCCTCCTCCATCATCAGCGTCGCGTCGACGAAATCGGCGTGTGGGAAGGCGTCGCGGATGGCGGCGTACGTGCCGTGGTGGACGATGCCCTCCGGCATGCGGGTGGCGTACGACAGGCCCGCGATGCCGATGCGGCCGCGCTCGACGCCGAGCTCGCGGAGGCGCTCGGCGATGCCGCGGCCGAAGAAGCGGCCGCAGTCGCGGATGTCGCTCACCCAGTCCTGCGAGCCGAGGTGGACGTCGAGCGGCGGGACGGAGACGACGATGCCGCTCACCTCGCCGTCGCGCGGGAAGACGGCCGCGGCCTCCACGCAGTTGCCGCCGAGGCCGGTGAGGTAGCGGACGTTGGCCTGGAAGTGGTCCCAGTGGCCGGTATTCGGCGGTGCGACGAGCACGTCGATGCCGTCGCGGTCCATCAGGCCGCGGACGCGCGCCCAGCGGCGCTCGCGCTCCTCCAGGGAGAAGCGCGGGACGTCTAGCTTGGCGGCTGCCTCGGCCATATCGGCCCCTCCTCTGACTGTGCGCCTCCGCTCTTCGCTTCGGCTCCGGACTAAAGCTCACAGTGGCCCGTGCACCCTCGGTCCGCCTCTCGCGGTGCGCCTCCGCGTCAGCCCGCCACCGGCGTGCGTCCCTTTGTGGGTCCAGGGCTGTGCCCTGGTGGCCCGTGCGTTACGGCGTCGATCCGCGCAGATGGGCGTCACGGCGCTCGAGCAGGCCCGGGTCCGCGTAGGCCATCAGCTCAGGCCGGGCCCTCCCCAGCATGACCTGGAAGTACACCGGCTCCAGGCTCTGGTTCTCGTACCCGTGCACGACGCCGGGCGGGCACGAAACGCAGTCCCACGGCCCCAGCTTGACGTCCGCCCGGTGGCCCGCTGCATCCTCGAAGAAGGCCGTGAGCTGGCCCTTGAGCACGAAGAAGACCTCCTCTACCTCGTGGGTGTGAGCGGCGTTTCCCTGGCCCGGCTCGACGTACATGACGCTGAGGGTGAACCCGCGCGGCGGGATGACGTTGGCGTCCTCGTGTTTTCCCGACGCGCCGGCGCCGATGAACCGGTGCTGAGCGCGCCGGTAGCCCTCCTCCCGAGCGTCGGCAAAGGCGTCCCAGTCGGCCTCACGCTCCAGGAAGCGCGCGGTATACCGGCGGGCGATCTCGTCGACGCTGAGCCCGGCGACCTCGGGGTCCACTGCGTGAATGACGTCGGCCATGATGCGTCACCTCCTCTGGGGCCCGACCCGAGCGACTCTTCGCGGCCTGCTAGGCGACCTCGGCGACGACCCTCGCCTGGCCGGCGTCGCTCCCCTGGATCTTGAGCGGGAAGGCGAAGAACCGCACGCGCTGTCCGGCGATCTGCTCGAGGCCGGTGAGGTTCTCGATGATCAGCACCTCGGCTTCGAGCAGCGTGTGGTGGACCGGGAAGGCGAAGCCCTGGGGCCGCACGGCCGTGGGCATATCGACCGTGATCGTGTCCATGCCAAGGATCTTGACGCCGTGGTCGACGAGCCACTGGGCGGTGTCGTCGGCGAGGAAGGGGTGGTCGTTGTAGGCGTCGGACTCGAACTTGTCGCCCCAGCCCGTGTGGAGGAAGACGATGTCGTCTCGCTCGATCCCGGCGCCTTCGAGGTCGGCGGGCTGGATGGGCTCGCCGCCCTTGCGGGAGACGGGGACGACGACGCCGGTCCCGCTGAGGCGGTCGAGGGGGATCTGGTCGATGGTCTTGCCGCCGGGGACGAAGTGCCACGGGGCATCGACGTGCGTCCCGGCGTGCGTCGCGATGCGCAGCTCGGAGATGTTGAGTGGGTGGCCGTCGTCGATGCGGCGCACGGGGAGGAACTCCACCTCGGGCAGGATGGGGATGCGCGGCATGTTGGGGTAGATGGTGCGGGAGAGGTCGACGAGTGCCATAGCGTAGCTCCGGTCGTACGTGGGTGCTGGCGGGCGCTCAGCCTAGAGCAGCGGGGGCGGGGGCGCAACGGCGGGGCCGGGCGGCCCCTGTTGCGTGCGCCGTTTGCGTGCCGAGAGGGCCTCGGCTATGCTCGCGGCAGGGCGCAGTCCTGCACCCGCTCGCCAGCGCAGATCGGGGTCTCGGACGGAGGCGGCTGAGCGCTGGCCGGTAGCTGATGCTGAGCGGAAGCGGGAGGGCGCACGCCGTGCGCCCCTACAGGGCGCGACAGGGCGCGCGCGATCCGCTAGGGGGACGTATGGCGATCGATCCCAAGCTGTTCCTGGAAGAGATGCGGGGCCTGGTTGCGGCCAAGCACAGCAAGGACCACCCGCTCTTCGGCATGATCGAGCGCGGGGAGCTGACTCGGGCGCAGCTCCAGGGGTTCGCGAAGCAGTTCTACCTGCTCTTCCCCAAGCCCTTCCCGAAGCCCATCGCCGCGATGTTCGCACGCTCTCCCGAGGACTCGGAGCTCGAGCGCATGTGGGCCGAGAACCTGATGGAGGAGGCCGAGGGGGCGCAGACCGGGACGGCCGGCCACAAGGACCTCTACATACGGTTCGGCGAGGCGCTCGGCATCCCGCGGGCGGAGCTTGACGCGACGAAGCCGCTGCCGGAGACGGCCGCGCTGCTGATATGGAGGGAGCTGCTCATCTCCCAGCGCTCGTGGCTGGAGCTGTACGCGTCCCAGGGCCTCTGTCTGGAAGGGACGGCGAGCGGGCGCATGGTCCAGGTCGTCAAGGGCCTCGTGGACCACTATGGGTTCGAGCGCGACAGCGCCGAAATCCAGTACTGGACGGTCCACATCTCCGTCGACGAGGAGCACATGCTGGTGGGGCCGTACGCCATCGAGCGCTATGCGGTGAGCGACCTGGAGCAGAGCCGGGTGCGGGAGGCCGTGCAGACGACGCTGGATATCTTCTGGCTGACGTACGACGGCATCGTGCGCGCCTTCGTCGACGAGGACCCGCTGTACGCCGCCTGGCGCGAGCCCGCCGCCGCACGCGCGTAGTCAAAGCCAGCGGACGAGGAGCTTGGAGCGATGCCCATCACCGGCGACTACCTGTTCATGGCGAGGATGGACGTCGACCCGGCTCACGAGGCCGAGTTCAACGAGGTGTACGACACGGAGCACGTGCCGTTGCTGAGTACCGTGCCGGGGGTGCTGTCGATCGCGCGGTTCCGGCGGCGTGAGCTCAAGCTCGTCCTGGGTGGGAAGCTCCAGACGGTCGAGCTCGACGACGAGCCGGCGTACACGGCGATCTACGAGCTGGCCTCGCCGGAGGTGCTGGTGAGCGAGGCGTGGGGCGCGGCGGTGGAGCAGGGCCGCTGGCCGGGGCGCATCCGGCCGCACACGACGAACCGGCGCCACGTGCTGCTGGAGCGCACGACTTAGGAGGAGGGCGCACGCCGTGCGCCCCTACGGTCGGGGCGTTGTCATCCTGGGCCTGGCGCCGAGGGCCGGAGTCCTTCACGCCGAGGAAGGACGCACAGTCAGGAGCGCGTGCGCCGAGCACCGAGGGCGGAAGCAGCGCGTGCCTGCTTCAGTCCGGAGCCGGAGCGAAGCGTAGGCGCACAGTCAGGAGCGCGTGCGCCGAGCACCGAGGGCGGAAGCAGCGCGTGCCTGCTTCAGTCCGGAGCCGGAGCGAAGCGTAGGCGCACAGTCAGGAGCGCGTGCGCCGAGCACCGAGGGCGGAAGCAGCGCGTGCCTGCTTCAGTCCGGAGCCGGAGCGAAGCGTAGGCGCACAGTCAGGAGGGGCGATGGCGAGCGATGCGGTTCTGAAGGTGGGTGTCGCGGGGCTCGGCTTCGGCAGCACCGAGTTCATGCCGACGCTGGAGCGGATGCCGCAGATCGAGCTGGTCGCGGCCGCCGACTCTCTCCGTCCGCATGCGCTGCGCGCGTTCGAGTCGCGCTACGGCGGGCGCGGATACGGTAGCGTCGAGGAGCTCTGCGCCGACCCGGACGTGGAGGCCGTCTGGATATCCACGCCCAACCAGTTCCACGCCGAGAACGCGATCACCGCAGCCGAGGCGGGCAAGCACATCCTGCTGCGCAAGCCGATGGGCGTCTCGATGGACGAGTGCCAGCGCGTGCTGGACGCGGTGGAGCGCAGCGGGGTCAAGCTGCTCGCGGGCGGCCAGACCCAAGGCACGAGCCCACATACGCACGCCGTCCGCAAGGTCATCGCGTCGGGTGAGCTGGGCGGTCTGCGCGCCATCAACGTGTGGGCCTACACCGGCTGGATGCTCCGGCCACGCATGCGCCAGGAGGTGGACGAGAGCATGGGCGGAGGCGTGGTGTGGCGCCAGGCGCCACACCAGATCGAGACCGTCCGCTACCTCGGCGGCGGCCTCGTGCGGAGCGTGCGTGCGATGACCGGCAGGTGGCGCCCGGAGCGTCCGGACGGCTCCGGCTACTACGCCGCGTACCTCGAGTTCGAGGACGGCACGCCGGTGACGATGGTCTACAACGCGTACGGCTACTTCGACTCGATGGACCTGGTGTCGTGGGGCGAGGACAAGGGCCACGAGAGCCGGGCGAAGACGCGGAAGGCGATGCTCGCCGGCGAGGTGGACGAGGAGGCCGGGAAGGAGCGGACGCGGTTCGGCTCGCCCGGCGAGGGCTCGATCGTGGGCGGCCGTGCCGACCGGCCCTGGATGCCGGGGAACCTGGGGGTCTTCATCGTCTCCTGCGAGAGTGGGGACATCCGGATGTCCGCCGCGGGCATGTACATCTACGACAACGAGGGCATGCGCGACGTGCCCGTGCCACAGCCGGGCGGCGCCGGCATGACGCTCGACTCCGAGGTGATGGAGCTCTACGACGCGATCAGGAGCGACAAGCCGCTCTTCCACGATGGCCGCTGGGGCATGGCTACGGCCGAGGTGCAGTGGGCCATCATCGAGTCGGCCAAGCAGCGCAAGGAGATCATGCTCAAGCACCAGGTCCCGGTGCCGGCCGGCTTCTAGCGGGTGTTTCGTAGGGCTTGAACCGACGGGTGTCCGGAACGACGGGTGTGGGGCAGCAACGCTGCACAGTACACCAGCGCGCTGGACCTGGCGCTGGAGCGCACCGTGGTGTGGTGGACGGACATTGCTCAAGCCGCCCGCACCCTTCCTTGACACCCGCGAGGCGCGATGCGAAGCTCTGGGCGCTTTCGGTCGCCGCGGTGGCCTGCAAGGTGTCGCGGAGGCCGGTGGGCGGAGCGTAGCCGCCGAGAGGCTTGGGGCATGGCGCAGCAGACGAGCTCGCAGGTAGCGTCGACCTTCTTGGGGGAGCAGCGCGCCTACGACTCTTGGATGGAATCGCTCGCGCTGCCGATCCACAGGGGCTACTACGTCGAGGATCTGCGCACGCTCGACCTGGGGTACTGGGCCGAGCGCGAGTGCAAGACGGCCTTCCTGCAGCTCGCTGGCCAGGAGGGCGTGACCGAGTCCAGGGTCAGCGAGATCCCCCCTGGCACGACGCTCCCACCGGTCCGCTTCGCGATGGACGAAGTCGTCTACGTCGTGGAGGGCCGTGGCCTCACGTCCGTCTGGCGGGGCGGAGCGAAGGACCCGCAGACGTTCGAGTGGCAGAAGCACAGCCTGTTCCTGCTGCCGCGCAACACCACCTTCCAGCTCAGCAATGCCAGCGGACAGGAGCGGGTGCTCCTGCTCCAGTACAACTACTTGCCGCTGGCCATGGCGCTCAATCCCGACCCGCGCTTCTTCTTCGACAATCCGTACGAGACCGACGGCGCCGCCGCCGGGGACGGGGACTTCTACGAGCCGGCCAAGGCCGTGCAGACGATGGGCCCCCGCGGCGCACGCAACGTCTGGTACGGTAACTTCTTCCCCGACATGCGCGCGTGGGACAAGCTCGATCCATTCAAGGGCAGGGGCGCAGGCGGACACGTCGTCTGGATACAGTTCCCCGACTCGCCGGTCTACAGCCACATGTCGGTGTTCCCGGCGCGAACGTACAAGAAGGCGCACCGCCACGGCCCCGGCGTCGTGATCGTCATCCCCTCCGGCGAAGGCTTCTCCGTCATGTGGAAGGAGGGGGAGGACAAGGTCTTCATCCCCTGGCACGAGGCGAGCGTCTTCGTCCCGCCGGACCAGTGGTTCCACCAGCACTTCAACGTCGGCAGGGCGCCGGGCCGCTACCTCGCGCTCCATGCGCCGCGGTTCCTGAACCGGAGCGAATACGTCGCGAACATGTCCCGCAACCAGATCGAGTACCCAGACGAGGACCCGTGGATCAGGGAGACTTTCGCATCCGAGCTCGCCAAGCGCGGGCTCGAGAGCATCATGCCCGAGCAGGCGTATGCGGACCGCGACTTCGAATGGGACTACGAGGAAGACAAGTAGCCGGGGCCAGCCGAACGACGAAAGATCAGGAGTGACGATCGATGCTCACGCAAGAAGATAACGAGCTGCTGACGAAGGTGGGTCCGGGCACGCCGGCTGGCGAGCTGCTGCGGCGCTACTGGCACCCGATCTCCGTCGCGTTGGAGATCAACGACGAGCACCCGACCAAGTTCGTCCGCATCCTCGGCGAGGACCTCGTCATCTTCCGCGACAAGTCGGGACGCCTCGGCCTGCTGGCCGACCACTGCTCGCACCGCGGGGCGTCGCTCGTCTACGGGCGGGTCGAGGAGCGCGGCATCTCGTGCGCGTACCACGGCTGGCTGTACGACTGCGAGGGGAACATCCTCGAGACGCCGCCGGAGCGCAACGACGCGATCATGAAGTCGGTCAAGCACACGGCCTACCCGGTGAAGGAGTACCTGAACCTCGTCTGGGCGTACATGGGGCCGGCCCCCGTGCCGCCGATGACCCGTTTCGACACGCTGTTCCGCAAGGACGGCAAGCGCGACATCCGCGTCCACCCCGTCTTGGACTGCAACTGGTTCCAGGCCATGGAGAACTCCATGGACCCGGCGCACCTCCAGATCCTGCACCAGGAGTTCGTCGGCGGCCGCGACCGCAAGCCGGTGAGCACGACGCGGGGCTACACCGACGACGTCGAGAGCTTCGAGTTCTCCGTGACATCCTACGGTCTGATGAAGAAGCGGACGTACAAGAATGGGGTGGTCGACGAGCACCCCGTCTGCTTCCCGTCCATCCTGCGCCAGGGTCCCAGCACCCAGTTCCGGACCCCCATCGACGACGAGCACACGCTGCACTACCACGTGAACTTCCGCCTGACGGAGGACGGGAGCGAGCCGGACGATGCGTTCGACCCGCCGGTCGAATACATGGACGCGTACAAGGAGCCGGGCGACCGGCTGCACCCGTACACGCACTTCACGCTCGCCCACGTGATCCCGCAGGACCACATGGCGTGGGAGACCCAAGGGCCAGTCGCGAACCGGACGGTGGAGCACCTGAGCTACTCGGACCGCGGCGTCGTGCTCCTGCGGAAGGTCATGAAGGAGCAGATCGAGCGCGTGCGCCAAGGGCTCGACCCGATGGGCGTCCAGCGCGACCCGGACCACGAGATGATCGACACGAACATCGACGAGGACTGGTGGCAGCGCGGCGGCCGGGGCTCGGTCAACGAAGGCAAACCCATGCGCAAGAAGGTGGGCGCGAGGCGCTAGCGGATGCTGACGCAAGCAGAGAACGACTTCCTCACGCAGGTCGGGCCCGGCACGCCCTGCGGCGCGCTGCTGCGCCGCTACTGGCTGCCCGTGGCGGTCGAGGAGGAGCTCTCCGACGAGCAGCCGACGAAGTTCGTCCGCATCTTGGGCGAGGACCTCGTGCTGTTCCGCGACAAGAGCGGCCGCGTGGGCCTCTTGGCCGACCACTGCTCGCACCGCGGGGCGTCGCTGCTCTACGGGCGGGTGGAGGAGCGCGGCATCTCGTGTGCGTACCACGGGTGGCTGTACGACTGCGAGGGCAACATCCTCGAGACGCCACCCGAGCGCAACGACGCGATCATGAACTCGGTGAAGCACACGGCCTACCCGGTGCAGCACTTCATCGGCATCTACTGGGCCTATTTGGGTCCGGCGCCGGCGCCCGTGATCCCGCCCTACGACGTGTGGGTGCGGATGGACGGCCACCGGCAGCGCTACATCCAGCCGCAGCTGGACGCGAACTGGGTGCAGCCCATGGAGAACTCCGTGGACCCGGCGCACCTGCAGATCCTGCACCAGGAAACGGCGGGCCGGGGCCGAACGCCCGTCAGCAC
>JADFRC010000086.1 GCA_022561455.1 Chloroflexota bacterium | reverse complement strand
GCTTAGGACGCCGCAAGCTCCTCGAGCGTTGGCTCGGGCATCCCATCGTGCCAGGTCGGGTCGCGGAGCTCCAGACGGTTCCCGCTCGGGTCGAAGAAGTAGAGCTCGCGGCCGGTGAACGTGCCCGTCTTGCGGTGGATCAGGCCCGCGACCTTGACGTTCTCCTCCTTGAAGACCTTGGTGGCCAGCACCAGCGTCTCCGGGCTGACGGTGAAGGAGTGGTGGACGCGTCCCTCGGGCGGCTCCGTGGCGGGCTTCTCGCGCTCGCACAGCAGTATGTTGTGGTCGCCCACGTTGAAGCACGACATCACCCCGTTGCCGAGCCGCCCAAGCGGCTTGAGGCCGAGCAGGTCGCCGTAGAACTTCTCCGACTCAGCGAGGTCGTTTACCCCGATCGACCAGTGCGTGACGCCTTCGATCTTGAGCTTGCCCATCGGTCTCCCCCTTTCGACGCCGCTGGTCTGACGCCCGGCGGCGGGCACAGGATACGCCCAAGCTACGACGAGGGTTTGACGCTTCTGCCCGCGGGGGCTACTGTCTGCGCAGCACGGGCGAAAAGGGGGAAGCATGGCTGAGAAGACCAAGGTTGAGCACAAGCTACAGCCCTTCAAGTACGAGAAGCCCGATATCAGAGAGGGCAGGGGGAAGGGCAGCACCGGGCTGGCCAGGACCGACGTCGTCGGCGTGAGCGTCCAGGCGGTGGTGGACGGCGGCGAGACCAACCTCCACGCGCACCCCGGCACGGATGGCATCTGGTTCGTCCTCGCGGGCCGCGCCCGCTTCTACGACGACGTCGCCTCGGTCGCGTGCGAGCTTGGCACGCACGAGGGCGTGCTCGTCCCGCACGGCGTGAAGTACTGGTTCGAGAGCGCCAGCGACGAGCCGCTGGAGATCATGCACATCACGGGCCGCGTCCCCGGCGCCAAGACCGAGCGCATGAACTACACGCCGGTCCTGCCGCAGATGGAGCAGCGGGGGATCAACGTGTACGAGTACCAGGAGAAGCGCGACTCCTAGCCGTAGCCCGCGTTCCAGAACACCGCCCCATGCGAACGGAGGAGCCATGCCCGCCTACATCGGACTGACCACGAAGATCGTGGCGCTCAAGGGCCATGACGGTGTCACGGTCGACGCCTATCTCGGGACACCGGACACCCAAGGCCCCGTGCCGGGCGTCGTCGTCATCCACCACATGCCGGGGTGGGACGAGTGGAGCATGGAGGTCGTGCGCCGTCTCGCGCACCACGGCTTCGCGGCGATCTGCCCGAACCTGCACCAGCGCGGCGGCGAAGGCACCCTCGAAGAGATCGGCCAGCGGGTCCGCGACGCGGGCGGCGTCAACGACGCCCAGTACATGGGCGACCTCCAGGCAGCGGTCGACGAGCTGCTGGCCTCGCCGATCTCCAACGGCAAAGTGGGCCTGATCGGCTTCTGCTCGGGCGGGCGTATCTGCTACATCGCCGCGGCGAAGCTTGAGAACGTCGACGCCGCGGTGGACTGCTGGGGCGGCGGCGTGACCAACCCTCCGGGGAAGCTCACCGACCTGCGCCCGGTCGCGCCGATCGACATGACGCCCGACATCAAGTGCCCGTTGCTCGGTATATTCGGCAACGACGACGAGAACCCAGACCCGGCGCAGGTGGACGCGATCGAAGCCGAGCTCAAGAAGCACGGCAAGACCTACGAGTTCCACCGCTACGACGGCGCCGGCCACGGCTTCTTCGCCTGGGAGCGCCCGAACTACCGCCAAGAGCAGGCGGTCGAAGCCTGGAAGCGGGTCTTCGCCTTCTACGAGAAGCACCTCGGCGCGCCCGCGACCGTCGAGGCCGCCGTGGCCCACGCCTAGTCGTCTAGCTTGACGAGCTTCCCATCCCGGGTGGTGATCTGGTTGCCGGAAAGCTCCATCGGCGCCTCGGCCGCGAGGACGTAGCGGTCCTTGACGACGTCGCCGACCCACCGCATGAGCTCGCGCCTCTCCGCGGGCGTTTCGTCGGTGGCGATGCCGCGGCGCCCGTCGTTCGGCGAGGCGTCGCCGCCCCCAGGGCCCATGCTCACGATGCAGATGTTGTGCTCGCGCTCCTCGGCCGCCACCTCCTTGGTGAACGCGCGGATAGCGACCTTCGAGACGTGATAGACGGCCGCTCCGATGGAGTCGGGCTCCCGCGCGTTGCGGACGTTCCCCTGACCGAAGTTGATGATGTGCCCCTCGTGCTGCTCCTCCATGAAAGGGATCACGTGCTTCGTCGCGTGGAACGTGCCGATGAGGTTCGTGCGCATGACGTTGTCGAAGAAGCTCGATTCCATGTCGCGGATCACGGGCCAGCGGGGCGAGCCGCCCATGAAGTGGGTGACGATGCCCGCGTCGTTGATGAGCACGTCGATGCGGCCGTAGTGGGCGTGGACCTGCGCCATCGCGGCACGCACCTGGTCCTCGTCGCGCAGGTCCGTGTGGACGGGAAGCACCTGCGCGCCGAGCTCCGCGACCTCGCTCGCCACGGTCTCCATCGGAGCGATGTCGACGATAGCGAGCTTGGCCCCCGCCGATGCGAACTGGCGCGCGTTGTACCTCCCGATGCCCATGGCACCGCCGGTGATGATCACCACCTTGTCTTTCACAGCCATCGTGCACACTCCTCGTTGGGGTCGGCCGCGTTGGCGGCGGGCGCAGAGGCACGACTGCCCGCCGGACCCGCCACCGCGTGTGGTTCTTCAGGGGGGGAGTGGCCCGCGCGCGCCCGTCCGCGGTGCGAGAACGCTAGAGCGAGATGCCCGCTTCCTCGGCCGCCTTCTTGTACATCGAGCGGGCCCGCAGCCCGACGGGCGCATGCTTGCCCGTGGGGGCAACCGACACGTCGCCGGTCTCCGGATCTACCTGGCCCGGCAGTGGCGGCCGGAGCTGGAGGGGGTCCATGATGATCGCGGGGTCGCGCTCCTGCCACAGCTCGATGATCTCGTTCGCACCGGGGTCCCGGAAGACGTTCATCGGCTCCTCGCCCCGCTCGACCGCCGCCATCTGGTCCAGCAGCATCTTCCGGTAGAGGATGATGCCCCGGTCCGACTCGCCAAGCTTTTCGAGCAGCCGGTTGGCGACGGGACCCTGCGTGACCCACGCCATCTGGTCCTGCCCGATCGTGAAGTCGACCGCGAACCGGCCGTTGTCCTGGTAGAGCGGGACCTCGCGGTGCGGGACGACGTCCTGGTGCGGCGCCGTCACGCCGGCCGGCGGCGCGTAGACGTTGTAGTGCACGTGCATGGTGTGCGTGTCGTCGACCGGCACCCGCATCTGGAAGCCGGTGCCGACCCGCAGCCAGTTCGGGAAGACGACCGGGTGACCGACGCGCCACGGCGGGTCGTCCTCGGTGGTGTCGGTATAGGTCCGCCGCTTGATGATGCCGTGCTCGAACGGCTCGAAGCTGATCTTGGTGTGCCGCTGGGTCGGCATGCCCACGGGTTTGCCGGTGCCTCCAGCCTCCAGCTGGTAGCGGGACCAGTAGCCGTGCAGCCACTCGAGGTGCACCGGGTCCACCGAGTTCTCCATGCACTGAAGCCAGTTGCAGGGGAGGAGCGTGGTGCCGATATCGCGCAGGACGTTGTCCCAGACGAACAGGTCCCAGCGTGGCAGCAGCGGCACGGGCGCCGGGCCGAGGTATGCCCACAGCAGTCCGCCCATCTCCTCCACCGGGTATGCGGCCAGCCGCACCTTCTCCTTGAAGCTTTTGACTACTACCTCGCTCGATCCCGGCGCCGCGCCGGGACGGCTCACACGGGGAGGGTGCACCGTCTCCTCGAACGGCTGCTCGATACACTGGCCACTCTCGTCGTAGAGCCAGCCGTGGTACATGCAGCGCAGCCCGTGCTCCTCCGGGATGCCATAAGCCAGGTTGACCCTGCGGTGCGCGCAGAGGCGGTCGATCAGCCCGAAGGTGCCCGAGCGGTCCTTGTAGAGCACGAGGTCCTCGCCGAGGAGGCGCACCTCCTTGGTTGGGCGCTCATCGAGCTCGACGAGCGCGGCCACCGGGTGCCAGTAGCGGCGCATGAGCTCGCCCATCGGCGTGCCGGAGCCGACCCTCGTGAGCCGTTCGTTCACATCGGCGCTGAGCATCGCTACCTCCGCTCGTCCAGCCTGGCCGTACTGTACACGCGAGCGCGGCTCGGCGCTAACTTGCCGCGGGCCACTCCGCGAGCAGCTTGCCGCCACCCTCGATGCGGTAGCTGCGGCCGAGCTTCGAGAGGATGGACCAGAGCATCGACGGGTTGGAGGCGATGACGGGCACGCCGAGCTCGCGCTCCATGTCGTCGATGATGGTCAATGGATCGAGCACCGCGCCTTGGAAGTAGACCGCGTCGATCTTCCCTGCTGCGTCCACGGCGGTCCTGGCCATGTCGAACACGGCCGCCGGGCCGATCTCCAACGCCTCGTTCTCGTTGCTGAAGCCGAGCTCGGCGCAGGCCGCGTTGAAGCCCGCCGCCGACAGGTGCGCCGTCAGGAGCGCGTTCATCTCGGCGTTGAACGGCGTCATCACGAGCACGTCGCGCGCCGCCAAGGCGTGGAGCGCGTCGACCGCCGCGCCGAGCGCCGTGGTGAACGGGACGCTCAGCTCGCCGGCCAGCCGGTCGCGGAGACCGGCGTTCTGGAGCTCGACGGGCGCACCGGGGACCATGACGGCGTCCCAGCCGCCGTCCCGGACACCGGCCGCGGTCGTCGCGAGGATCGCATCCATGCGGTCGGCGAGGTCCGTGAGCGAGCGCCGGACGATGCCCAGGTCGCCGAACGCGATCGTGACGTCCGCGGGCACGATCCGCAGGAAGCTCGCGAAGTGCGGCCTCGTCCGGGTCGTCGGCGCCATGAAGCCGACCGTGAGCGGGCCTGTGGTCGTCATGAGGTCTCCGTCCTGACGGTGTGTGGCCTGACTGTGCGCCTACGCTTCGCTCCGGCTCCGGACTGAAGCAGGCACGCGCTGCTTCGGCCCTGGGTGCTCGGCGCACGCGCTCCTGACTGTGCGTCCTTCCTCGGCGGAAGGACTCCGGCGGTGGCCCTTCTTATGGGTCCAGGGCTGTGCCCTGGTGCTGTTTGTACCACTGCTCCGCGCCAGGGTGCAACGGTACGTCGAGCGGCGTCGCCTCGGTGTCCCGTCCGAGCTGGCCGATGCCTGTGTACGCGCCCTCCTCCCACGGGATGGCGTCGGCCCGCGCGTGGAACGCCGCGCAGACGCGGTACGCCGTCTCGTCGGCGAGCGAAGCCCGCGTGTAGAGCGGCCAGCCGCTGAAATCGATGCCGACGTAGTCCGCGGTCAGCCCGGCGACCCGCTCGGCGGGGACCACCGCACGGCGCCAGCCGATGGCTTCGAGGTGGCCGAGTGTGTCCTCGCCGAGCGCGATCGGCCGCATGCCCGCCGCCAGCGCGATGGGGAGCCAGCCGCCGATGCCCTCGTCGAACACCGCGTCGATCTCAGCCTCCGCGATCCCCTGCATGCGCCGGGGGTCGCTCGGCGAGCCGATGAGCTGCAAGCTGCCGCCCCACGACTCGATGTCGGCTAGCGAGAAGCCGTGGAACGCGAGCATCTGGTCGACGAGGACCCGCGTCGAGTGCGTCACGTTCTCCCGGACGGAGACCCGCAGCGGGTATTGCCGCTCCTTGAGCTCCGCGACCGACCCGATGCCGGTGCGCTCGTGGACGACCATGACGAAGCGGTCCCACGATGGGTAGGTCGCGACGACGCGCACCGGGAGCGGCTCGGAGAAGAGCCCGGTGCCCCGGTACGCCTGCGTGAGACAGCCGGACGGGTTCAGGAACGCCATCTCGATGCCGCCCGCCACGACGTCGTGTGCGAGCAGCGGCGTTCCGGTGGCGAAGCGCAGCCACGGCTTGAAGCTCGATCCGGTGCCGTTGCCGACGGCGATGGAGATGTCGCGGTTGCCGCCGGGCAGCGTCCGGTCGCTCATGATCTCGGACGCGAGCTCCCATAGCGTCAGGACGCGCGCGGTGTTGCCCGAGGCGCGGGGCGGACGTTGCATGGCTAGGACGCGTCGACGGCGGCGGAGATGATGCGATAGTCCCTGGCCATGGGCCTCAGCTCCTGTTTCCCGAAGGGCTGCGCCCCGACGGGCTGCGTCACGCTATCGAGCGGAGCCCTGGGCGCCGAGGACGGCTCCCTGCTCCTCGCCCGCGCTGTATCCCCACTTATACGCCCGGTCCTTGTACACGTCCTCGGGCATCAGGCTCTCGAGGCCGCGCTTGCCCAGCTCCTCCTCGAACTTCTCGCGTATCCAAGGCTCCTCGTCCGGATACTCGATCTGGTCGCGCGCGCGGTCCTCGACCTGCTCGCTCCAACCGGAGAACTGCGGCAGCGGCGCGAGCGCGAGGTAGCGGGCAGGGGCCACGCTCACGTTGAAGTGCTGGTGGAACCAGCGGTCCGGCGGCGTGAACATGCTGCCCTCGTGCCACGGTGCGATGATCTTCTCGCCGCCCTCCGGCCACATGATGGAGTAGCCCTCGCCCGCGGGGATCACGATCACACGGCCGGGGCCGTGACGGTGGCCCTTCTTGTAGGTGCCGGGCGGGAAGACCGACATGTGGCCGCCCATCTGCGAGTGGGGGAAGGATATGTCGACGACGTGGCCGCCGCCGCCGCGCTGGCGGTGCGGCACGAGGTCATCCCAGGCGCCCATGTCCGTGAAGAAGTTGCCGTACCAGGTCGCGCCGCGTCCCAGCTCCGGCGCCCGCTTGGCGACCGCGTACAGCTCGTCGTCCTTCGGTTGGAGCAGCTCCGGGTGCGGGTAGGCGTTGTTGAAGTAGAAGCCTGGGTCGGGCTCCAGCGACATCGCAACGGGCAGGTAGTTGTTGTGCAGCAGCCGCAGCGTCTGGTCGCCACGGGCGTTCGCGAACTGCCGGTGGCTGCCGCGGGGGATCAGGAAGAGGCTGCGCGGGCCGAACTCGAAGCTGTGCTTCGGCACGCCCTCGGCCCACACCGTGGCGATGCCCCAGCCGCTGATCGTGTAGATGACCTCGTCCAGCGCGAACTTGAGCGGCGGCACCGTGGCGCCCGGCGCGATCTCCGTGATGCGCGCCTCGGCGACGCCCTCCATGCCCGAGACCTGGATGAACGCGGCGTTGCACTCACGCTCCGCCCACGGCCCGACCTCCACGGTCTTGAGGTCCTCGATGAAGTACCCCCGGTGGATCGGCACCCCTTGGGCCTCCATCCAGCGGTCGTAGAGGTACTTGCTGCCGCGACGGCCGTCGCGGGTGATCTCGTCTTGCGGGTGCGCTTGATCGGTCAACGTCTGCTGCTCCTCGGGCTCGGATCGCCAGCCTAGGATAGCGGATGGACGGCTCAGGCGGGCGCGCCGGGCCGCGGCGCGCTATCGCTGGTACGCGGAGAGCTGGAGCAGCGACTCCGTCAGCGCGGCCCGCCCCGCATCCTGCCACACCTGGACCGTGTACACACCCGGCTCTCGCGCCAGCGCGCCGAGGTCGGCTCGCAGCTCGAACTCAAGCGCCGTCTCCCGCCAGACGCTCGCGACGATCTCGTTGGCGTCCAGGTCCGGGTAGAAGCGGCCGGCGCCGGGAGGCGCGAGCACGCGGGCGATGGGCTGGCCGCAGTCGGTCGTGAACCCCCCGCCCACGCAGTAGCTCTCCAGCAAGCCGATCTCGGCCGGAGACCGTGGCGACGGCAGAGGGTCGTAGTAGACCGACACGACGCCCGCGATCTCGGTGCCGGGAACGCGCTTGCGCAGCGAGAGCGACAGCCGGCCATCGCTCGTCAGCGCAAGGCCGCTTCCTTCGACGTCGCCCCCCTCGAAGTGCTGCGCGAACGTGAGCAGCCGCCCGTTCCAGGCGATGCCGAGGCTCACCGACCGGTGCGTGGGACGCAGGATATTGTCGCGGTGGCCCCAGTCCGAGTGTGCGTCGTCGTACATCATCGCCCACTCGAGCTCACGGACCGACTCGTCGGGGACGGGGAGCACGCACACGACCAGCAGCGCGTCACACTGCCTCTCGCGCCAGCGCTCCGACGTCCAACCGTCGACCGCCACGTTCTCGGCGACGTAGCTCGTGCCGCCGGTCTCCGTGTACACCATGTAGGGCTTGCGGCCGTCGACCCACCAGTGGCCGAGGTACTCGTTCGTGAGCATGTCTTCGGCGTGGAGCTGGGCCGCTGGGTTCGAGCCCATCGCCACCGGAGGGAGGCCGTGGTCGGCACGGTCGCGGTTGATGAGCCCGAGCGCGAAGACGCGCAGCTCGTCGAGCTCCGCGGCGGTGAGCCGCTGCCCGCCCCCCACCGCAGGCGACGGCTCTCCCGCGGCCTCCCCACTGGCGATCCGGCGCGCGCCGTCCACGAGGCGGGTGGCCGACTCTTGCACCGGGACGGGGAGCAGCGGCAGCCAGAGGACCAGGGCTATCGCGCCCAGGGCGAGGACCGCGACGGCGTTGAGGAGCTTCTTCATGGAACACACTCGGTGGACGGTACCGGCGACGGCCGGGCCGTTCAGGGTATCGGAGGACAGCTTGCTTTGACCACCGGTGCCGAGGCGCTATGCTAGCGCACTCGTAGCAGGGACAAGCCACGAGGGCGAGACGAGCGAGAGGTGTGTGCATGAGCGAGCTGAACCAAGACGTCCCGAGGCTCCGGGTCGGTACCGAATGGATAGACCTGACGCTCGAGGCGAACCCCTACGTGGTGGTGACCGTCCGCGGGTACGCGGCCGC
>JADFRC010000085.1 GCA_022561455.1 Chloroflexota bacterium | reverse complement strand
CGCGGGCCTCGGAGATGCCCTCCTGGCCCGTCAGGGCCAGGAACGCGGCGTCGCACTCGCGCTCCGGCCACGGGCCGAGCTCGAGCGTGCGGACGTCCTCGACGAAGTACCCGCGGTGGACAGGGACTCCGGTGGATGCGATCCACTTCTCGTAGGGCGACTGCGCGCGCTGCCGCTCGGCTGGAGCCTCGGTCTGTTGCTTGCTGGTCGTCGCCATGCGTGACCTCCTCTGCGGGCGGCGCGAGCGTAGAGAGTGGCCCCTCAGGTGTCAAGCGCCCCCGGCCGGACGAGCCGGCGCCGTCGGGGGCTTCGCCACAAGACGCATGGGCACCCCCGCCGTTGGCTCCATCACCGCCTTCCGGGCCGGGGGGCTTGCCTCAACCGGCTCGCACCCAAACGGGAGTGCAGAGAGCTTGCCCTGGGCCTGTCGAAGCCTGTCCTGAGCACAGTCGAAGGGGGAAGGGGGGCAGGGGATGGTCGAAACAGCGGTGGGCGCCAACGTTCTCGCGTGGAAGCCGACGGCTGGGGTAACCGCTGGCGCTCGGGGTCGCGGGCCAGCAAGCAACGTGGCCCTGTCAGGCCTTCGGCGCGGCGCCCGACGCGCTTACACCCCCATAACGTTGTAGCCCGCGTCCACGTACAGCACGTGGCCCGTGATGCCGGAGGCGAGCGGGCTCGAGAGGAACGCCGCAGCCGCGCCCACCTCGTCCTGCGTGATGTTGCGCCCGAGCGGCGAGCGCTCCGCGTGGATCGCCTGCATGTCCGCGAAGCCGGATATGCCGCGCGCCGACAGCGTGGCGAGCGGGCCGGCCGAGATCGCGTTCACGCGGATGCCGCGCCGGCCGTACTCGGCGGCCAGCTGCTTCACCTCGTTCTCCAAAGCCGCCTTCGCCACGCCCATCACGTTGTAGCCCGCATAGACCTTGTCCGCTGCGTGGAACGTGAGCGTCAGGATGCTCCCGCCGTCCGTCATCTTGGCCGATGCGGCGCGCGCGACCGGCAGCAGCGAATAAGCGCTCACCTCGAGCGCGGTGCGGAAACCCTCGATGCTGGTGGCGGAGAAATCGCCCCCCAGGTCCTCGCGGTTCGCGAACGCCACGCTGTGGACAGCGGTAGCCAGCGGCACATCGGCCGATGCAGCCTCCACCGCCGCCTCCACCGACCCGGTGTCGAGCACGTCGCATTCGACGGCCCGCGCGCCGTCGAGCTCGGCGATCAGGCCCAGCACGTTCTTGGCGAGACGCTCGTTCTGGTAGGTGATGGTGAGCCGGGCGCCGGCGCCGTGCAGGTGCTGCGCGATGGCCCACGCGATGCTCCGGTGGTTCGCGACGCCGAAGACGATGGCGGACGTGCCGGAGAGGTCTATCGCTAAGGCCACGGCCGTCCCTACTCCGTCTCGGGTGCCCGCGCGGGAGCCCAGGCGCCGACGAGTGCCTCGCGGGCGGCGGGACCGTGACGGGGGTCGGGGGTCAGGTCGACCTGCGGGCGCGGGCGCCCGCGGCGCATCTCGTCCTCGATGAGGCCGAAGTCCTTCTTCGGGATCAGGTGCAGGGGCCCCTGGAAGGCCATGGGCCACAGCTCCGGCGCCCACTTCTTCACGTACTCGAGCGTCGGCGCCAGGAGACGCGCGTCGATCACGTGGTCGTCGTCCATCGTGAGCTCAGGCTTGATCTTCACTCGCCAGGCGAACGTCTCGTTGGGATCGACCGACGGCCACAGCGGCGTCGGGTCCTCGACGAACGTGGCGGCGACCGACGCCGTCGCGCCGAAGACCATGCGCTCCATCACGTAGAACAGCACGCGGTCGCCGACCTCCATGCGCTGGACGCGCTTGCGCTGATTCCAGCCCAAACCGAGCAGCGTGAACCCCTGCTCGCGGCATACGTCGTAGTAGTCGGGACGTACCGCGACCATCCAGTAGCTGCGTGGCGCACCCATGATGCAGGAATGGTACCACGGAGGTCCGCTGGGCCGGAGCGTGGCCACGGTGTGCTCGACGGCGGTGCGTTTGTCGGCGGAGCGGCCCTCCGATAGAATGACGGCAGCGCACTCGCCCGGCGGTCGATCGACCCGATCTCGCCCGATCTCATTGGTGCGCAGCGGGTGCGCCACCGGGCCTCCTCCCGAACCGAGGAGGCCGTCGCGTGTGCCCTCGCGTTTCCGACCCTCGCGTGTGGAGCAGAGGAGAGCGCCTTGACGATCGCCACGAACCTGGGATTCCCGCGCATGGGGCCGAACCGCGAGCTCAAGCGGGCCGTCGAGGGTTTCTGGGCGGGCAGTGTCGAAGAAGCCGCCATGCTCCAGACGGCGGCGGCCATCCGCAAGGACAACTGGCTCCTCCAGCGCCAGCTCGGCCTCAGCCACATCCCCTCCAACGACTCCTCGCTGTACGACCAAGTCCTCGACATGACCGCGATGGTCGGTGCGATCCCGCCGCGCTACGGCCACGAGGGGGGGACCGTGAGCCTCGAGACCTACTTCGCGATGGCGCGGGGGACGACGGCGGACGGCGAGCACGAGGGCGTCCCGCCGATGGAAATGAAGAAGTGGTTCGACACGAACTACCACTATCTGGTGCCCGAGTTCGAGCGCAACCAGACCTTCACGATGTTCTCCACGAAGCCCATCGACGAGTTCCTGGAGGCGAAGGCGCTGGGCATCCACACGCGGCCGGTCCTCCTCGGCCCGACCACGTACCTGATGCTCGGCAAGATGGCCGACGAGCCCGGCGGCGACCCACTCGCGCTGCTGGAGAACCTGCTCCCAGCGTACGAGGACGTGCTGAAGCGGCTCACGGAAGCCGGCGCCGATTGGGTGCAGATCGACGAACCCGTGCTGAGCATCGATCTGGACGACAAACAGCGCGCGGCCCTCGGACGCGGCATAGCCCGGCTCGCGGCCGCGGGATCGAAGCTCCGGCTGATGGTCGCAACCTACTTCGGCGATCTGCGCGACAACATGAAGGTCGCGCTGGCGCTGCCCGTCTCAGGGCTGCACCTGGACCTCGTGCGCGGCCCCGGCGAGCTCGACTCGGTCCTCGCGAAGCTTCCCGAGGAGATGTCGCTCTCGCTCGGCGTCGTCGACGGCCGCAACGTGTGGCGGACGGACCTCGCCGCGGCCATCGAAGTCGTGAGCCACACCGTCAACGCCCTCGGCTCCGACCGGGTCATGGTCGGACCGTCGTGCTCGCTCATCCACACCCCGGTCGACCTCGACAACGAGCCCGAGCTCGACAACGAGTTGAAGTCGTGGCTCGCCTTCGCGAAGCAGAAGGTCGGGGAGGTCGCGACGATCACCGCGGCCGTCAACGCGTCCCACGCGAACCCCACCCAGGAGCTCGCGGCCAACGCGAAGGCCATGCGGAGCCGCCGCTCCTCCGAGCGCATCCACCGCGCAGGCGTCGCCGAGCGGCTCGCCGCCATCACGCCCGAGATGCTGCACCGCGCCAGCCCCTTCCCCGAGCGGCGCAAAGCGCAGGCGAAGGTCATCAGGCTGCCGGCCTTCCCGACGACCACCATCGGCTCCTTCCCGCAGACCGCGGAGATACGCAAGATGCGTGCCGGCCACGCACGGGGCGAGGTCTCGGAGCGGAGGTACCAGCAGTTCCTCAAGAACGAGATCGCAAGCGCCATCAAGTTCCAGGAGAAGCTGGGCCTCGACGTCTTGGTCCACGGCGAGCCGGAACGGAACGACATGGTCGAGTACTTCGCCCAGCGCCTCGAAGGCTACGTCTCCACGGCGAACGGGTGGGTCCAGAGCTACGGCACCCGGATGGTCAAACCGCCCATCATCTTCGGCGACATCCACCGCCCGAAGCCCATCACGGTGACTTGGACCAAGTACGCCCAGTCGCTGACCAAGCGGCCCGTCAAGGGCATGCTCACCGGCCCCGTGACGATGCTCCAATGGTCGTTCGTCCGCGACGACCAGCCGCGCAGCGAGACGTGCCGCCAGCTCGCACTCGCGGTCCGCGACGAGGTCGCCGACCTCGAGAAGGCAGGCACGCGCATCATCCAGATCGACGAGCCGGCGATGCGCGAGGGGTTGCCGCTGCGCCGGGAGGAGTGGCCCGACTACCTCGCATGGGCGGTCGAGTGCTTCCGGCTCGCCTCATCCGGCGTCGCCGACGCGACCCAGGTCCACACGCACATGTGCTACGCGGCCTACGACGAGATCATCGAGGCCATCAGCGACCTCGACGCCGACGTGATCTCCATGGAGAGCTCCCGCAGCGGCATGGACAAGCTGCGGGCCTTCGAAGAGCACCCCTACGCCAACGACATCGGCCCCGGCGTCTACGACATCCACTCGCCGCGCGTGGCCTCGACCGAGGAGATGCGCGAGCGGTTGGAGCGCTCACTCGACGTGCTCTCGCGCGAGCAGCTCTGGGTCAACCCGGACTGCGGGCTCAAGACGCGCCGGTGGGACGAGGTCGAGGAGTCGCTGAAGCACATGGTGGCCGCCGCCAAGTCGATGCGGTAGGGAAGCGGGCATGAGCAAGGAAGCGTACAAGCAGGCCGCCCGGTTCTTCGTCGACACGGTCGCGCGCGTCCAAGCCACCCAGTGGGACGACGTCGGCCTCGGCGAGTGGAACGTCCGCGACCTCGTCGGACACACCAGCCGGTCGCTGACCAGGGTCGAGGAGTTCTGCGCACAGCCCGCCGAAAAGGCCACCGTGCTGAGCGCGGCCGAGCACTACCGCATCTCGCTCGCTCCCGCCAACGTCAACGACGAGATCGCGGCGCGCGGCCGTGAGGCCGGCGCCGAGCTCGGCGAGGATCCTGCGGCGACCGTGCGGACGGCGGCCGAGCGCGTCCTGCCGCTCCTCGACGGCCTCTCCGAGGACATGGTCATCAGCTATCCGAACGGCGCCATCCGGCTGGGCGACTACCTAGAAACACGGGTCGTCGAGCTCACGGTCCACACGCTCGACCTGGCCAACGCCATCGGCGCCGACGCCCAAGCGCCCCCCGAGGCGCTGTCCGTCACGCTGCACCTGCTGGCGGACCTCGCGGTCGCCTCAGGCCAGGGCGCCCTGCTGGTGCTCGCGGCGACCGGCCGCGGGCTGCTCCCCGACCGCTTCTCCCTGATGGCGTAGAGCCCATACCCGCCAGGCACCGCACAGCACGCGCCGGCAACGTCCCGCTCGTGCTGAGCCTGTCGAAGTGCGAGCGAACGGCTGCAGCAAGCCCCGACGGCTGCACAAACCAGGGGAAGCGAACCAACGCGCCGCGCCCTTCTTAAGGGTGCAGGGCTGTGCCCTGCCTGCGCCCTGCTTACGCCCCCCAAGGGCCCGTGCCCGGAGCCGCCACGGCCTTCGCGGCGCGCTCCGCGGCGCGGCTGTGCGGCACCACCGGGCCGGTGGGCCGCTCGAACGCCGGGATGACGCTCTCCCCGAAGAGGCGGATCGAGCTGTCGACCGACTCGACCGGCATCGCGCCGATGTGGTGGCTCGCGGCGAAGACCGTGAAGCCGATGCGCTCCCTGCTCTCCTCGATCTTCCGCGCCACTGTCTCGGGGCTGCCGATGAGCGCCAGGTCGTTGTCCACCCAGAAGTCGTAGGAGCGGCCCGACTCGCGGAACACCCGCCCGTTGGCGCGCGTGTAGCGCGTGTCGTCGCCCGCCTTGCCGCGTGGGTCGCTGCCGAAGCCGATGCGCGAGTCGGCCACGAGCTCCCGGCCCAGTGCGTAGTACCCGAGGAGGTACGGCTCCGTCTCCGCGCGCGCCTGCTCGTCGGTGGGGGCCACGTGGACCGGGCGCACGAGCATCTGCCGCGGCATCGGTCCGGGGTGCTCGCACTCCTCCCAGATCCGCCGGAAGTGGGCGAACTTCTCGACCATCTCGTCGTCGGTGGAGATGTTCGAGGCGACGTCGTTGTTGCGCTCCGCCGCCCACTCGAACGCGCGCAGGCTGTGCGCCGCGATCCAGATCGGCGGGTGCGGCTGCTGGTAGGGCTTGGGCATCGGCAGCATCTCGTCGAACTGCCAATAGCGCCCGGCGTGCGTGACCTCTGGTTGGGTCCACGCCTTCTCGATGATCGCCAGCGCCTCCTCGCCCATCTCGCGGCGCTGCTGGTAGTCGATGCCCCAGCGGATGAACTCGTGCTCGTGCGTGCCGATGCCCGTGCCGAACTCGACGCGCCCACGCGAGAGGTGGTCGAGCGTCGCGATCTCCTGGGCGAGGCGCATCGGGTTGTGGAAGGGGAGCTGCCAGATCATCGCGCCGAAGCGGATGCGCTTCGTCGCGCGGGCTATGGCGGTCAGGAAGACCGTCGGCGCCGTGATCGCGCCGATGTAGGAGCTCTGGTGCTCGATGATCCAGTAGTAGTCGTAGCCCAGCTCGTCCATCATCTGGGCCTGGCGGATGTGGTCGTCGTACGCATCGGCCGCCGAGCCTGCCTGCTCGATGTCGTGCGGCTTGATCGACCCCCACGCTCCGAATCCAAGCTCCGTCATCTCGGGCCTCCTGACTGTGCGCCTACGCTTGGACGCTCCGGCTCCGGACTAAAGCTCACGGTTGGACACCCAACCTCGGCCCGCCTCGCTAACCTGTCATCCTGAGCGGAGCGAAGGATCTCGTCCCCCGCTAACTGTGCGCCTACGCTTCGCTCCGGCTCCGGACTAAAGCGGCACGCGCTGCTTCGGCCCTCGGTGCCCGGCGCACGCGTGGCTGACTGTGCGCCTCCGCTTCGCTACGGCTCCGGACTAAAGCAGGCACGCGCTGCTTCGGCCCTCGGTGCCCGGCGCATCTCCTGGCCTGGCTATGCGCCTCCACGCGGGCGAACCGCTGACATGCGCCCCCTTACGGGTCCAGGGCTGTGCCCTGGTCATCGGAACGCGGGGATGACCTCCTCCCCGAACAAACGGATCGACGACTCCACCATCGCGGCCGGCATCCGTCCGATGTGGAACTTCGCCGCGAAGTGGTCGTACCCGATGCGCTCGGCGCCCTCCGCCACCTTGCGCGCCACCGTCTCCGGGCTGCCGATCAGCGCGAGCCCGTTGTCGATCCAGAAGTCGTAGGACTTCGCCGACTCGCGGAAGATGCGCCCGCGCTCGCGGATGTCCGGCGAGTCCTCGTGCCCCATGCCGCGCGGGTTCTCGCCGAAGCCCACCCGGCTCGCGGCGACCAGCTCACGGCCGAGGCTGTTCGCCTCCATCAGGTACGGCTCGGCCTGCTCGCGGGCCTTGGCGTCGGTCTCGGCAACGTGTACCACGCGCATCAAGAACTGCTTGGGCATCGGTCCAGGGTGGTTGTGCGCCTTCCACGCCTCCCGCCACTCCGCGAACTTGGCGGCCATCACCTCGTCCGTATCGATGTTCTGCGCCATGTGGTAGTTCCGCGCAGCCGCGAACTCGATGGCCCGGGAGCTGTGCACCGCGGCCCAGATCGGCGGGTGTGGCTGCTGGTAGGGCATCGGCTGGATGATGGCCTCGTCGAAGCGCCAGAACTTGCCCTCGTAGGTCACGCGCCCGTCCCGCCACGCCATCTCGATGATGTCGAGAGCCTCCTCGCTCATCTCCTGGCGGTCGTAGAAGCTCATGCCCCAGCGGATGAACTCGTGCTCGTGCACGCCGATGCCCGTCCCGAACTCGACCCGCCCGCGCGAGAGGTGGTCGAGCATCGCGACCTCCTGCGCCAGCCGCACCGGGTTGTGGAACGGCAGCTGCCAGATCATCGTGCCGAGGCGGATGCGCTCCGTGTGCTGCGCGAGCGCCGCGAGGTACACGGTCGGCGCCGTCACCGCGCCCACGTACGAGCCCTGGTGCTCGAGCGACCAGTAGTAGTCGAAGCCGACCCTCTCCATGAGCTGCGCCTGGCGGAAGTGCAGCTCGTACGCCTCCGCGGCCGTCGAGGCCCGCTGGACCTCGTAGACCTGGAGCTGGTCCCAGACGCCGAATTCGAGTGCCACGCGCATCCCCCTCGCACTCGGGCAGGGGTAGCTAACGCCACCGAGCGCGCAACGTCAATAGCGAGAGCGTGCTCGCTGTGTGCCTCGCGGCGTCATCGACCCGCTCGTCCTGAGGCTCTCGAAGCATGTCCTGAGCACGGTCGAAGGGGATGAGGACAGGCTTGCTCACGCGGCGGTGGTGCTGAGCAAGCGCTCGTTCGTACTTCGAGAGCCTCAGCACGAACGGGGCAAGCGGGCTCGCAACCGCTCGTCCTGAGCCTGTCGAAGGATGAGGGAAGGCCTGCCCTCCTCCAGCGTCGCGCGCTCCCGCCGAGGGCCACGGGACCCGCTCGTGTACGATGGCCCCATGACCGGCACCCCGCTCCTCCAAACAGTCCTCCACGAGGCGCACGTCCGCCTCGGCGCGCGCATGGTGGGGTTCGCGGGCTACGACATGCCCGTGCAGTACGACGGCATCCTGGCCGAGGCCCGCGCCGTCCGCACCGGCGCCGGCGTCTTCGACGTCTCGCACATGGGCCGCATCCTGGTCGATGGGGCCGAGGCCCGCGCGCTCCTCGACTGGGTCCACACGGCCGACATCGGCGAAGCGATGCCGCTCGGCCGCGCGCGCTACGGCCTGGTGTGCAACGAGGACGGCGGCATCATCGACGACGGCATCGTGTACCGGCTCGCCGACGAGCGCTTCATGCTCATCGCGAATGCCGCCAACGCCGCGACCGTGTTCGCGTGGCTGGAGCGCTGGCGCGACGAGCGCTTCGCGGGCGCGCGGCTCGAGAACGTCACGGCGGACGTCGCCATGCT